>NZ_JBHSWW010000009.1:0-25921 GCF_042661865.1 Halorubrum tibetense
GGCTGCGCGAGGCGATGGCACCGGCCGACGCTCGGGGATGGGTGTTGCTGTTGGGCGTCGTCCTCCCGATCATCGCCGTGTTCGAGGAGCTGCTGTTCCGCGGGGCGCTGATCGGCGCAGTGGCGTTCGGGTTCGGGATCGACCCGTGGCTGCTGGCGGTCGGCTCCTCGGTCGCGTTCGGGCTCGGCCACGGCGCGCAGGGGCGGATCGGGATCGTCGTCACCGGCGTGTTGGGGTTCGCGCTGGCGGCGGTGTTCGTGGTCACCGGAAGCCTCCTCGTCGTCGTCGTCGCCCACTACGTCGTCAACGCGCTGGAGTTCGTCGTTCACGAGGGGCTCGACCGCGACCCGGCGGCGGCGATCGGATGACCGTGACGTCCGGCCGGAACGGGAGTGTTCGCGAAACGAGGCTCACGGGAACGGGCGGCCCGGGGCTAAGCGGGAGCCGTGACCGATCCGACGGGGATCGGGCGTCGTTTCGGCAATCCCTTTTATACACCGACGCGCATACGTAAACCCATGACCGGAAAGCCGACGGTCGGCGAGTACATGACGCGGGACGTCGAGACCGTGAGTCCGGACGACACGGTGGCCACCGTCGCCCGTCGGATGGTCGAGACGGCGGGCCACAAGGGGTTTCCCGTGACCGACGGGCGAACGGTGGAGGGGTTCGTCTCCGCCGGGGACCTGCTGTTGGCCGACGAGGAAGCGCCCGTGTTCACCGTGATGTCCGAGGACCTGATCGTCGCGCACCCGGAAATGAAGGTGACCGACGCGGCCCGGGTGATCTTGCGGTCCGGCATTCAGAAGCTGCCGGTCGTTGACGACGCCGACAACCTCGTCGGGATCATCTCGAACACGGACGTCGTCCGATCCCAGATCGAACGCGCGACGCCCGGTAAGGTGGGGAAACTGATGCGGACGCTCGAACAGATCCACGGCGTCACCCTCGGGGAGGAACGTCGGGAGGTCGCCCTCGACGAGCTCATCCCGACGCAGTCGCGGGTGTACGCCGACGAGCTGGAGGGTCGCCAGTACGAGCTCGAACGCGGGTTGGCCGAACCGCTCGTCGTCATTGACAACGGCGGCGTGCTCCACTTAGCCGACGGCCATCACCGCGTCATGGCGGCCCACGAGATGGGGGTCGAGACGATGGACGCGTACGTGATCATCCCGGAGACGCCGGTCGACCTCGGGATGGCGCGGACCGCGGAGAAGGAGGGGTTACACTCGATCGGCGACATCGAGATCGTCGACTACGCGCGACACCCGCTCGTGGAGACGACGAAGCGCCTACAGTGACGACGGGTTGCTTGTCGTGGCAGCGGAGAACCCTGCCCGATCGCTTATGCCCACCCGAACGCAGGAACTGGTATGGCACCGACGCTCGTCAACGCCGCCTTCGGGGCGTTGCTGGCGGCCGCGCTGCTCGGAGCCGCGTTCGACCGGCGGTCAGTAACGGTCGTCGTCGCCGCCGCAGTCCTCCCCGACCTCGACGCGGTCGCGAGCCTCGTGATCCCGGGAGCAACGAACGCGCTCTTCCACGCAGCCTGGATCCCGCTTGCCACCGGCGGGCTGCTGTACTGGGACACGACTCGCCGAGAAACGTCGTGGCTTCGGACGCGTTACGGCTGGTGGGGCGTCCGCGTCGCGTGGGTCGCGCTCGCGGCGTTCGCCGTCGCCGGCATCGGTCCGGAGCTGTTCGGTCTCGCCGGCGTGAACCTCCTCTACCCAGTCCACGACGCTTACTACCTCGTGGCGGGACGGCTGGTGTTCTCCACACAGGACGGGATCGTCCAGACGTTCGTCTCGCTGTCGGCGTCCGGCCCGGGTGTCCTCCCGCTTGAGAGTCCCGGGACGACCGCGACGTACGCGATCCCGACGTGGATCAATCCCGACGGTCGGCCGGGGCTTGCACTCGGCGCGGAGCGCGAGCTGTACCTCGTCCGGAGCGGCTGGCAGGCCGTCGTGGTCGCCGCGGCAGGGGCGCTACTCGCGATCCGGTTCGTGGAAGCTGGTGGGAGCAGCGATGCCGCGGACACCGCGGTCGAACTCGACGAGGTCGGGCCGGGCGAAACGGAGCGAGGTGATCGGTAGATGCCCTCGTCGGTCGTCCACGCCGGGTTCGCACTGCTGCTCGCGGCGGGACTCCTGAAGGGTGCGTACGACCGGCCGGCGCTGGCAGCTGTCCTCCTGATCGTCGTCCTCCCCGAGGTCGACAGCCTCCTCGGTCCCGTGATGTCCGGCGCTCACCGGACCGTCGGCCACAACTTCGTCCTCCCGGCGGCCGCGGGCGTCCTGTTGTACTACGATACGCGGGTCCGATCGACGTCGGCGCTCCGTGAGCGAGTCACGGACCGCTGGATCCGGGTCGCGTGGGTCTGTCTGTTCGTCCACGTCTTCGCGCACGTCTTCCTCGACTGGGCGCATCTGGAAGGAGTAAACGCGTTGTGGCCGCTCCACGACGAGTTCTTCCGGTTGGAGGGGGAGATCCTGCTCTCGACGGCCGACGGGTTCGTCCAAACCTTCGTGGATATCGAGCTCGACCCCGAGACCGGGGAACGGACCGTCGACGCCGGCGGAACCGGCACGACGGAGTCGGTCCACGTCAACAACCCCGTGGAGCCGGACTCGCCGGAGAACCTCGCCGACGCCGACGTGATCGACCGGCGGTTCCCGATCGCCCAGCGCGGCTGGCGACTCTACCTCATCGCCGTCGGCGTTTTCGCGGTCGTCGCCCGGCGGTTCCAGGGAGATCCGCCAACCGAGAAAATGTGATCGCGACACACACCTGACTGTGTATGGGCGGCGAATGAAGCGGCAGGAGTCCGTACTGACGATCGATGAGCCACGCACGACCCGACAGGGAACGGGGCGCGGGAGACGCCGGCGATACGGGTAAGGCACGCGCCGGCGAGCCGCTCGCCGGCGAGTCGATCGCGGTCGTCGGTGCGGGATTCGGGGGTCTCTCGGCGGCGGCGTACCTCGCCGACGCCGGCGCGGAAGTAACCGTGCTCGAACGGAACGCGCACCCGGGCGGGTACGCCGGCCGCATCGAACGCGACGGGTTCCGGATCGACACCGGTCCCTCCTGGTACCTGATGCCGGAGGTGTTCGACCGGTTCTTCGAGCAGTTCGGGCGCGAAACCGAGGAGTTCTACGAGCTGACTGCACTCGACCCCCTGTACGACGTCTACTGGAAGGACGGCGACCACGCGCGGATGCCCCCCGACCGGGAGGGACAGAAGGCGCTGTTCGAGGGGTACGAGACGGGTGCCGGTGACCGCCTCGACGACTACCTCGCGGACGCGGCGGAGGCGTACGAGCTGGGGATGGATCGGTTCGTCTACCCCAGCCGGTCCAGGCTTCGGGACATGCTCGATATCGACGTGGTCCGGTCGGCGCGCGCGCTCCCGAAGCTGCGGACGATGGACAACTACGTCGGATCGTACTTCGATCACCCGAAGCTGCGACAGATCGCGGAGTACAAACTGGTGTTCCTCGGCGGGTCGCCGTACAACACGCCCGCGATCTACACGCTGATGAGCCACGTCGACATGAACCTCGGCGTCTACCACCCGACGGGCGGGATCGCGAGCGTGATCGACGGCATGGTCGAGCTCGCGACCGATCTGGGCGTGACCCTCCACACCGACACGCCGGTGACCGCGATCGAGCCGGCGGACGGAGCGACCGACGGCTCACCCGCGTTCGACGTCGCCACGGACGGCCACGGAGTCGATCGGTTCGACCGCGTCGTCGCCAACGCCGCGCCGACACACGTCGAGGCCGACCTGCTCCCCGACGGGCTTATCGACCGCGAGGCGTACTGGGACTCCCGGACGTACGCGCCGTCGGCGTTCCTGCTGTACTTCGGCGTCGAAGGGGAGATCCCGGAGTTGGAACACCACTCGCTGGTGTTGCCGACCGATTGGAAACCACACTTCGAAACGATCTTCGACGACCCGGGCTGGCCCGAGGACCCCGCGTACTACGTCCACGTGCCCTCGGAAACCGACGAGACGGTCGCGCCCGATGGACACGAGGCGGTGTTTCTCCTCGTCCCGCTCGCGCCGGGACTGGATGACGACCCGGAGACACGAGAGCGGTTCCGCGAGCTCGTCTTGGACGACCTCGCGGCCACCACCGGCGTCGATTTCCGCGACCGGATCGTCCTCGAGGAGTCGGCCTGCGTCTCGACGTTCGCCGACCGGTTCAACGCTCCACAGGGGACCGCGCTCGCGCTCTCACACACCCTGAAACAGACCGGGCCGCTGCGGCCCGCACACCGTGCCCCCGGCGTCGACGGGCTCTACTACGTCGGGGCGTACACGAACCCGGGGATCGGGATGCCGATGTGTCTGCTCAGCGGGGAACACGCCAGCGAGGCGGTGATCGAGGACGCGACCAGCGACGGTATGCTCCCCCCGGTCGTCCCCACTTCGACCCGCTAATACCGCGGGATCTCCGGGGGATCCTGTCGGGACGCGACGCGCCGAATTCAATGCCGTGTGATATCACACAACAGCCTCTTTACTCCGTACCCCGAACGGATCATATGTCACACGACCCGGACGTGCTCGTCGTTGGTGGGGGAGCGACCGGCATCGGAACGGCTCGCGACCTAGCCCTTCGCGGGGTGGACGTACTGCTCGTCGACCGCGGCGGACTGTGCAGCGGCACCTCCGGCCGCTCACATGGCCTCCTACACAGCGGTGCTCGGTACGCTGAGGCCGACGCGGAGGGGGCGAGAGAGTGTATCGAGGAGAACCGGACCCTCCGACGGATCGCCGGCGCGTGCGTCGCCGAGACGGGAGGCCTGTTCGTGAGTTTGGCCGACGACGACGACGAGTACTTCGAGCGGAAGCGCGCCGCGTGCGAGGAGATCGGTATCCCGGCCGAACCCGTCGATCCGGACACCGCCCGGGAGTCGGTACCGAACCTCGCCGACGGGACGGAGCGAGTCATGCGTGTGCCAGACGGCGTCGTCTACCCGTCCCGGCTGATCGCGGCCAACGCGCTCGACGCCGAGGCTCACGGGGCGACGATACGCCCGCACACCCCGGTAGAGTCGATGACCGTCGATGACGGGCGGGTGACGGAAGTCCGCGTCGGCGGGGAGATGGCGGAGACGCTCGCTCCGGAGTACGTGGTCAACGCGGCGGGTGCGTGGGCTGGCCAGGTCGCCGCGATGGCCGGCCTCGACGTCGACATGCAGCCGACCCGTGGCGTGATGGTCTCCGTCGAGTACGACGGGCTCGGGCCGGTGTTGAACCGCTGCCGGGACCCCGACGACGGCGATATCGTCGTTCCACACGGGTCGGAAGCCGTACTCGGGACGACGAGCGTCCCAGTGAACGACCCGGACGACTACGAGCAGGCACGTTGGGAGGTCGAACGGTCGGTCGAGGAGTGTGCCGCGATGCTTCCACCGGTAGCGGACGCCCCCGTCGTCCGCGAGTGGTGGGGCGTCAGACCGCTGTACGCCCCTGACGAAGCCGAACGCGGCGGACGGGGGATCTCTCGTGGGTTCTTCCAGTTGGACCACGCGGCCGACGGTGTCGAGAACGCAGTCAGCGTCGTCGGCGGGAAGCTGACGACGTATCGGCTGATGGCGGCCTCGACTGCCGACCTCGTCTGTGACCGTCTCGGCGTCGACGCCGACTGTTCCACCGCCGACCGGGAGCTCGTCGCGGCGGACGATCCCGAACGTCTCGACGCGGCCGTCGCCGAGTTCGACGGGCAGGGACCGACCGACGCCGACGTGGTCGGAGAGTCCGACTGAGGGGACGAAAACGAGGGCGGGAGGAAGGTCGACTACGGTCGCCGATCCGCGGAGTGATCGCCTACCGAGGATCCCCGACGGATCGAAACGCCCGGGGGGTTTTAATACTGAGTGTCACTCCCGGATGTATATGTCCGGAATCTCTATTCACATCGCTCGCCGTCGGGCGGATCCCGGCCGACGTTGGACGGCGAAACCGACCGGGAGCACACGAGGGGGGCGGGACCGATGACGCCAAGCGCGCCGTTGGCGCTCGTCCCGCTTCTCATCGTGGGCGTCCTTCTCGTCGGACTCCTGTGGCCGGCCGCACGGGCGATGCCCGTGGCGTGGGCGGCCGCGGCCGTCGTCGCTTTTCTCGCGTGGGACATGCCCGTCGAGTGGATCGCCGCGGCGTCGATCGACGGCGCGATGGCGGCCGTCGAGATCCTCTGGATCGTCTTCGGCGCGCTCGTGTTGTTGTACACGCTGATGAACTCGGGGGCGGTCGACCGTATCAACGCCGGGTTCGCATCGATCAGCGACGACCGTCGTGTCCAGGTCGTCCTCCTGGGCTTCTTCCTCGCGACGTTCATCGAGGGCGTCGCCGGGTTCGGCACGCCCGCGGCCGTCGTCGCGCCGCTCCTCCTCGCGCTCGGGTTTCCCGCGCTCACGGCGGTCGTCGCCGCGCTCATCGGTCACGCCGTCGCGACGGTGTTCGGTGCGGTCGGCACGCCGGTGATCGTCGGATTCGAACAGCCGCTGGAGAACGTCGCCGACGCGATCGCCGGTGGCGGATTCGAGTCGGTGGGAGCGTACGCCGTCGCCGCCGGCGGGTGGGCCGCCGTATTCAACGGGATCCTCGGGACCCTGATGCCGCTTTTCGCCGTCGGGATGGTCGTGTACTTCTTCGGGGCGACGGACTCGGACGGGCGGTCGCTCGCCCCTGTCGCTGAGGTCGCACCGCTGTGTCTGTTCGCCGGGGTCGCGTTCGCGGTCCCGTACGTCGCGTCGGCGTGGCTCGTCGGTCCTGAACTCCCCTCGCTGTTCGGTGCGATGGTCGGGGGCGGGATCGTCGTCGCGGCGCTCAACGCCGGCTACTTTCTTCCGGAGGAGGAGTGGGAGTTCCCCGACCGCGAGGAGTGGCCGGACCACTGGGTCGGTAGTATCGAGCCGGGAAGCGAGGAGGCTGACGCCGACGCGGCGGCCGGGGCGGGCGGCGCGCCGATGTCGATCTTCCGCGCGTGGTCACCGTATCTCGTCCTCGTCGTGCTGCTGGTCGGAACGCGCGTGATCGACCCGATCGCGACGTTCCTCCAGGAGGGAACCGGGATGGCGATCGAGTGGAGCGGGATCCTCGGCACGGACGTCGGCGGCGCGATCGCGTGGGCGTACGTTCCCGGGACGTGGCTCCTCGTCAGCGCGCTCGTCGCGATCCCCCTGTTCGGAATGGATCGGGGCGAGGTATCGGACGCCTGGCGCGAGGCGGCCGGGAAGATCGTCTCACCTGCGGTCGCGCTCGTGTTCGTCATCGCGATGGTCGAGATCATGTTACAGACCGCGGACGCGCCGGCGAGCGTCGCCGACGGGAGCATGATCGTCGTGCTCGCCGACGCCACCGCCGCGACGTTCGGCGGGGCCTACCCGTTCTTCGCCCCCGCGGTGGGCGCGCTCGGCGCGTTTATCGCCGGGTCGATCACCGTGAGCAACATCACGTTCACCGCGTTCCAGTTCGAGATCGCGGTCGGGCTCGACCTCCCGACGCAGCTGCTCATCGCCGCCCAGAGCGTCGGTGCGGCGATCGGGAACGTGATCGCGATCCACAACGTGATCGCCGCGCTCGCGACTGTGGGGCTCGTCGGGAAGACCGGACGGGTCGTCCGTCTGAACCTGATCCCGCTGACGTACTACCTCGTCGCCGGCGGGCTGTTGACCGGGCTGTTCGTCTACGCGCTCGCGCCGGCGACGTTCTGAATCGGCGCGGGAGTCGTCCCGTAGCCACTCACCGCTGGAAAGGCGTTCAAGACGCCGAAACCCGGATATCGTCGACCGCGACCGACACCGGTCCACGCGTGTGGACGCTCGCCCCTTGACGCTGCCCGAGTCGGGCCCAGTGTCGTCAGCGGTTCCATCGTCGCAGACCACGCTCTCGTCGATATCGACCGTCTCTTCCCGGACGCGCAGCCGGCCTTCGTGACCGTCGGGGACGGCTCTGCGACGACTTGGCGACCCACAGCATATCGCGCCGGCGCACGGACTCCACTCGGTCGGTTGGGGGCTATCCGTGTGTCGCCCGCACGCTGAGAACCGTATCCCGTCCCAAATCGACGGGGGCCACGACAGCACGGAACGAGGAGGTGAGAGGCTGAAACGCGGGACGGACGAAAACGAAACGGGCCGCAGAAGATCTAGAACAGGTAGAACAGCGGGAAGAGGAACACCCAGACGATGTCCACGAAGTGCCAGTAGAGGCCGAAGTACTCCACCGGGCGCTCGTCTTCCATGTACGCACCGTGGTACGCACGGTACATCAGGAAGCCGGCGATGAGCAGCCCGCCGATCACGTGGATCGCGTGGAGCCCGGTCGTCACGAAGTACACCGACGCCTGAACCGGCGAGTACGGGTTCCCTTCGGCGACCGTGCTGAGGAAGACGCCGTCGACGTAGATCTTCGTCCACCACTCCCACGCCTTCACGCCGAGGAAGGTGAACCCGAGCAGCGTCGTCGCGCCCAGCGTCGCCAACAGCCCCTTCCGGCTCTTCCGGTGGGCGGCGACCAATGCGAGGATCACCGTGAACGACGAGGTGAGCAGCACGAACGTGTTGATGAGGCCGGGCAGCGAGTCGGGGATCGGCGTCCACGTTCCCCATCCAGCGTTGTACCGGATGAAGACGGCCGCGGAGATGAACGCCCCGAAGACGATCACGTCGGAGGCGAGGAAGAACCACATCCCCAGTTTCACCTTCTCGACGCCGTTGAACGGCCACCGCTCGGCGAACTCACTGGGCGGCGCGTAGAAGTCCTCGAGTCCCCACTTCACGCCGGTCCCGACCAGCGCGAGAAGCCCGATGACGGTGAGCGCGGGATAGATCGGGTTGGAGATCGCGACCGAGAGCTCCGTGATCGCGTTCCCGAATATGAACTCCGTGGACTCGTTGAACCCGGAGAGCCCGAGCAGCATGATGCCGGTTGCCAGCGACAACGCGAACGGCCAGATGCTGGCGTGGCTCGGGTGTTTGTCCCAGTACGGGTACTCACGGATGTGGTCGGAGTGGCTGTCGCCGCCGTCCGTGACGGCATCGCCGTTCTCGTCGGTCTTCACGGCCGGACCGCCGTCCGGCACGTAGTCTTTCACGAACTCCAGTTTCCCGGAGGCGTACGACGGCCGGTTCGGCCAGTTCTCCAGCGGCGGCGGGGAGGAGACCGCCCACTCCGCCGTCCGGGAGTAGTCCCACGGGTTATCACCCGCGTCCGGACCGGAGACGTACGACTTCGCGAAGTTGTAGAACATGATGAAGAAGGAGAACCCGAGGACGAACGCGCCGATCGTCCCTGCCTGGTGCATCCCCTGGAACGCGGGGTTGTACTCGAACACCCGCCGCGGCGTCTCCCACGCGAGGAACATCGAGAAGTACACCAGGTTGAAGCTGATGAAGAAGATCACGAAGTGGACCTTCCCGAGGAACTCGTCGTACATCTTCCCCGTCACTTTCGGGAACCAGTAGTAGGCCCCGCCGAACAGCGCCGTCGCGCCGCCGAACATCACGTAGTGGAAGTGGGCGACGACCCAGTAGGTGCCGCGGAACTCGTAGTCGAGGACGATGGCGCCGAGGAACACCCCGGTGATCCCGCCGAGGATGAACAACAGCAGTGCACCGAACGCGAACAGGAACGGCGTCGTAAACTGGACCCGCCCCTTGATCAGCGTGTAGATCAGCGCGAACACCAACAGGTCGAACGGGAGCGAGATACCGATGGTGGTCGCCATCATCAACGTCTTGATCTCCAGGTTGATCGTCGTCAGGAACATGTGGTGCATCCAGACGAGGAACGACTGGACGGAGATCAGACAGATGGCGATGATCACCCACTTCCGGCCGACGAGACGACGGCCCGAGAACGTCTGGAACAGCTCCAACATCACCCCGAGCGCCGGGAAGAAGACGATGTACACCTCCGGATGACCGAAGAACCAGAACAGGTGTCCCCACAGCAGCGATCCGCCTTCAGTCGCCGAGAAGTAGACGCTCCCCAGGATGCGGTCGGACGCGAGGATGAGACCGACTGCGAGCAGCGCCGCGAACGCGAACAGCATCATCCAAACGGTCGCGAGGATGGACCACGTGAACATCGGCATATCCATGATCCCCATCCCCTCGGCCCGCGAGTGGTGGATCGACGTGAGGAAGTTCACCGTCGACGCGGTGACGCCGACGACGAACATGAACAGCGCGAGTACCGCCCCGGTCGAGCCGATACTGGGCGTGTACATGGGAACGTTCAACGGCGCGTACATCGTCCATCCCGCGTCGAGCGTCCCACCCTGGAAGAAGCTGATCCCGAGGAGGACGCCCGAGAAGAGGTACATCCAATAAGAGAGTGCGTTCAACCGGGGGAACGCGAGGTCGTCCGCCCCGATCTGGAGCGGGACGAAGTAGTTCGCGAACGCGAACGCGAACGGAGAGAGGAACCAGAACACCATCACGAGCCCGTGTGCCGTCACGGCCTCGTTGTACGCCAGTCCCGAGAGGATGTGATTCGCCGGGTCCCACAGCTGGAGGCGGATCAGTAGCGCGAGCACGCCGCCGAACAGCAGGAAGAACAGTGCCGTGATCGCGTACAGGATCCCGATATCCTTGTGGTTCGTCGTGACTAACCACCGCTTGACGGACGTCGTTGGTGGAAGTTCGGACATCGTCAGCTACCCTCCTCGGCGAAGTGGTGTTCCCAGGTCTCCTGGCCTTCCTCGTCCGGCTCGGTGTCCTCGTACCACTCTTCCCACTCGTCTTCAGGGATCACCGTGATCTCCCCTTTCATAATCGAGTGACCCGAACCACAGAGCTCGAAGCACTCGACGAGGAAGTTCGCCTCTCCACCCTGGGCTTCGACCTCCTCGGAACTGACTGAGAACCAGTTCGTCGCAGTCTCACCCGGGATGGCATCGGATTTTATCCGTAACTCCGATGCCCCGAAGTTGTGCCAGACGTCTCGTGATGTCACGGCAATATCGATCCGCTGGTCAGCGGGAACGATAAGCTCGTTCGTTTCCATGTGGCCGTTCTCGTAGTAGTAATCCCACGCGTACTGGTACCCTTCGACGACGATCTCGATATCGCCCTCGCCGTCGGCGTCCGGTCCCTCCTCGACGTAGAGGAGCAGCCCGTACGCGTACACGACCAAGCTGATCACGACGATCGCGCTCAATCCGAACGAGAGGAAGAGCTTCTTCGCTTTCGGTCCGCCCTGTCCCGTCGGGAGCTCTCCGACGACCGGGGCGTCGAAGTCCTCTTTCGGTTCGCTGCCGTCGTCGCGGTACTTGTACACGTTCCACAGCGTGTACGCGACCACGATGATGCCGACGAGCGTGCCCAGCGCGAGGAAGACGAAGAAGATCTCGTCGAAGACCTCCGCCTGCGCGCGCCAGTCAGCCCCCCCTTGCAGGATAAGTGAATCTATCATGTTCGTCTCTCTGCTCTTGTGACTCCCTTAGCGATGGCAAAGTTAACTCTTGTGTACGGGGCCGGAACGCGGCGAGCGATCAGGCCGGTAGGCGGAGGCTGAGACAGCTGCGTGACGGGGGATCCGTAGACGCATACGAAGGCTATTTGTACGCGCGACCGGACCGAGTAGTAACGAGGAGATCATGGTTTCGCTTACCCTCTTGAGTACGGCGTTGATGGGGCTGCTCGTGATCGGCACGTTCGTCGCCATCGCACGGATCGGCGGCCAGCGCACGCCGCCCGGCGCGGACGAGCACACGGACAGATACACCGTGGTGACGGAACGACTGGGCGAGATCGCCCGAACGCCGGCGGTCTGGTCCGTGACGTTCGTCGCGATCACGGTCGGCGTCGGCGCGCTCGCGGTGCTCGCCGTCGGGGACTTCGGGTTCGCCGAAGGGCTCTCCGAGACGCTACTCGGGCTCACCTACGCCGTCGTCGGCCTCCTTTTGACCGCCTTCGTCTTTCTCGGAGCCTACTTCGGCACCCGTGGCCGTGGTCTCGGGAACGCACACGGGATCGCCGCCGGCTCGTTTGCGGCCGGGCTGGTGTTCCTCCTGCTGATCACGATCCAGCTGGTCGTCGGCGTCGTCGGCTGAACCCGGCGACGATCCCGGGGTCCCTCTCCGGGGGATCGGACCCGTTACGATTCGGAGGAGTCGATCCTTCGTGCCCTCTCGCGAGTCCGAGAACGGTCTCGTGATATCGGAACCGCGACGATGTACGGCGGGAGTACGTATCGCACGCCGACTGTGGTACAACGGTATATAAGTGCTCGAGAGCGACGGCGACGATCACCCCAACGCTGCGGTGGCGCGCTCCCGGGCGCTCGTACACGGGCGTGAAGAGGACCGCGTCTCCAACCGGGGATAAACGGCCGCCGGCAACACCACTCGCTGATTTATAAGCAGACGATAGATCACAGTGCGATACGTACGTCTCCGTCTCTCAGAACACGCCGCACCGACCATCCGCGTCAGTTCCGTTCCCGTCCGAAACACAGGTCGTATCAGAGCAAACAGCTCGCGGACGACCACCCCGGGCTGACGACGCTGACGAAGGAACACTTTTAACGAGTCGACCGGCCGAGATAGTACCGATGGGACTGGAAGAGGAGATCGAGGAACTCCGCGAGGAGATCGCCGAAACCCCGTACAACAAGGCTACGGAGGCCCACATCGGGCGGCTGAAGGCGAAGCTCGCGGAGAAAAAGGAGAAACTGGAGAACCAGTCCTCCGCCGGCGGCGGCCACGGCTACGCCGTCGAGAAACACGGCGACGCCACCGTCGCGCTCGTCGGGTTCCCGAGCGTCGGCAAGTCCACACTGATAAACGCCCTCACCAACGCGGACAGCGAGGTCGGCTCGTACGAGTTCACGACGCTCGACGTCAACCCGGGCATGCTGAAGTATCGCGGAGCGAACATCCAGATCCTCGACGTGCCGGGGTTGATCGAGGGGGCCGCAGGCGGACGTGGGGGCGGGAAGGAAGTCCTCTCGGTCGTGCGGACGGCCGACCTGGTCGTGTTCATGCTCTCCGTGTTCGAGATCGAACAGTACGACCGGTTGAGCGAGGAGCTGTACGAGACGAACATCCGGATCGACACCGAACCACCGAACATCAACATCCGGAAGACGCACAAAGACGGGATCGGCGTGACGATGAGCGACGACGTGAGTCTCGACGAGGGGACGATCAAGCAGGTGCTCCGTGAGTACGGCTACGTCAACGCGAAGGTGACGATCCCGCACGACCTCACGATCGACGAGCTCGTCGACGCCGTGATGGACAACCGCGTGTACCTCCCCTCGATGGTCGCTATCAACAAAGCGGATCTGATCGAGAAGTCGTACCTCCCGACCGTCAAGGAGGAGCTCCGTGCGCGAGACCTCGACCCGGAGGAAGTGATCTTCATCTCGGCCGAGGAAGAGCGCGGTCTCGACGGGCTCAAAGAGCGGCTTTGGGAGGAGCTCGGACTCATCCGTATATATATGGACAAACCCGGGAGGGGCGTCGACTACGAGGAGCCGCTGGTGTTGTTCGAGGGCGACACCGTCGGCGACGCCTGCGAGAAGATCGGCGGCGAGTTCGACGAGCGGTTCAAGTTCGCGCGGGTGTCCGGTCCGAGCGCGAAACACGACGACCAGCAGGTCGGGAAGGGACACGAGCTCGCCGACGAGGACGTGTTGCGTATCGTCGCGCGAAAGTGAGGGTATCTGAAGGGGAGATGGCTCCGGTCGCAGGGTAGCTTCCGTTAGAGCTCGACGCCCGAGGGGATGAGGCTCTCGCTGCGGAGGAGGTTCCCTTCGTGGTCGTACACTAGGAAGGTGTCGAGGTCGTACGTCACCAGCCGCTCGCCTTCGATATCGATCTCGATCCGGTAGCGCGCGTCGTCGTCCTCCGTGGCGTCTCGGGCCGCCCGGATGAAGGGGATGACGTCGGCGGCAGTCTCGTTGAGTTCGAGGACGAAGTCCCCGGTGTAGCGGTTCGTCACGCCCACGACGCCGTCGGCATCGCGGTCCTCGGAGAGCGGTTCACGGAGGCGGAAGGCGACATCGACGCCGTCGGCGTCGAGCAGCCCGTCGTCCGTTCCCGAGAGCCGATCGCGTAACAGCCCTTCCGGCCCGTGGAAGTCGATACGGACCAGCGGGGCTGCGGGCCCGTCGGCGTCGTCCCCGACGCCCTCGACGGTCAGATCGAAGTAGTCACGCCGCATCTCTCGTATCGACGTTAGCGGTCCCGCCGTATCAACGTAACGGGCGTTGCGGTCATCGGAGCCCCCCTCGTCGATCTCAACACGGATAATCGACGGAAGCGATTTAACACGGGGCGGTCCGAATATCGGTACGACGATGTCGGGGGACACACAAACGGAGCCGGTCGAGGGATCCGGAGGGGCGACCGACGAGTCGAGCGGTCGATCCGAGGGGTCCACCGACCAGTCTCGAGACTCCCCCGACCGGTCCCGAGACTCCCCCGACCGGCCCCATGGCTCCGCCGGCCGGTCCGACGGCCCAGTCGACGGGGGAGGCCCCCTCGGCGTCGATCTCGAGGGACGGATCGACGCGTTCCGTCGCCGCCTCGAACGGACGTGGGAGATGCTCCACGGGTCGGACCTGGCGGTGCGACCGTTCCGCCCCGGAGAGGACGGCCCGCTCGCGACGTTTTCGGTGCCCGACGGCGAGGAGGAGGTCGCCCGGTACTGGGTGAACGCGCCGTACGCGTACGTGGTGATCACCTACGACGACGAGGCGAGTGAACACCGGTATCACGCGGTCGAGCCCGACCTCGACGGGTTCGAACGTTCGCTCCTCGACCGGGTCGCGGACGACATCCGGGATCCGCTCCTCTATCGGGAGGGGACCGGACGAACCGACGTGGAGACACTCCGGACGGAGCTGAAGTCGCTACTGGAGTCGTACGGGGTCGACGCCGGGATGGGCACCTTCCACTCCTTGGTGTACTACCTCCATCGCGACTTCCGCGGCTACGGAAAGGTCGACCCGCTGTTGAACGACCGCCACATCGAGGACATCTCCTGTGACGGCTACGGCCTGCCGATCTTCGTCTACCACGACGAGTACACCGACATCGAGACGAACGTCTCGTTCGACGAGGACGAGCTCGACAACTACGTCATCCGGCTGGCCCAACAGTCCGGGCGGCACGTCTCCGTCGGCGATCCCATGGTAGAGACGACCCTCGCTGACGGCTCTCGCGCCGAGATCGCGCTCGGGAAGGAGGTGACCCCACGCGGGTCGGCGTTCACGATCCGGCAGTACGCGGAGGACCCGTTCACGCCGATCGACCTCGTGAACTACGGCACGTTCTCGGTCGGGCAGATGGCGTACTTCTGGCTCTGTATCGAGCACAACAAGAGCTTCATCTTCGCGGGCGGCACCGCATCGGGCAAGACGACGTCGATGAACGCAGTCTCGATGTTCGTTCCGCCGCGCGCGAAGGTCCTCTCCATCGAGGACACCCGCGAGCTCTCCCTGTATCACGACAACTGGCTCTCCTCCGTCACTCGCGAGCGTCGCTACGAGGGGACGGACATCGACATGTACGACTTGTTGCGCTCCGCGCTCCGGCACCGTCCCGAGTACATCATCGTCGGAGAGGTCCGCGGTGAGGAGGCGATAACGCTGTTTCAGGCGATGAACACGGGACACACGACGTTCTCGACGATGCACGCGGACTCGATCGAGACGGTGATAAACCGGCTGGAGAACGAGCCGATCAACGTCCCCCGTGCGATGGTCCAGTCGCTCGATATGCTCTCGGTCCAGACGTTGACTCGCTCGAACGACCAACGGGTCCGCCGGGCGAAGACGATCGGCGAGATCGGCGGCATCGACCAGCGCACGGGGGAGCTCGACTACTCCTCGGCGTTCGAGTGGCGTCCGGACACCGACGAGTTCCGGCGGAACGACTCGATGTTACTGGAGGAGATCGCCGAGGAGCGGGGATGGTCCCGCTCCGAGCTGCTCCGTGAGGTCCGGCGCCGCGAGCGCTTCCTCGAGCTGTGTCGCGAGTTGGGCGTGACCGATTACCGGCAGTTCACGGCGCTCGTCAACGAGTACTACGCCGACGCCGGGCGCGTCATGGATCGACTCGAAGCGCGGGCGGACACGAAGGCCGCGGAAACCGACGACACGACCACCACGGAAACCGACGACACGACCACCACGGAAACCGACGACACGACCACCGCGGAAACCGACGACACGACCACCGCGGAAACCGACGACACGACCACCACGGAAACCGGCAACACGAACGCCGACCGCCCGGGCGGCGGAGTATGATCGTCTATCTCCCGCTCGTGGCGGCGGTCGTCGCCTGTCTCGCGTTGGCGGCACCGCAGGTCTCCACGCGGGCGGATCTCGCGGTCACTCGGGTCTCGCTGTCGTTCTTCGGCAAATACGTCGCGGAACACGGCCGTCGGCAACGCGAGCGTGACCTGATGCGGGCCGCTCACGTCGGCGGAACCCACCGCGAGTATGCCTCGCGGACGCTGTTGTACGCGGGCGTGCTCGGCGTCGCCGGAAGCGTGATCGGGGTATACCTCGCCGGAGGCGTGCTGACCGCGCTCGACGTCGGGGAACAGACGTTCGCTGAGGCCCTTCCGGGCACGCTCTCGTTTCTCTCCGCGCTCGCCCGACTGGCGGAAGTGAGCCTCCTCGAACTGTTCGTCCTGCTCCTCGTCGCCTCGGCGACCGTCGGGTCCGCGCTGGCGGTCGGGGCGTACTACGCGCGGTGGGGGTTGTTGAGTCAGCGGGCGACCACCCGCGCGGCAGAGATCGACGCCACCCTGCCAAGAACGGTCGCGTTCGTGTACGCGCTCTCGCGCTCGGGAATGGCGTTCCCCCGTGTGATGGACACGCTCGCGGAGAACGAGGCGGTGTACGGCGAGGCCGCGACGGAGCTGTCCGTCGCCGTTCGGGACATGAACGCGTTCGGAACCGACGTGCTCACCGCGCTCCAGCACACCGCTCGGCGGACGCCGAGCGAGGACCTCTCGGAGTTCGCCGAGAATCTAGCGTCAGTGCTCGGAACCGGGCAGTCGCTGTCGACGTTCCTCGCCGACCAGTACGAGCGCTACCAGGAGGAGGCGAAGGGGAAACAGCGACAGTACCTCGAGCTGCTCTCGACGTTCGCGGAGGCGTACGTCACGACGCTCGTCGCCGGCCCGCTGTTTTTCATCACGATCCTCGTCGTGATCGGGCTCGTCTTGGAGGACACGCTCCCGCTGTTGCGGGTCGTCGTCTACCTCGGGGTGCCGCTGGCGACGTTCGGGTTCGTCGTCTACGTCGACAGCATCACCCAGGGGATCGGCGGGACCGAACGGATCGAGCGTGGGTCGGACGCCGACCGGTCAACCGGTGTTACGCGGACGGACGGTGGGGCGGTCGCGGCCATCGAGCGCGGCGGCGACGTGAGTGATCGGGCCGGTGACCGGTGGGAGGCCAGTCGGGAGCGGTTGGACGCGTACGATCGCTTCGGAGCCCTTCGGGAGTGGGCGGCCTCCCCGCTCGAGCGTGTGTTAGAGACTCCCCAGTCCGTCTTCGCCGTCGCGGTCCCGATCGCGGTCGTCGGGATACTCGTTGCGGTCCACCCCGTGACGTGGGGAGCACCGACCGCGGTCGCCGCACAGATCGACACGGCGATCGTGGCAGGTATCGCGTTCGTTCTCACGGCGTACGCAGTCGTTTACGAGGTTCGGAAACGACAGATCCGTCGGATCGAGGCGGCTATTCCGGACTTCCTCGATCGCCTCGCGAGCGTCAACGAGGCGGGCACCTCCGTCGTCGCGAGCCTCCGTCGGGTGGCCGACTCCGACCTCGAGGCGTTGACGGCGGACGTCCGTCGGCTCCGCCGGGATATGGAGTGGGGCGCGGATGCCACGACCGCGCTCCGTCGTCTCGAAGGACGGGTGTCGTCGCCGATGACTTCTCGTGCGGTCGTGCTCGTCACCAACGCGATGCACGCCAGCGGCGACGTCGCCCCGGTGTTGCGGATCGCCGCCGACGAGGCACGGGCGACGTGGACGCTTCGCCGCGAACGGCGACAGGAGATGTTGACGTATCTCATCGTCATCTATATCTCGTTTCTGGTGTTCCTCGGGGTTATCGCTGCGCTCTCCGTCTCGTTTATCCCCGCCATCGAGGAGGCGACCGCCGCCGGAACGCCGACGGACGTCGGCGGCGGGTTCGGCGGTCTCGCCGGTGGTCTCGGGGGGATAGACACGTTCGCCTACGAGCAGTTGTTCTTCCATGCGGCGGCGATCCAGGCGCTCTGTTCCGGGATCGTCGCCGGGCAGCTCGGCGAGGGCTCGGTAGCCGACGGGGCGAAACACGCCGCGGTCCTCCTCGTCGTGACGCTCGCCGCCTTCACCGTCATAGCGTCGCTGTGACCGAGAGCAGCCGTGGCCGGATTCGGCCACCGGACATATATCCGACGCCCACAACGGGAGCGTATGGACCTCCGATCGACGTACGACCGGATCGCCGGACACTTCGCCGCGACGCGTGAGTACGCGTGGCCGGAGGTCGAGTCGTTCCTCGCCGATCGTCGGGGGAACCATGGTCTCGACATCGGATGCGGGAACGGGCGACACACGGAGCTGTTGGCCGACCGGACGGAGCGAGCCGTCGGCGTCGATCTCAGTCGCGAGCTCCTGAGCGAGGCGGCGACCCGCGCGCGTGACAACGGATTCAGCGCCGAGTTCGTCCACGGCAACGCGTCGGCGCTACCGATCCGGACCGAGTCGGTCGATCTCGCGGTGTACGTCGCGACGATCCACCATCTCTCGCCACGTGAGAACCGGGTTCGAAGCCTGAACGAGCTCGCTCGGGTCCTCCGCCCCGAAGGCGTCGGGCTCGTGAGCGCGTGGAGCACGGCGCACGATCGGTTCGACCGTGAATCAGGGTTCGACACGACCGTCGACTGGACGCTCCCGGGCGGGGAGACGGTCCCCCGGTTCTACCACATCTACTCGCCAGCGGAGTTCGAGACAGATATCGCCGACAGCGACCTCACTGTAGCGAGATCCGAGGTTTCCAGCGGTAACTGTTACGCGGTCGTCCGTGGCCGATAACCAGTGATCAACGCGGGGATCCGGCCACGCTCGATATGGAGCCAGCCACTCGCCACCGTCTAAATATCCCATCTGATAACAGGGAGAAAGGGTTAACCTTCGGTACGTGAGCATCTCGAATCGATGGGCTCAGATCCGCTCGAACGGTTCCTCCGCCGGGTAACACCGGGATTCATCGCTCGCAGCTATCTCGCGAAGTTCGCGCTCGTGACGCTCGTCGTCGTCGCCGGTATCGGTGCCGTCGGCGTCGTCACGTACGCGGAGACGACAGAACACCTCGAATCGGACGCCCGTGAGGACTACACCGCGGTTGCCGAGCTCGGTGGCACGGAGCTCGACGTCTGGATCGGCGAGCGCCGAGCGGAGCTCCGTGACACGGCGACGTCCGACCGCATGGACCGGGAACCGGACGAGCTCGAGCGGTTTCTCGAATCGCGTCACATCACGATCCCCGACGAGGTCATCGCGTTCCATTACTTCGACCGACACAACGGAACCGTCGTCGCGTCGAGCGGCGAGATGGACGGTGGACCCGTGACCGACGCCGAGTGGTTCAGCCGGAGCCTCGCGTTCGGCGACGACGTGTTCACCAGCCCGACCTACGAGGTCGACGGCGAACGACGAGTGGCGCTCGTCACGATGACGAGCGATCGCGATTACCTGATCGTGGAGGTCGCCCTCGCTCCCGCCGTTGCCGACGCTCGGCAGCCGACCGACGGCAGTTTCACCACCCTCGTGGCCGCCGACGGTACGGTCGCCGCAAGCGACTCGGCGTCGCTCTCCGGGGCGCGGTACGGCGACGACGAGTGGTTCGAGATCGCTGACGGGCTCGACGAGCCGGGGTTCCGGTCCGGCGGTACGCTGGCGTTCGACGGGAACGGGGCGACGAACGCCACCGACCGCCTCGCGAACGAGGAGTACCTCGTCGCGTACGCGCCGGTCGACTCCGAGGAGTGGCTCGTCGCCGTTCACGTTCCGGTAAACGAGGCGTACGCCCTGTCGGGTTCGATCGTCCGGAACATCCTGTTGATCGTTGGCGTCGCGGTCGTGGGGCTCGGATTCCTCGGCGTGACGCTGGGCCGGGGGACGGTGCGGGAGCTCGGGCGGCTAGGCCGGAAAGCGAACGCGCTCGAATCGGGGTCGCTCGACGTCAGCTTCGAGACTGAGCGTCGTGACGAGTTCGGGACGTTGTACGGCGCGTTCGGGTCGATGCGCGACTCCTTAGCGGATGAGATCGAGACCGCGGAGACGCAGAAGCGGCGGGCGGAGGAGGCGCGTGCCGACAGCGAGGCGTTCGCGGAAACGCTGACACAGCGTGCGGCCGACTTCGGCGAGACGATGGGCGAATGCGCCGATGGGGACCTCACCGCCCGCGTGGAGACACGCCCCGATGACCCGGCGGCGCTCCGCGAGGTCGCGGACGCGTTCAACGACGCGATGTCCGAGCTCGAGGCGACGGTGGCCGAGGTCGATGCGTTCGCCGACGAGGTCGCGGCCGCCAGCGCGGCCGTCACGGAGGGAACGGACGAAGTCGCCGAGGCGGGGCAGGAAACGAGCGCCGCCGTCGACGAGATCTCCGCCGGAGCGAGCCGACAGAGCGAACAGCTCTCAGCGGTCGCGAGCGAGATGGAAGACATGTCCGCCACCGTTCAGGAGGTCGCCGCCTCGACGGATCAGGTGGCGGCCACCTCTCGTCGCGCGGACGAAGTCGCCGAGGAGGGTCATGCCGCCGCCGCCAACGCGGTCGACGAACTACACGCGATAGACGAGCAGTCCGAGTCTGCGGCCGAGACGGTCTCACAGCTGGACGAGGAGATGGCTGCCGTCGACGAGATCGTCGAGACCATCTCGGAGATCGCCGACCGGACGAACCTGCTGGCGCTCAACGCGTCTATCGAGGCCGCCCGTGCGGGCGAGGCCGGTTCCGGGTTCGCCGTCGTCGCCGAGGAGGTGAAACGGCTCGCCGAGGAGACACAGCGCTCCGCCGCCGAGGTTGAAGCGCGTCTCGAAGCCCTTCGCGACCGGACCGCGGCGAGCGTCGAAGAGATGGAGTCGATCCGGATTCGCGTCGCCGACGGCGTGGAGACGGCCGAAACCGCCGGAACAGCCCTTGCGGACGTGGCCGACCGGGTCGCGGCGGCGGACGACGGCGTTCAAGAGATCGCCGAGGCGATGGACGCACAGGCCACGTCCGTCGACGAGGTGACCGGAGCGATCGACGAACTCGCCGGCATAAGCGAGGAGACGACGGCGGAGGCGACGACCGTTGCGGCGACCGCCGAACAACAGGCCGCCACGCTGGAGTCCGTCTCGACGGAGGCTCACGAGCTCAGCCGACTCGCCCGCGAGCTCCGGTCGATGACCGACGCCTTCGAGGTCGATGCTGACGCCGGAGGCGACCCCAACCGCCGGGCAGTTGAGGTCGGTTCCGGACGCGGAGGCGAGTACGTCGACCGGGGCGAAGACGCTGGTAGACCCGAGAACACCGGCGAAGCCGACCCCGCCGACCCGTTTCGGGACCCCGACCTCGTTGACGGGTCGAACCGTGTGGACGGCCATTCGGTGGGCGATCGATCCGCGCTGAGTGACGGCGGGCACGACGGGCCAAAAGAGTAAGCTCCTTATCCCGGCGGCTATTTCCCGAAAACGCGCGCCGGTGGTCTAGTGGTAGGACCTGAGCCTTCCAAGCTCATGGCCCGGGTTCAAATCCCGGCCGGCGCACTTCCGACTGACTCCGTCAGTCGACGTTTGCTTCGCTTCGCTCAGCAAACTCCCTCCGGTCGCGCGCCGCCCGTACCCTCACTCGTTCGCTTCGCTCACTCGCGAGGATCCCGGCCGGCGCATTTCTCGAACGACGTGAGAGAAATCGCCGAGGGATTCGAACCCTGCAGGTCGCACACAGCGTGTTCCTTTGCTCGCACGGGTCCCGATTGATAGCCCTCCGAGATGGGAGGGACACCGCATCGTTCGGCAGACGGGAGCGGGAGGCCCCGCCCACGTCGTGATAACGACGATCCGAACGGACGTTGTTTCAATCGTATAAACAGTCTTTACTCCAGAAACGAGGGGTGAGTAATCGATGGTTATCTCGACTTACACAGCTCCGAAGTCAACAGTAGTCCGTGTCTCATGTCCTGACACGTCCGTGAGCGTGCCGTCCCCTGAGTCGTGTGGGTAGATTCGAAGCATCGTAGTTATTCTAGTCCCATGTGCGGGCGTATATTTCTCGCAGGTGACAAGGGATCAATACCAGATCACAACCAGTCAATAACTACCATCCTCGCTCTCCCTGTCTCGTGTACCCCAGAAGGGGTGTCCTGCGGATACGACGGACGGTAATCCATACGGACGAATCCGACACGATGATAGAGAATACCTATATGAAGACGTTTGCCGCGCTGTTCGCAGCCATCATGGTCGTATCCATGTTGGCTCCGACTGCGGGGGCCGCCGCCGCCGCCGGCTCGGCTGACGTCACGACTGACTTCGACGACGTCGATGGACTCGACGTCGAGATGGACAGCTCACTGGATACTGACGACGTCTCACCGGACGTGAGCGCACAGGCTGCCGGTAGCGCCGACGTGGACCCGGCGCTCGAAGAAGCGTTCCGGACCGCCGACGGCGACACGGTGGAAGTCGTCGCCCGGCTCCCCGCCGCGAATCTTGACGGTGTGAGCCAAGAGCAGGCGCTCGACGAGCTAGAGCGGCACGCAGATGAGACACAGGTGGGCGTGATGGACTTCGCGGAACGAACCGACGGAGTCGATGCGCTGAACCAGTTCCACATTGCTAACGCAGTTCTTCTCGAAGTCGATCCGCAGGAGACTTCACTTGAAGAGCTGGCGGAGATGCGTAACGTCGAGCGGCTCCACGCCAACTTCGAGATGACGCTCCCGGACGATGCGGGAGCGGCTGACGCCCCCTCTGCCGACGACGTGAGCGTCGACGACGAGGAGTACACGTACGGGCTCGAGATGATCAACGCGCCCGACGTGTGGAATCAGCTCGGCGTGACTGGCGAGGGTGCCGGAGTGGCTATCCTCGACACGGGCCTCGACAACGACCATCCGGACTTCGATATGGACCCGGACAACTTCCAGGAGTTCGACGATGCCGGTAACCCGATCGATTCCGAGCCGAACGACGGCAACGGTCACGGGACTCACGTGAGCGGCACGGCCGTCGGTCCGCAGACCCCCGACGGTGACGTTCCCGCGTACGGTGTCGCTCCCAACGCCGAACTCTACAGCGCGAAAGTGCTCGACGACTTCGGCGGCGGTAGCTTCGCTCAGATCGCGGCCGGGATGGAATGGGCCGCCGAACAGGAGGACGTCGATGTCGTGGGCATGAGCCTCGGTGCTGACGGCTACCTTTCGGACATGATCGAGCCCGCGGAGAACATCCGGAACGCCGGTAAACTCCTCTCGGTCTCGATCGGTAACACCGCCGGTTCGAGCGGTTCGCCCGGTAACTACTACTCCACGTTCGCTAGCGGCGCGGTCGACGAGAGCGAAACCGTCGCCAGCTTCTCCGGTGGCGAAGTGATCGACACCGACAGCGCGTTCGGGGACGACGCCCCCGACTACTGGCCCGATGAATACGTTCAGCCCGACGCGGCCGCACCCGGTGTCGACGTGCTGAGCGCGGTGCCCGGCGGCGGCTACGACGGCACCTACTCCGGCACGTCGATGTCCCAGCCGCACAAGGCCGGGACGTTCGCGCTGATGGCCTCCGCCATGGGCGAGACGAACGTCGAACTGTTCGAAGACACGATGCGAGACACGGCCGAACAGCCCGACGACGCGCCTGACGATGATCCGAACACAGACTACGGTCACGGCATTATCGACGCCCTGAGTGCGACGCAGTTCGTCGCGCTCGATAGCGGTATTGAGGGCACGGTGACCGACAGTGACGGCGAACCCATCGAGGGAGCCACCGTCACGCTCGACACCGGCGCAGCGGTCGAAACCGATTCGGACGGTATGTACGAACTCATCGCCGGGCCGGGCGAGTACACGGTGACAGCGACCGGCTTCGGTTACGGGGAAGTCAGCGAGACCGTCGAGATCCCCGACGACGAGACGGTCGTCGAGCAGGACTTCGGGCTCGATGACGCGCTCGGCGTCGAACTCGTCGAGGGCCAGCCAGAGGGCCTTGAGGGCGGTGACGCCTTCGACGTCGTCGTCGATGTCGCCAACCTCGAGACGTACACCGTCGAGCGCGACGGCGGCTACGACGGCGACCTCACCTTCGAACTCAACGGTGACGAGATCGAGGAGGGTGAGCCCGTCGACGTCGGTGGCCTCACCGGCGAGGCAACCCTCACGGTTACGACCGAATCCGACACCGAGGGCGACCTGTATCTCGATCACACCTTCGAGGGCCTCGGTGACTCCCTCGACGTGACCACCGGTCCGACCCAGGTGTTCGAGGACTTCGCTCCGGTTGCCGTCGTCGACGACGGCACCTACGGTGATGACGTCTTCGAGCGGCTCGAAGACGAGCTTTCCGAAATGTACGACCTTTCGCTGATCAGCGGGAGCGAAGCGGTCGACGCTGCCGAGAACGGTGAGTACGACGCGTACGTCGTCCAGAACATGGACGCTGACATCGAGACGTTCCTCGACTACACCGACGACGAGTCGGTCGGCGTCGTCTGGCTAGACAACTGGGGCTCCGGTTCGAACGCGATCGAACAGAAGTCCGACGCGGTCGGCAACCCGGCCTCGACGGACCAAGCGTTCACATCGCCGAACCCCGACTTCGAGATCCTCGAGGATCACCCGGTCTTCGACGACCTCGGTGAGGTCGGTGACACGCTCCCGATCCACTCGGCGACTTTCGCAGACCACACGTGGTTCGACGACTACGAAGGCGACGTGATCGGCCACATCCAAGCCGGTGGCGTCGACGACGGCGACGGTATCGCCGTTGACGAAGACAAGAACACGATGCTGCTCTCCTCGTTCGGCAGCAGCCTCTTCGTCGATTCCGGCGACTTCTCCGCCGAAGCCGACACACTCTTGGGTAACTCCGTCGAGTACGTCGCTGACGGCGAGTCTCCGGAACAGCCCGGCGATGAGTGGGAGATCGTCGATGTCGACCCGTCCGGTGACTTCACGGTCACGCCCGGCGCTGAACTCGCGGTCGACGCGACGGTGGAGAACACCGGCGACGAGGGTGGCACCGCCACCGTCGAGTTCGTCTTCGCTGGCGACACCCTCGCCACCGAAGAGATCGAACTCGATGCGGGCGAGCAGGGCACGGTCACCTTCGATATCACCGCGCCTGAAGAGGAAGGCGAGTACGACTGGTACATCGCCCTCGAGGACGACCAGAGCGACGTCTGGACGCTCACCGTCGAAGACGACGACGAGGAGCCCGCCGACACCACCGTCTCCTTCGGTGACGGCGAGTTCCTCTTCGCACCGGGTCAGACCGACACGGTGACGATGAACACCTCGGCTGACGACGTGGCCGGCTACGAGGTCTTCGTCGACTTCGACCCCGACTACGCCCAGATCGAAGGCGTCGAGAAAGCCGATATCGAGGGCTCGATCGCGACGAACATCGACAACGAGAACGGGACGTTCGCCGTCGCTCAGGCACAGGCCAGCGGCGTCGACGCCCCCGACATGCTCGATGTCGAGGTGACGTTCCTCGGTGACCACGGCGACACCGCTCACCTCGAGTTCGACGCGGACAGCGCGGTGTTCGCCTCCGACGGCGAGATCGACGCCGACTTCGAGGACGCCACGCTCACCGCCGGCCAGCTCGGCGACGTGAACAACGACGGCGAGATCAACGCGTTCGACGCGATCCTGATCCAGCAGTA
>NZ_JBHSWW010000010.1:0-25819 GCF_042661865.1 Halorubrum tibetense
TGCTCGCGCCGAACGGTGAGACGAGTTCTTGCGGAGCTCAGCGAGATGGGATACTTAGAACGGCACGACCCAGGTGAAGGGCTGGCAAATGAGTATCACTCCATCGACGAGCCCGGTAGTGGAGATGTGGAGCTCCCGACTATCGATACGCCTGGTACTCAGTCCGAGGAGAACGACTACCCTGGACAAGATTCCTTAGAACAATATTATACGTGGTTTGTCCGGGTTCCCTCACCTCAGAACGAAGATCGGTCTCAACACGGGGTGGGAACAGCAACGCTTCCTGCTCCCGATGAGGTCACAGCTGGTCCGCCCCCCGGGTAACAGCCCCCCTGTCGCTTCAGTCGGGTCTCGAAGGGCGGTATGAACAGCGGTGGCTCTCTGATCGGGCGGATCGACACCGTCAATGAGCTGTTAGTATGGATTCACAGTGGAGACTACCGACTGGCAGCACGACTATTTTGTGCGCCTCTGACGCTGAGCAGGTTAAAATCGGGTGACGGCAATTCATACTGTAGGTCGTACTAGCTAACCAACAAATGAGTAGATTCGGGTGTTTGTTGGTTAGTATGACGGATGGTATTCTTCCAGACCCACCCGAGGGGACTGAGCTCGCTCGATGGGCCAGCGACGGACAACGACATGAGCGTGCGAACATCGTGACGTTCGTTCATCCAAAACAGAAGTACAGTCTCGCGGTAGATGTAGACGATCCCGTCTACGGCTACCTCATTCGCCTCTGGACAGTTGACGAAGACGGTCGGGATGAACGTATCGGCCAGACCGTTGTTGATGATCGTGATTTCGCACTCCAGGTGGCGAGTGAAATGGCTGCTGCGGCTGATGAACTCGCGGCAGTCCACCGGAAGCCAAGTCTCGGTCCCGACGTCGTATACCGTGAAGATGTTGACCGGGGCGAGCCAGACGTACCAGAGGAATGGGACGATAACGATGCGTGGGAAGAAGCACTCGAAAACGCGTTCGAAGCGGCTGACATCCCCCGGTCGAAAGGGACGCTCACAACGAAGACAATCGATGGTCGGGACTATTACTACCTTCAGTGGCGTGAGGGTGAGACGATCACGTCGCAGTACGTCGCCCCTGTGAATCCGCGCTAACCAACAAACCCATTTCATCGTTGTATTTGTTGGTTAGTTTGTGAAGCCGGTCTGAAATCTGCTAGGAGTCGCTGTCACGATGGCGATGATAGGAAATCGATACAGAACCGGCGATGAGGTGGTTGCTACACAGGTCGGGGGTACGTATTCACGACCTGGGGGACAGACTGACAGTACGACTATATTGTAAAGGGAAGCTCTCCCGCATCCCAGCCGGATGTGTCAACACCTAATCTGTAGTCGTACAAGCTAACCAACAATCGGTCCTTTCGAGTTGGCTTGTTGGTTAGTGGGTAGTAGTTGGGACACAGGAAAAGTATCGACACACAACCCGAGATGAAGCGAGGAGTGGGTTACGGGATTGGGAATATGGCCGCTGATAGTCTGTAGCTTGGAGTGACAGCACGACCGTACTGTACAGGTGGTTTGGGCTATCCGACGCAGGGGTGTGCCCGGGGAACCGCCCGCAAGTGCGTTCGTTATCGTACTTCAGAGCACTCAATCTGCTGTCGCCACGTAAATAAGTACAGGTTGAACGCAGCTGGCGCGCGCGGTTCAGAGGCCGAAGATGAGTCCGAAGTTTACAGACAGTGGGAACACAATCAGCAGGAAGTACATGGCAACTCCCTTGCCGAACTTCGTCGCATCGGGTGCTGCCCCACCATTGCTCACCCAGTGTTCGTTCCACTCTCTGCGAAGCCGACTACGAATTGTTGAGGCGCTTCGAAGCGTTCCGTAAGCAGTAGCTCCACCGAGGCCGATGACTGACAGCGTTGTACTGTCATCACTATCTTGGTCGAGGAAGGTATCGAGTTCACTGTTCACCCAATCGGCTCGATGCTTACCGGGTTCAGGATCGCGTGACCGGGGGACTCGGTGAGGGTTTTCAACATCGACCAGCGTTGTCGCCCTTGTGACGGGAGCTCCATCTTTCGTTTCGACGCGATCTGAATCACGGTCGATGTGTCCCGGCAGCTCGTGATCAGTCGGATCGTAATGGATCTGATCTTCGTTCGGAAAGCCAGCACGACCGTACGGTAGGTTCACGTCGCGTGGGTGATGCAACGGGATTGGCTTGTTTTCCTGCTCTCGGTGCCGCTCCCGGCGAGCCTCTTCATCGTACGCGTCGCCGTCAGGGGTGACCGGGTAGAATGGTTCATTCTGGAACGGAAGCGGGTTAGCGATGACTGGGAACTGATGCTCGGGGTCCTCGGGTACGACGGGTGGGGCTTCGTCGCCTTTCCCCATGACGTGATACAGCTTCCAGGTATTGATGCGACCGCTTTTCGCTATGTAGTACAACGCTGTCTGTAGGTCTTGCCAGCCAGCAAGATCACGGAGCATCTTCACATCGACCGACGCGTCAGCGAGGAACGTCTCTCCTGTCGCCCGCAAACGGTGGGCAGAAACCTTCGATGGGTCAACACCGTCGGCGTTTTCTGCGGCCTCTTTCAGCAGCCGGTTGATGGAATATTGATTCCAATCGAGGCAATCCAGCTCGTCGAAAAACGCCACCAGACAGGCAGTGATTCGATACGACCAGCCGAACGCAATTACGCGTGCTGACCGATCATACTTCGGTGACCACTTTATCGTGCAGACTATCTCCTGCAAGTTCTCGGGGGTGCAGAACTCAGCTTGTTCTGTTACTTCTTCTCGCTCTTTGGCTGTCAGGTTCTTCCAAGAGACGCCGGATTCCCATTCACCGGCGTCTTGCAGTTCCTTCAATCCTTTTCGACCCCATACATCAAGCGCGCCAATCCAGCATCGTTTACATCCGCAGGGATCGAATGCGGGGATGCAGATCTCTCCGCGTTTCCAATCGATCCAGGATTCACGCAGATGCTGAATTTCTTGCAGTCGCATCCCAAGTCGCCCTGCAAGCAAGATTACATAGCATGCAATCAGGCGACGTGTGGGATCGTCGATTCGAAGCGCCCCGATGTATAGGCGGAAGTACGTATCAACACCGAGGGCGTCTGCTGCTGACGGTTTTCTATCGTGGGCTGTCACACACAATTTAAACCTACAGTTATTTAAAAGGGTTAGTTTGGAGAAGTTGACATGAAATAGTGTCGTTGGGTAGAGAGAGTTTCTACACACCGTGGTCTCGGAACCGGTGCAGGTCAACTTCGATAGGGAGCTCGTCAAAGTCATCGTCAGCCCCGGCGACGAGCGTCGCGTCACGTTCGCGGGCGAGCGCAACAGCGTACGCGTCGGCCAGTGAGATGCTCCCATCGGCTTTCACTTCTGCTGCCAGTCGCCAGTCAGCTGCTTCAAGCTCCAATCCCTGCCGTTCAAGAGCACGAATGTCTCGATCAGCTTCCCGCAGCGAGGCGTCTGTCGGAACGTCATCGACGCCTTCGAACCGAGCAATGAGATAGAACACTTCACTCGCGTTTGTCTCGGTAAGGAATCCGTTAGCGTCGCCAGTGAAGACCTCGTCAAGAAGCTCAGCGACGGCTTCGTGGCCGGGTTCGTTGTACAGGAAGGCGATGATCGCTTCAGTGTCGAAGACGTAGCCGCCGCTCATGCGTCCTCGGACGGGCGTAGCCGTTCAGCTCGCTCCTCTTCCTTGCGTTTTTCTTCATCCTTCATCTCACGAACCCGCTCCAGCACTTCACCGCGTTCGTGCTCGCCAGCGTGGATTCCATGTAGCTCATCCGGCGACGGAACCGGCTCGATGATGATACGCCCCTGCTCCTCGTAGACGAACACCTCGCCCGGCGTCTCAATCCCGAACTTCTCGCGCAACCCCTTGGGGATCGTGGCCTGTCCCTTCTGAGATACACGTACTACTCTTGGTTCATTTGTACTACTTGCCATCGTTAGTAGTACCTGTGGGGCTCTGTGTTACTAAATCTACCGCAGTCAAACGGTTTGCGGCTTTATTCGTATTTACCAATCTCACCAGTCTAAGCATCCGTCATAACTGTTAACATTAATATTAAGATTAACTTCTCTCCCCCCCTTGTTAAGATGTTTCCTGAGGTTCAATCTCTATGCCGCTCCCCGTCAACTCTATAAGTATGAAAAAAGTATGTGCTGCTATGCGTGAGCACAAACGCAAGGTGGGCGACCGGGGACAAGTTACGATTCCCAAGGAACTCCGGGATCGTCAAGGCATCAAGGGGGGAGACGAAATCGAGTTCGTGGAAACAGACGACGAAATCGTCATCAAACCCCCGACAGATAAAGAACGACTCGCAGAAGGCTACCGGGAACGTGCGGAACGATCACAGCAGTTGGCCGAGGAGATGGCCCCGGCGTCGTCGGAAGCGACTGACCGCCTTGGGGAAGCCCCTGGCTGGAGCGAGTGACTCCTAGGTGTTGATACGTGAAAGTACGCCGCGGCGACATCGTTGTTGTTGACTTGAGTCCGACGAAAGGGAGCGAACAGCAGGGAACGAACCGCCCCTGTGTAGTTATCCAGAACGACGTGGGGAACAAAAACTCTCCGACCACGATCATCGCTCCGTTCACGAAACAGTACAATCCGACTAACACGTACCCGTTCGAAGTAGAGGTACTGGCATCAAATACAGCGCTCAACCAGGATTCAGTGGCAGACCTCAGCCAAATCCGCGTAGTGGATGTCAACAAGCGGGTGACGACAAATATCGGATCAGTCCCTTCCTCTCGGATGGCAAAAATCGACACGGCGATTAAGACCAGTCTCGGATTGTAATCGTTCGGTTGAATCGACTTGACGAAGGCCCATTGACTGAGTTTGCCAGCGTATAAGACCATTAGCGAGTGTCGACGATACATGAGGGAACGGCAAGCTAAAGCGATCAACGCGCCGTACGTGTGGGTCGCGCGCCTCACCGGATCGGTCAGTGACTACACCGGATTTTGTAGCCGCCAAACAGCGCGTCGGTGGGTCGAGGAGCGAATCGAGACGGACAGCGAGAACGCTGGCTGGACGGTCGGTGAGTCAGTTGATACGTATCACGTTCCGGATCGCCCGGAAGCGGGACGTGTAGAACTCGTCGTCGTTAGTGATGCAACGGCGATCATCCATGAAGACATGTGAATCAAATCGTCTGAGAAAACGATTTGATTTCAGTTGGTCTTCCAAGCACCGCTAAGAACATCACTCACCGCTTCAGCTGTTTCAGACGCATCAATATGAGAATAGGCATCGTGAGTTGTTCGGATAGACTCGTGACGCAACGCTGACTGCGCGAGCTCAGCCGATTCCCGGTAAAGCAGGTCCCCCAATCCTCGTCGAGCTCCGTGCGGTTTCAGATACCCGCCTTCAACATCAATATCAGCCCGTTCACATAGCCGTTCCATCAACGTTCGTGCCCCTCGAACCGTGATGGCAGGCGGTGAAATATCGTACTCCCGGAGAATCTCCTTTGTCGGCTGTTCGTCCAGGAGCGTCTCAATCGCTGATTCTTCCCATCCACGCTGTCCAAGTTCCCTTCGAATCGTTCTGTACAGCGACGGGGCGTGTGCAGTCGGAAACACAGACCAGTCCTTTGAAGCAGGTTGTTGTACGTCGTAGTGACGACGAAGATGATCCCGCGCTTGAGACGGAAGCTGAGCGTATTCCCACTGCTGATTTTTTCCGAGCACGCGTAACGCTCCACTCTCCAGATCGACGCGTTCCCACCGTAGACCCTGTCGCCCGTCTCGGTCATCGTCGGTGTCACGGCAGACTTCTGCTCCCCGCACACCAGTCGAGGCCAATAGTGAGACCAACGCCCGGTTTCGGATAGGAATCGCTGCTGCATCCATCTCGCCGTCATCGAGCCGTTCGTCAATACGCTGAGATAGGTGTGCGAACAACGCTTGGACATCCTTGGGCGTCCAGAATTGCCGATTCGGCTCGGTCGTATCTTCAGGGAGTTCTTTCGTCGCTCTCGTAGCCGCAGCAGGATTCGTATCGATCAGCCCATCTTCGACAGCCCAACTGAGACAGGCCCGGACTGTCGCATAGTACGTGTTTGCAGTCGAGGCAGCGAACTCGCCATTCCGAACGCCCCTACGGAGTTCTTGCGCGTATGCCCGCATCACGCCGTCGTCGATCTGCTCTAATCGAGACAACCCCTGGGGTTCAAGCCACGAAAACCACTGTCCAAGCGCTGCTGAGGCGAGTCCTCGGTAGTTCCCCCCACCTTGCCCCTTGGCCTTCGCTTCCAAGTAACGCTCTACAACGCCGTCAATTCGAACTTCAGAAGCCTTCCCGGGTCGTGTGGTCACGATTCGTGGTCACCTGACAGGAAGGTGGTGCCGGAAACCACTTCTCTTTATCGGTCTAAAGAGAAGTGACTTAACACACCCCATTTCGAGTGAAAACCGCCAGACGGCGTGGTGTTCGACCCTGTCATAAATCACAGACCGCTATATGGAAAGATTTGGGCGCGTTTCGCCAAGCAATTAACCTTAAGGTTAATCTTAAAAGTTGGTCAAAGGGTGGTGGCGGTAGCCTCGTATGATATTAACCAACATCAGCGGAAGTTACGCCTTTGGCCGTTGGTTAAAATAAATGTCCGGGCCTGCCGAGTTTCCGTCGTTAGAGGTGCGGAGTCTCCGAAATCGAGATGTGAGATCCTATGTTGGCCCTTGACACCAACGAAAAGTCTTATTATATGTTGGCGCGTTGTACCAACATAGGTAGCATAGATGGGATCGACGGTCATCTACGAAGACCAAGACACGTTCGACGACGGCACCCGGTACGAGATGATTGCCACCGCCATCCCCAAAAGCGACGACTACCCCGAAGAAGTCAAGTACCGATTCCAGTACATGGCCCAAGACGGTCGTACGCTACTTCGGTTCGACAACTACCCGAACCATCCCGGGGTAGACCACCACCACTACCATACCCCCACCGGTGTCTACGACGACATTGAGTACACCGGCCTCAAAGCCCACGTCCGGCAGTTCTACAACGAGATGGACGACCGCCGCGAGAGGTGACCAACATGCCCGACCAACCTAACACACCTGACGACACCGATGACGCCAACAGCACCGACTCTGAGACCGAGGAGATCGTGGTGGACGACATCGAAGCCGAGGCGGGCTTCCTCGAAGACCGCGATCCTGAGGACTACCCCTCGATGCTCCGAATCACGTCCAACTCCGAACAGGCGCACCGCCAGGACGCTCTCGACCGACTCGACCGCTGGGAAGATGGCGAGGAGATCCCGCACGTCATCAACTTCCAGAACCCGAGTGATCTCCGGGCGCTGCTCACCGACCGCCGCGTCGAACTTCTCAGGAGTATCATGACCGAGCGCCCGGACAGCATCCGCCAACTGGCCGAGCGCTTGGACCGCGATGTCAAGAGCATTCACGACGACCTTCAGGTCCTCGCTGACTACGACATCGTCCACTTCGAACAGGCTGGCCGGGCGAAGCGCCCGTTCGTCCCCTACGACACCATTGAAGTTAGTCTCGAAATTTCGACGCCGCGCCCAGCTGATGACGCTGCGCCGGTCTGAGCGATTCGCCACACGATAGTGATGAATAAATCAGAACCCCCGGACGACTCTGAAAAGGTGGTCGTTGATGTTACCAAGCACGGGCAGACGACCATCCCAAAGCGGTTCCGCGAGAAGCTCGGGATTGAGGCCCCTGGCAAGGTAGTGTTCCGGGAGACCGAGGACGGTGAGATAATTGTCGAACAGGTTCGCTCCCCGAGCGAGATGCGGGGCTTTGCTGCCCGCAGCGAGGCATCTACCGATAAGCCCGCATCCGAGATTCTCCGCGAGAAGCGCGAGCAACACTGCGAAGAGGACCTGGACAAAAAACGAACGAGTACTCACGAAGATCACAACAATGAATGAGAACGTCGATCCTGATGACCCACGACCTGAGGGGCATTATTACATCGCCCGGGACGCCGAGTGGCACTACGTGAACGACGACCTTGCTGAGACGATTTCTTTGGGCCCGGCGACGGACGGCGAGCCGGGCGACGATTGGGTACTATCGTTCACACCTGAAGCCGCGACTCCGGACGAGCGCGAGCGCGTTTGCGTTCGGCTGACACCATGGGCGCTCCACGAGCTGTACATCGAGAGCAAGAACCTGTCACCTGATGCCCGTCAGGCTGGCCACAGCGCCGAGTGCGGGCTCTGCGGGGACCAAGTCCCGCTCGCCCAGGCGTGGCCCGACAACCGGAAAGAACCGTGTCACCCGGAGTGTTACGCCGACGCGTTCGGCGCACCACCGTGGTACGATGGCCGCTAACCAGGGAGACGTAGTCGGTGCTGCGGTTTCGTCTCGCTATAGCTCCTGCCCGCATAAGTATTCTTGAGGCACTGTATATGGTGTATAAGATTAATATTAGGGTTAAGTTAGTGGTGGCGGCCAAGGCCGGAGCCGCTCACCTGTGACGCAGCGGTATCAGGACACGAACTTGAGAACCTCACTGGCTGACCCCGGAACAACACGGATGACCCCGTCTTAACCAACATTCCTGCCGTCGTCTATCTCGGCGTTGGTTAACAGAATAGAAGTGACGCGTCAGAACTCGCGTTCGATCTCTAGTTTCCGCATCGCCTTCTCAAACACTTCTGGATGGCGATGGGCCAATTTCTCTAAATGGTCCCGGATTGACTGCGCAGGATTTGCTTCGACTTCGTCAGCGTTCTGGAGTTCTTGATAGAAGGCATGCATTTCCGTCGTTACTGCAATCCCGACGGTTTTCTCCTTTGGCGCGGACCCGCTGTTGAGTGCGTCCAAGTACTGCTCGGGATCGAACTCATCGTTACTCTCACCAGAACGGGTTGCTTCCTGGTCTTCCTCTGCTGCGTCGAACGCGTCTGTCATCGGGTTATCGCTCATAGTTAATCTTAAGCTTAGTATTATTCTTAGGCGTAGTCTTCAATCGTTTCGTCAGTGATTTCGATTCCTTCGTCAGCAGCGAATTGCCGCGCCCCAGCTCGATATGCATGGTAACACTGCTGGCGGACTGACCGCGGCGTTCCATCTGACCGGTCAACAATCGTCTGAATCGCAGACGCGGTGTACGGGTCTGACAGGTACCCGTCGGTGTACTCTTCGTCACGAGCCCATGCTAACCACCGGGCGATCAACTCTTCTGTCTCCTCGAACCCAAATCGTTCCAACGACCGGTTCTTCGCCACCAACCGAGACGACAAGGTCTGCCGGAGTTCATCAATCCGATCCGCCGCGGTCGGAGTTCCAAACAGGAACAAGATGAACACGGGTTCGCTTTCACCGAGGTCTCCGATACTTTGAAGCCCGGCTAACAGTTGCTCAAACGTCCGCGTATTCCGTGCCGCGTCTTCGAGTTGGTCAACCTGGACGATACACGTCAGACCGGTCTCCTCTAACTGATCAGCAACGTCTTCAACGACTTGCCGAACCTCATCCGTTGGGTGCGGATACGTCTCCGGTACATCGAGCGCCTCGTACTTCGACAGTTCATCCAAGAGCCGCGTGTATAATCGCCGCGTCGTGATGCTTTCGACCTCGCGGATTCGAGCGATAGCGAACTCGTCGCTGCGGGGCCCATCACTCAAAGCGTCGTACACGAGCTCTCGGAAGTGTGTCTTCCCCGCTCCTCGCTTATCGATTACCGAAATGTGCCCAGCACGCGTCAGAATGTGCGAGGCAACCTCTTGGAGAAGTTCCTCGTTGACCCGGACGGCAACGCGCGCGTCGGGAAGCGATTCCGCAGCGAACGGTGTTCGACCCTCAACGAGGCCCAACTGCTCAGCGTACCGAGCGTGAGCAGCCTCGGCGTCATCGAGCGCCGCGGTGAACTGATCCGACATAACACACACAGGTTAACGTTAGCCCTAACCTTAAGATTAAGTCAGACATAGGTTCCGAGTCCGCCAAGAACGAACTTCTCTACACAGCAACAGAGCGGAGCTATATATCTGGGTTGGACAATTCAGATGGCTCGGACATGCCCGAATCGGAGACCAATAATTCGCTTCCGGCTGAACCGCTATCCTTTCGATTGGATCGTGTACAGTTGTTCATACTGTCCACCGTTATCGAGCAGTTCAGTGTGAGTCCCGACCTCAGTCACCTCGCCGTCATCCATCGTGTAGATCCGGTCCGCATTCTGAACCGTAGACAGCCGATGCGCGATAGTGATCATCGCGTAGTCCCGGTCCATCGCTTCAATCGCCACCTGGACTTCCTGTTCCAAGTTCGAGTCAAGATCACTCGTCGCTTCGTCCAAGACCAGCAAGTCAGCATCCTCTAACAACGCTCGCGCCAACGCGACACGTTGCTTCTGTCCCCCAGAGAGTCGGACGCCGTCGTCGCCAACCATCGTGCCGTACCCGTCCGGCAGGTCATCGAAGAATTCGTCAACACGCGCGATCTCGCAGACACGATCTAACTCTGCTTCCGTCACGTCTCGATTCCCAATCGTGAGGTTGTACCGCAGCGTATCGTTGAAGATGAACGGGCTTTGGCGCACAATCGAGAGTCGGTCACGCCACTCGTCGATGTCCATCTCGTGGACCGGGACACCATTCGCCTGAATCTCGCCGTCGTCTACCTCATACAGGCGAGCCAGCAAGGACACGATAGTCGATTTCCCAGCACCGGACTGCCCGACGAACGCGATGAACTCGCCTTTCTTCACCTCGAAGTCAACCCCGCGGAGTATCTGTTCTTCGTCATCGTACGAGAATCGAACGTCATCGAATTTAACGTGGTCAACCTCTGCTGGAACGTCACGGACTGGCTCGTTTGGTTCTTCTTGACTCTCCAACTCTCGGATGAACTTTTGCGTTCGGACGAGATGTGGCAGGTCGTTTTCGAGATTGTAAAACTGCGAATTCAATGAGCTCACTTTCGGACCGAGTTGGAACATAGCAAACAGGAATACACCGAGTGCTCCGACCGACAAGTCCGCAAACGTTAACGCGAGGTATATCAGAACGAACACGGATACAGCGACGCCAAGATTATAGAAATTATTAATCGCAGCCTCGTTACGCCGGAGTTTGATACGAGAATCCGTGAACTGATCGATAGCGTCTGTGAAATCCTGGTACAACTCATCCGCTAGCCCAAAAATCCGAATATCTCTGATCCCCTGTGTCCCCGCCTGTGCCGCTTCCTGTCGCTGTTCGTTTGCCTCGGCAACCAGCTCTCCAATCTCATATCCCGGTTCAACAACGTTCCGAAGCAGCACGGTAAGTCCCCCAAGGACGACAAGCGCGAATATCGTAAGGGTTGGAGCGATCAACAGTGCGATCAGCAAATATGCCAGCGATAAGAAGAGCGTTTGTGTGAGCTTCACAACCCGCTGAATCGCCCGGCCAGCGTAGTTCGTCTGCGTGACAATTGCATTCAGTATATCATCGGAGCCTTCCTCATCAAAATATTCGATGCGGGCATCTAACGCGCTTCCGAACGCTCGCATCTGTAGATCCCGGATGTAGTACGTTCGCAGGGCCTCGCGGAACCAAGCCACAATGAAACTCATCGTGTACCGGGCTGTCATCACGACAGCCACGCCGACAACGACGAACCCAAGGGTGAACGGAATGCCTACCGTTTGATATGCTATTACGAACGCAGCCATAAGACCGTCAGCTTCAGCAACGGGGTCCTCTACCTGAACGATCTCAACGATTGGCAGAATGAAACTCAGACCAACTCCTTCGAGGACTGCAGCAACAAGTCCGAGGCCGATGATCAGTACCGTAAACTTGGGGTTGAATCGAGCCACATCGAGAAGCGCATCGATCTTCTCCCGACGAGAGACAGTGTTGTTTTCCGAATCAGACATATGTACCTGTGCGAAGACGCATCTACCACTATGGATGGTACATGACCGACAAAAGTACTCTGACTTCGTTTAGGTCCTTTTGCTACAGCCTTCAATTCCTTAAGCAGCAATCTATCGTGTCCAACTCACCATTCGAAAGGGTAGTCTTTTTTGATTGCTCTACGCATTTGACCGATGTGCAGAATCATAAGATACTCGTGACTGGCGGCGGAGGGTTTATCGGTTCAAATCTTGCGAACCATCTGGCTACAAATAACGATGTGCATGTCATCGATAACGGCTATCTTGGTACCCCCGATAATCTTCAAGCGAACGTGACGTACTCTGAACAGAGCGTCTTAGATGATGAACTTCCAACAAACGTGGATGTCGTTTTCCATCTTGCTGCACTCTCTTCATATGCGATGCACGAAGAAAACCCCCAGCGTGGCGCACGTGTGAATATTGAAGGATTCGTGAACGTGGTCGAACAAGCGCGACAGGACGGTTGCGATACTGTCGTGTATGCGTCAACGTCCTCAATCTATGGAAGCCGAACAAAACCAACACCTGAGGATGTCGAAGTAACAGTTAATACGGGGTACGAAGCTTCGAAAATGGCGCGAGAGCAGTACGCAGAATACTTCTCAAATCACTATGGCATGTCTCTAGCTGGGTTGCGGTATTTTTCGGTGTATCAGGGTTACGGCGGGGCGGAAGAACATAAACAGGAGTACGCGAATATCATTGCTCAGTTTGCCGATGATATTGCAAACGATAGGTCTCCGAAATTATATGGAGATGGTGAACAAACCCGAGACTTCACGCATGTCTCTGATATTGTTCGAGGAACCGAATTAGCGGCTGAAAATGATCTTGACGGAGTCTACAATCTGGGTACGGGAGTACGTCACTCGTTTAATACTGTTGTCGGTCTAATCAATAGTGAATTAGGGAAAGAGATTGAACCGACATATATCGAGAACCCAATTCCGCCCCAAGTCTATGTACATGATACTTGTGCAGACTGTTCCAAAATAAAACGAGAAACTGATTGGACCCCTGAAATTGAACTAGAGGAAGGAATCACGATGGTCTGTGAGAAATATAACTGAAACGAACAACGAGACACTTATACATGTTTAAACAACTTGAGAAAGCGGTTGAATATGGGAAAAGAGAGGGTGTTTATAGTCTTTTACGAGATGGTTTTGTTTATTATTATGATAATAGTGTAGCGAAACATCTCCCGCGGCGAGAAGTTGATTATAATGGGGTTTCAGTACCAGAGGCTCGACTTTTTGACTCTATTTTGCCGTGGAGAGAAGTCAGGCACCGACCTTTGTATGAGACTGGGATAGTCCGAGCGATTGGAAACCACGTACAAAAGACAGATGATGTTACGATCGTGGGAGGGGGAATGGGCATTACTACAATTAAGTGTATACAAAACGTTGGTCAGACATCTAGTGTCACTGTTTACGAAGGCTCAAAAGCCGAATTGGAAAAATTACGTCGGAATTTGAGATACCACAGTTTAGAGCAACGGGCAGATATACACCATTGTATTGTTGGCCCTACAATCAAGTTGCGGGGTGAGTCTAATGGGGCGAATCATATATCACCAAAAGAACTCCAAAGGTGCGATGTCCTTGAATTAGATGTTGAAGGGGCTGAATTGGAGATTCTATCAGAAATAGATATTAGACCTCGGGTGATTATTGTTGAAACTCATGGAAAATACGGCTCTCCTACCAAGGAAGTTTCTACCCTTTTGGATCAGATGGGGTACAACGTAGTAAATAAAGAAGTGGCTGAACAGGGACATTGGAAAGATAATTGCATTAGAGACGATGTTTATGTTCTTACAGCAGTCAACAGACCATGATCGGTAAAGGTCGTTAGGTTAACAACTATGATATGTAACGAGAGGCTGTATCAAAGACATCCAGCTGAAAAAGCGGCTATTCTATAAGCGAATGGAGATTGTTAGCAAAAGTATCTTTAGAATATCTTTCAGCAGAACTCATCAGTATTTCTCTAATACGCTCTTGACGATGTAGGTTGGTGTAGACTTTCTCAAAGTTGTCGATCAAATCATCGGTATCATCATACGTGAGCTCAGGAATTTGGTTGACAACTTCTGTTTGACCACCAGAATTAGGCACAAATGGGATCATTCCAGCTGCAACCATTTCCCCGATCACGATACCAAACCGTTCGTACTCCGTCGCATGAATGCCGAATTTGTGTTCACATAGAATAGCAACTAGCTCTTTGTCTGAAAGTCTCCCTTCATACGTGACGTAGTCTGTGTCTTCACACTTCTTGAGAACCTGATCCGCAAAGTCAGTGTACCGTTCATCTGTGTCACCCACAATATGTAGGTGGACATCGTATCCTCGATCCCTCATTTCTTCTATCGCTTGAATTGACTTCAATTGGTTCTTGCGCGGTGATAGACGACCAACAGTGACGAACCCGTCCTCTCTCTGGTCCCATGGTACCCTTTCAGTCTCAAACTTACCTATATTCACAGGTGGATAGATGGTTTCGGTCGGTATATTATGGGCTTCTTCAAACCGTTTAGCAGTGAAGTCCGAATTCGCAACAAACGTAGAATTTGGATCTTTTCGTTCATTTATATCAACCAGTTTTCTACAGATCCAATCTACAAAATCGGGTATTCCAAAGTAATCCGGAACGTTACTCTCCCTGGTTATTTTGTAGGCATTGTGGCGATAATAGATGATTGGAGTGTTCGAATATTGAATAGTTGGTGTTGATAGATGATTTGTGGATTCTTCATCAGTACTGTCATATGGTAGAGTGGAATATATGTGTCGAAAGCCAATATGTGGACCACGTTCAGTATCGATGACTAGGTCATAATTCTTTAAAACAGATTGATATTCCCTTACAAATATAACGTTAGAAACTTTTGTAATAGCAAGGTCTACTTTGGCTGGAACTGGAATTTTTTCCAGAGTCCAACGAAGTCTATTCAATTTACTCACGGTATAATTATCTGAAAGCACTTCTTGTCTAACGTTTGTCCCAAAGGAGTCGTTTAATGCCTGAAAGTCAATTTCTTTACCGTTAGCCTGGTTTACTAAGAGATCAACATGATGATCGTCTTGTAATGCTTCGACAATTTCAAAACATACTGAGGTATGCCCATCTAATTTTAGAGAGCTGATTGCCACCAAGATGTTTGCCATGTATATCTTTAGCAAGACAATGGAAGAGTCATAAATTCTCCGTAATTCGAATTACTTAGAGTCCGGTGATGTGTCAATCGTTTCGACCTCTACTCCGCGATTTTCAGCTTCCTGAATGAACCTTTTTGAATTTTCACGCATCAACTCGATCTCGTCAATTGCTTTTGACCGAGTAAGACCTTCTATTGTTGGGACTCGCCCGCGAGGCCGCGCATCTTGACGGTCAAGACAAACGTCTGCAGGAGCATCAATGAGAACGAATTTATCAGGTAACGGAAGTCGATCCATAATTCTTGAGGCATCCCAGCCATCAAGTGGCATCAGACGTAAATGAAATTGGTATAATCCGTCGTCAATTACGTAGGTTTCATTATCGGTTAACCGGTCAGAGTGTATTTCGAACCAAGCTGCTTCACGAAGAATGTAGTATAACACATCGTTCTTGTCTTCATAATGCCGGATAATTGGTGCTATTGTCTCCAAAAGCCCTGGATATTTACAGAGAAACTGACGTTCATACTGACCTCTAACACGAGAGACCACCAACTGTATGAGCCGATTCTGAAGACTTTGTGGCAAGTTTGTAAGTATAGCTCGGCCCGGCATAGATTTTAAGAAGCACCGATGCCAGTCATTCCGGCCTGCATACACTTGAGCTGAGTTATATTCGTTAGACACATATGTTGATTTTCCAGCACCTGGCGGACCAATCAATTCAATCGTGTTCATACGGGTATTAAATTCAGAGTGAACATTTGTCTATCGGTCGAATATGAAATCAAGATAAGTATTAGACACAACCTATGACAGTAATTTGAACAGTCTGCCTGCTCCTTTTAATATTCCACCAAAATGTAATCCAACTCTACCGAACAACGAAGCCAATAGTAATTGGAAGTAGTAAAACGAAAAGCCAGGATATGAATAAAAAGCGTTAGCGAACGCGAACACAGCTAAATGAGTCCAATAACTTTCTCTTAAATAGGATCTTCCCAGTTTTTCCCAGCGACTGGCTATTACTTTATTCTTAAATTCTGATGAGTATGATTTATATAAATACTCATAATCTTCTAATATCTGAAGATGAGCTTTATAAGCCTCAGGTGAAGACCCGAGGGTTTCACCCGCTGTTGGACGATTAACCAAGACACTATCCAGATGGCAAAATTTTGTCTGGGAATTTAGTTCTATTTGTAACACAATGTCTGCCCCGCCTGAATATGCTTTCAGCGGGAGAACGTTATCTAAAGCGTCTGATCGGATTAGCATTGAGGTGGTCTGACAAGGATAGCTTTCAAAAGATAAAAGGCTTCTTTGAAATTCTTCCGACACATTATAATTTGGTTTCACAACCTTGTCAGCATCTGTCTCATATATATTACAGAAAACAACCCCACAGTCCTCAGAATCCAATTTTTTTATTTGCTTTTCTATTTTTTTGGGTTCAATCCAATCATCGTCATCAAGTAATTGTATGTATTCACCCCTTGCTTCGGCATAACCAGTATGCCATGGTTCAATAGGGCCTTTATTTTCATTATGTGCAATATACCTCACATCGTCATATTCAGCGACAACTTCCTTTGCATGTGCTACTCCTGAGTCATCAACTACAATCACCTCAATTTTATCATATGTTTGCTCCAGGGTGGATTCTATAGCCCGGCGCAAAAGTCTATTTCGATAATATGTTCTTATGACAACTGACGCTAAATCATTTACTGTCATAACAGAATCACCCTTTGCGCCATAGTACCCGAATTCGGCTGACTCCTTTACAAACGCGCCCTATCACGTATACAGGCCATGTCCGAGGGTCAGCATTGAAGTAATACGCAGGATTCAGCAGTTCCTTGATGATGTCACGATCTGTCTTCCCGTTTTGTTTTGCACGATAGATGTCGGCAGGCCCGAACCGATACTGCTTCCGCCAGTAATCAACGATTCCGTCTGCATAGGGGTGAATGACACCCATCTCTGGCTCGTAATATATGGGGTACTCCTTTTTCACACGTTCGATGAACTCTGTCTCTTCGTGTCCCCACAAGAAGTTTTCATCGAAGTAGCCGACGGTCTCGAACACCTCTCTCCGATACCCCATATTGCATCCAACGACGCCCTCTACGTATTGACCTTCAGCACCGGTTGGGTAGTGAGACGCCATTCTGGAAATCAGTCCATCACCTGGGTGTATCACCTTCCCCGCGACGACAGATTCATCATCAAGAATATTTGCAGCTGCTTGAAGATAGCCATCCATCGGTTTTGCATCATCGTCGATAAATACAATTTTATCGCCACTAGCTTCCTTGATACCCTCATTTCTCGCCTTCGCAATTCCTTTATCACCCCGAATGATCACTTCGTAATCATCGAAATCAGATTCCTCAAACCTCGGCAGACAGAGAATCTCGTCTTCGTCTTTTATTGTAACAATAACGACGCTCAGTTCAGCCATTAGTTCTAATCCTACGCCGACAACAAATCAATATTGTGTTAGAGACGTATCGCTTGGAGAGGAGCCTGTACTCAAACCTTTTCAAGTAGCCGATTTACCCGTCCACTTTAGTGTCAGATGTTAGAGTTCCTGAGCTAGTTCCTCAGCAGCCACTCGAACCGCAGGGCTGCTCTCGTGGGTCGGTTCCCACCCTAGCGCAGCCAGTTTCTCGGTTGAAAGCCGCATTTTCGGTACGTCGCCAGTCCATCCTCGATCACCGCCGGTGTATTCGAACGTCGGATCAACATCTAACACCTCGGAAACGATACCCGCGATCTCGTCTACTGACGTAGTCGTTTTCGTTCCGAGATTGAACGTGTGAACCGGCCCTGACTGCTCGGTCGCGTGCTCGACGATGTAGGACATCGCGTTGACGCAGTCAGTAACGTGCATGTAGGATTTCTCCTGGCGACCGTCACCCAAGATAGTCAGCGACTCTGGATCTGCCCGGAGTTTCTCGATGAAGTCCGGAATCACGGCTCCTCGAAGACGAGGCCCGACGATGTTCGCAAACCGGAAAATATACGCCGTCATTCCGTGAGAATGAGCGTACGTCGAGACGAGTCCTTCTTCACCGAGTTTACTTGCGCCGTACACGCTGATCGGCTCCAGCGGCGCGTAGTCTTCAGGCGTTGGTCGGGGAGCTTCTCCATACACGGTCGATGATGACGCAAACGCGAACTGCTCAACACCGGCTGTTCGGCACTGTTCCAGCAGTAAATGCGTCATCGTCGTGTTTTCCGCGAACTGCCCGCGCGGATCATCGTCATTCGGGTCTTTCCGAGCCGCCAGATGAAACACAATGTCGAGGTCAGCAGTAACCACCTTCTCGACAGCTTCCCGATCCGTTAGATCGGCCTCAATAACCGCCGCGCCGTCTGGAACCCATTCCTGAGTGCTGTTCGAAAAGTCATCCACAACGAGTACGTCATTGTTCGCCTCAAGAAGATTCTCTGTAAGGTGAGAGCCGATGAACCCTGCACCGCCTGTGATCAATATTCGCCGCTGCGAGAGATCCATACGCCTGACATTCCTACGCTAAAAGAAGTGTATTTCGATGATCTGATTCTCTCAACTTTCTACCAGAACCGTCCCAGAGAATGAGGACAATGAGTCGCCGTCGTGACCTACTAACGACCAATTTTGCAAGCGCTTTTTATGACGTGTATAGTAAGTACACCTACCAGTCCCTGCGTATTTGCCCGGTTCAGTATGAGAAGCGGGCCGGTGGTTGGACACCGACCCAGGGGCTGTCTAGAGGGACAACCCATGCAAATCAACGCTGCTGACACAAATGAATCATTCGAACTGACGCGTAGCACCGGGCGTGACGCCGAGGCTGACCTGCTCGATACGCAGGTCCGCGGTGTCCACGTTCTTGAAGCAATCGAACAGAGCGACGAGTTGCGTGACCGACCCGTCCAGGTTCTCTGCCCGAACTGTGGTGGGGAAGTCGAGCGGTACGAAGACGGGCTGCCGTCGTACGTGTCGTGGTTCAAATCGCGGTGTTCGGACTGCGAGGTCGAACTGCGGCGGTGGAGCGCGGTCGCGGTCGATGCCGCGTACACCGAGATGGTGACGCCGTCAGAGCTGGCTGAACTCGTCCAGGCGTACTGGGATCGGCACCTGTGGGACGGGATTCAGACTGCGGAGAACTGTCCCCGGACGCGGGAATTCACCGAGGCGTACTCGAAGCGAGCGCAGCAGTACGGCTGGGAGTGGAGCCCGACCTGTCCCCTCTGTCGACGGACGCTTGACGAACTCGGGATCAGCTGGTTAGACTATCATCATTGGCAGAAAGAGCCTGATGTCGGGATTTGCCTCTGTCGAAGCTGTCACGACGACATCAACGGTGGCGACTGCGACACGAACGTGGACTGGCAGGCACGGAAGCTCGGGTTGAAGAACAAGCACGACTTCCAAATCCTGAGGCTGGCTGCCCGGGAACACTTGGCCGAACCTGCGGCGTCACTCGATTCGTTCGCTGCCCGGCTCGTCGAACGGTATAACCTTATTCAAACCCCCGAGGCCGTTCGAACGATCATCGACCAGGCTCGGGAAAGCGACGAGGTGCAGTCCGTGATCGACCACGAGCTCCCTGACTGTTCCACCCGATGATGTCTGGATTCACTGTCGAGTACTCGCCTGCGTACCGCCCGCGCCGCAGGATTCGATACGAACCGCACGACGACGGGGACGGGTACTGGCGAACCATCGCAGAATGGGACGGCGACCAGTGGTGTGTCGAACGGCGAGAAACGATTACCGATGTCGCGTACGAGGTTGATGCCGACCGGCTCTACTCTGGCCCAGTAGGATAGCGCTGACAAGGTGTCTGACGCGCGGCAGACAAATCTCCAAGAACGGGTGGTCAGGATTACTTACCTTTTTAACGCGCAGGCGGTTACGATTACGTACCACAAGCTAGGCGAAGCAACGCGCCTGAGAAACCACAGGTGCCCGTTTAAGGAGAGGGGCCGCCAAACCAATCTCCTCAAACGGGTGTCCGTACCTGTGGTTTCTCGGTCCTGAGTCAAAAAGGTTCCCTTCCGTTAGGGGTACCTCTGCGCAACGGGCTGGCGTCAGTTGGCGTCGGGTGCAGGAACCACAGGTGAGTCATGAGTACACGCAACCCCGACCCCAACGATCAGACGTATTATCGACCCTCGCAAGGCGTGGAGATCGACCACGAGAGCGAGGTGAAGACGGTAACCAACTTTACAAGCCTTTATATTGATTCGTTCAGAATTTCGAGGCGACGCACACGCCAAGCTAAGGGAAACGTAACCGCACCGAGAAACCGAGAAGGTTGGACACTTCTGGTTTCTCGGGCAACTGAATTAAAGCTTGCCCTCTCGGCCAGCGGCAGCGCTGTCGGTCAGGCCCAGGGCAGCTGTCCCGCGCAACGAGTGTGTGCAGACAGCGTAGCCATGATCGCATTTGCCCACTTCGAGAGACCTCATCTCGGGGACCTAATCGCCCGCTCCGGCAGGGAAGCAGACAGTTCTACCCCTCTGTCCGGCGTGCGGAGCCTACAGTCCCCACCGAGTCGTATCGCTTCTCCTGCTGACGCCAGTTGGCGTCTTGCTGCCGACCACGTGCTGCATCGGCTCTTTCGCCGCGAACGGCAAGCCGGAACTCGCCTCACCAGATCGGAAGTCTGCGACAGCGAGGTGATCCGATGACCGGCGGGTCCTCGCTCGACTGGGCCGGGCTGTACGAGGAGACCCGGAAGTACCTCGGCATTAGCGAGGGAGAACCCGTCCCGGTTGCAGAACTTCGACTTCAGGGTGAAACACTCGGGTACTTCGGTGGCGATCTTCCCGAGGGGCATCCGAAGAAAGACCACGAACGGAAGCAGTTTGCTGGCGAACTTCGACGGCATACCGAACTGGTGCGAACCGGCGACGGTGTGAAGCCAGCTGAGTCTGACTCAGCCGCGACGCCGCCAGCAGCGGGAAGCGACGAAGCCACTCCGGAACCGGACGAAGACAAACCAGCCGTCGAAGAGCGGGCGCGGGAAGCGTTCCGCGTCGCCATCGAGTACTTCCATGAGCAGCTCGACCGGACGATCCGTCCGCATACCGACGACGGTGACTACCCGGACCGACCTACCACGGCGCGTGAATACTTCAACAAGGTTCGCGGGTGGGACGACGAGACGCTTGCAGTGAACAAGCTCGGGTATGCGCCTGCCGGGTCAGGACTCCTCGACAGGATGATCCAGGAAGGGTTCGACCGGGAGACCCTCATCGCTACCGGGCTGTTCAACGACCGGCTTGACCCACTGTGGAAAGGTCGGTACGTGCTCCCGTACTTCGACGGTGACGGAGAGCAGGTGTACGCGATTGCTCGGACGACCGGGACGAAAGGCGGTGGCGCAGCCGGATACGACGGGCATCCGCGCGATTATCTCGCCGGGAAATACGCGAAAGTCCGGCACACTGACGAGCGAGTTCCGTTCGAGGAGCCGATCTGGGGAGAGCACACGCTTGAAGACGGGAAGCCCGTGATCGTTGCAGAAGGGATTGCTGACGCGATCACGGCGCATGAACGCGGGTACGCCGTCCTCTCCCCGGTTGCGAAAGAATTCAAACGGAAACACTTCGGCCCGCTGCTGGACGCGTTAGCGGCGCACGATGTCCCAACGGTCTACGTCATCGCTGACAACGACCCTGTCGGGTTCGGTGAAGTCTCTGAACACGACGGTGACGCTGACCGGATTCGAGATGCTGTCACAATCCCGCCGACCGCGCCGGGAATCGGTGGAGCGCTCCGGACCGCCAGTTACCTCGACGAACACGATGTGACGGTTCGGGTAGCGATGCCGCCTGCACAGCTCGGGACGAAAGCCGACCTTGACGAGTACTTACAGGACTGGGCGGAGACGCCTGCGGCGCTGATACGGAGTGCCCGCCCACCAGAAGCGTTCGTCGGGTTCGAGGCTGCAACGCGCAAAGCGCGTGACCAGGCAGCAACTGGCGAGGCAGACTGGGACGATAACGAGAACGATGACGGGGACGCCGGGAGTGGGTACCGGTCGGCTCTGTGGGAGCTCGATCTCGGTGATCTCCTGAACGCCAGTCAAGGAGACCGCGGGAAGAACCCGCTTGGGCACGTAGGCGACTCGGAGAATTACTTCGTCATTCGTGAAGGCGAGTCAGGCGACCTGGTCGCGCGTGACTACAAGCGCGATGTCGTGTATAACGCGCTCACGTACCTGCTGGTTGACGCCAGCGAACGGTCGGTTGCCAGCCCTGAAGGCCGTCTAACTGACCGCGATGTTTGGTTTGCGTGGAAACAGGCTCGGGACCGCGGTGACCTGAAAGACGGGGACGCTGTTCCTTACCGAGCGCTGCTACACATCGTACGCGCGCGTGACCTCTGCGAGGAACATCGAATCCCGGACTCGACCGATGACAGTCTCCCGGCAGCCGCGTACAACGCAGCGCTAGAGTACGTCAAAGAGACGGTTGGGGACCCTGGCCGGGAACCAGTCGAACCCGGCGGTCGGAACCATCCGGACGAAGTCGATCCAACAACGCTGGATCTCACGCTCGATGCTGAAGTCGCCTGGCGGGGAGCCGGAGCTGTAACACCCAATGATCTTGACGAAGACGCTGAACGCGAATTGAGTCTCCCAACGAGCGACGAGAGCTGGGTGTGTCCAGTTACAGGTGACGCGGTAGACATCGTTCGGGCCGTCGCGCTCGAAGAAGGATTGATCGACCAGGGCGATGAGCGACTCGTTGATGGCGTCTACGATGAAGCGTACAGAATCGCGCGAAACCGGTACGGTGCGCCGCTCCCACAGTACGTATCGCAGGCGACGGCGACGGACAACTGGAACGTCATCCAAAGCGCGGTTTCACAGCTAACCCATTATCATCTCTCCGAAGTCGAATCGGAAGTGACGGGCGACGGAAGCGGTGATTCTGATGTCGTCGCTGAACTCGATCCGTGCTGGGAAGAGTCGAATTCGGGGCGACGCATTGTTGCGTTCCGCAGCGGGGCGTTCTACTGCCGTGAACACGAGCGCGTCCTCGATCCGTTACGGTTCGTCGCCCTCGAAGAAGGCTTGATCAACCACTGCGACGACGGGCTTACAGGCGAAGACTTCCGTGAAGCGTACCACGTCGCCCGCGAACAGCGCGGCGCGCCGCTTCCCGAATGGACCGTCGGAGACCCTGACCACATCCCAGTGCTTCCGCCAGCGGACGACCTTCTCGGGGAGTTCACAACCGATACCAGTGCGCTCGATGAGGCCCGCAGCGATGTCGAGGCGCTGTACTGCGACCTCGCAGACGACCGCTCGAAGGCGAACCTGCTCACCGCGCTGCCAGCGCTCGGAAAGACCACGTCGGTCGTGAAGAACGCGTCCGATCATCCCGCGTTGTACCTCGGAGCGCGCCACGAGTTAATGGATGAAGTCGCCGCGAAGGCTGAAGACTACGGATTGTCTTGGATGCATCTCCCTATTTTTGCTGAAGACAGCATTGATGAGATGGCTGTCCACGACGCTGTCCGGCTCGTCCGTGAAGAAGGGAAGGACATCCTGCGAGACCGGGATGAACTCGTCGAACGCATCGATGCCGATCTTGAAGACGATGAAGATACTGACGACAGCGAGGTACATGTTGAGGGCGACAGCGATGACATCGAGTTGGATCGCGGGAGTTGCCCGACAGCGAACGGCGAGCACGGCGACGCGTGGGCGCTCGTAGTCCACGCTACGCGAGCACTGGGTCATTCGCCTCAAGAGCTACACACACATGCGAAGGCGCTGTTCGGAGAGGACCTACCTTGCCAAGACGACGGGCATGACTGCCCGTATTCGCTGGCGTGGGAAGCGGTCACTGATCCGAAAGCGCCGAAGGACCTGCTGATCGGTCATTACGGCCATGGCCATGTCGCGGGCGCGCGTACCTATTACGAGCGCGAGAACGACCGGACTGAGTTGGAGCCGCGAGTCGTTGCTATCGACGAGTTCCCAGGCGGCGCGTTCGAAGAGCAGTTCAGTGAATCCTTCCTCGATCACGCGACGTGGCTTGCGCGGTCGCTTCATTCCGACGTTGAAGACCGGCAGGATATATTCGAACAGGATCTCTGGAACGACGACGCTGTCCGTGGATGGCTAACCGGGACTGTAACTGATGACATCCCGGCGTTCGAACGTGCGGCCACCCGACTCGATGCGCTTCACGATGCCTTGGAAGTCCTTCACGGAGCAGAACGGTTCTTAGAGGCTCGTACCGAGACAGTCGCAGACCTCGGGCTGACAGACGCGTTAGAAGCGGTTACGCGGCTCCACCCGACGTGGGACGTAGACGCTGTCAGCGCTGCTCGGGAGCAACTCCAAACAGCCATCGACGATGCAAGGCAGGACTCGAACGTCAACACGGCGGTAGTGGACGACGTTGAAGAAGACGTTCTCACCGGGCTGACAGACCTGCTATTCCCGTTCCAAACGATAGACGACCAACAGTTACTCGCGGAGACGCCACCAGCCTGCCTCGAAGGCGACCTCGCCAGCATGTTTGACCAGGCTGTGAACGCCTTCGAAGCCAACCGTGAGGGGGCGGCGGAACTCGTTCAGGCGACGCTGACCGCTGTTGAAGGCGGGGAAGATGGGTGCCGGGAACTCGCTATTCACGCCCGCGACGGGTACGCTCACCCGAAAGCGTACCTGCTGCTGTACGGCACGATAGCTGACGATGACACCGCGACGGAGCTAACCACCGACGCGTTCGGATTCGACCTCGATAGCGACAACGGAACGAACGTGAAGCAGGTCCGTCTCGGACGGAACACAGTACTGGTTGATCGGAACCATCACGGCGCGCTGATCCATGAACCGCCAGAATCCACCGCTCGGAACGGACAGCGGAACTCAGTAATCGGTCTCGACGCAACAGGCCGTGAACACCTGTGGGAACTCGCTATCGGGCAAAACGTTGAACGGCGCGATATTCACGAGACGCCGCGAGCACGCCGAGAGTTCTTACAGCAGACGCTGAACTTACAGGTGGTGCAAACGACGCCGCACACGAAAACCTACGAGGGAAGCACGAAAGGCAAGAACTTCGACGGCGACATCGCCCTGGTTCGAGCCGTCGCAGAAGAGTACGGCGCAGGGCGGTTGCGACGGGATACCCTCACGTCAACGTCGAAACCTGGGGTGATCACCACGAGAGTCGTTCGGCAGGAAATCGAAGACGAAATCGAGGACGACATCAGCGCGATAGATCACTACGGGAACGTTACCGGGTCGAACGCTATGGGCGAGTTGAATCTCGGCGTCGTACTCGGGTGCCAGCACTTCGGAGACTACACGGTCGAAAAATGGGCAGCGCTCGCCGGGGAACAGGTGTCACGAACCGGACGCGGTGAAGCCCTCGACTACGGCTGCCCAACCGGGAATACGTACCTGAAGCATATGCGTCAGGACCAGACCTTGCAAGCAATCCTGCGGTTCGGGCGTGACGAGGAAGGCGCAATCGTGTTCGCTCATACCGCAGCGCTACACGAAGATCTCCCCGTCGTGGGAGACGGAGCCGTCGTTCGAGCGTTCTCTGAGAGTACGCAAGAAGTCGCCCGGGCTGCCCAGCAGTTCCGCGACCAGGAGTTCACCGTAAGCGATCTTGTCGACACAGTCGATTGCTCGCGCCGAACGGTGAGACGAGTTCTTGCGGAGCTCAGCGAGATGGGATACTTAGAACGGCACGACCCAGGTGAAGGGCTGGCAAATGAGTAT
>NZ_JBHSWW010000011.1:0-25758 GCF_042661865.1 Halorubrum tibetense
GTCGACGACCTCGCCGCCGTGGTCTGCGGCGAACGCCGTCGCGGCCGTTCGGTCCGCGAAGGGGACGACCACCTCGCCTGCCGGGGAGCGCGCGTTCGAGCCGACCACGTACACCGCGTCGGTGGCCGGTGTCCACGCCGGGTTGTCAGTCGCCGCGAACAGCTCATCGTCGGTCGTCGTCGGGTCTGATCCGTCGAACGTCGACACGTATACGACGAGGGGGAAGCCGAACTGCCGGTCCGTTCGGTCGCGTTCGAGCGCCTCGATAAGCGTCCCGACCCCGTTGTATCCGACTACGTACTGGTACTGCGAGTAGAACACCTGTGCACGTGGGACCGTCGCATCACCGGCCATCTGAGCGTCCGTCTCCGCCGAGAGGCCGAGCTCGACGGTGTCGTCGTACGCGACCGGGTCCGGAGTCGCCGTCGTCGGGTCGGCGAGGAACGCGCCGGCCGTGACGACCGCCGCGAGGAGCACGACGGCGACCGCTAGCCATCCGACGAGCCGCGAACCCTCGTCGAACGGGTCGATCCGTGTCACGTGATACGTTGTGCAAGCACGCGTATAGACGGTTTGGTTTGTTCCTCGAACGCCGTACTGAACCGCTACGGTGGGTATTTCGGGCAGCGCGGTCGATCGAGCGTATGGACGAATCCGACGGTTCAGGGACGAACCGACGAACGGTGTTGACGGGCGTCTTCGCGGCCGGAAGCGTGGCGGTCGCCGGCTGCCTCGGCGGCGAGGACGGGGAGGCGATCGATCCGGTGTCGCTCGACGGGGAACGCTCGTGCGACCAGTGTGGAATGATCGTCGAGGACCACCCGGGGCCGGTCGGACAGATCCACTTCGCTGACGACGAGCCTGAGGGGGGCCGCCCGGCACAGTTCTGCAGTAGCACCTGTACGTACCGGTATCGGTTCGACGAGGTGGACGCGGACCGTGATCCGGTCGTGACGTTCCTCACCGACTACTCCCTCGTCGAACAGGAGGTGTTCGAGGAGGGGGAAGACGTGCTGTTCTCGTCGCACGTCGAGAGCGACGCGTTCGCTCGCACCGCGTCGTTGACCGTCGTTGCCGGCAGCGATGTCGCCGGAGCGATGGGCCCCGAGCTGATCCCGTTCTCCGCGGACGAGGACGTGGAATCGTTCCGTGAGTCGTACGGCGGGCAGGCGATCGACGCCGAGGACGTCGACCGCGAGGTCATCGAAGGCCTCTCGTAACCCCTCGACGGCGAAGTCGGATTGTCGCGCACTCCACTCTCCACTGACTTATGGAAGTTTCAAGGCTAAAACCCCGCCCTTTAGGGCGGGGATACAGCCGACAACTCCTACACAATCCACCGTCGATAGCAAGGCTGGATATTCCACGCCAATCGTCACTATTAAGAAAATAGCATCCATAACTGGTTATGAAGCCAGAAAATGAGTCGAACCATCCGAACCTTCGAGGCCACGATTACGAACCAGCAACAGGTTCGTGGCGACCTCGATCAGCTCGGATGGGCCGCCTCAAAACTCTGGAACGTCGGTCGCTACTATGCACAAGAACAGTGGGACGAAACGGGCGAGATTCCCGATGACGGGGAACTCAAAGCCGAACTCAAAGGCCACGAACGCTATACGGACTTGCATTCTCAATCCAGTCAGCGCGTTCTCGAAGAACTCGCTGAAGCGTTCAACGGCTGGTTCGGTAAGCGTCGGAACGGCGACAACCGTGCCCGACCGCCCGGCTACCGGAAACACGGAGACTCCCACCCGCGTTCAACCGTGTCGTTCAAAACGGCTGGCTTCAAGCACGACGCACAGTTCACCCGTGTCCGCCTCTCGAAAGGCCGCAACCTGAAAGAACACCGTTCGGACTTCATCCTCTGCGAGTACCAGACTCGCCCGGATGTTGACCTGACCGAGTGGGACATTCAGCAGGTTCGCGCCATTTACAAGCGCGACGAGTGGCGACTACAATTCGTCTGTCGCACCACCATCGACGCGGAACCGCCGGGAGACGAGGTGGCTGGTGTTGACCTCGGGATATGCAACTTTGCCGCCGTCTCCTTCGGCGGTGAATCCGTGTTGTATCCCGGTGGCGCACTCAAAGAGGACGAGTACTACTTCACAAAGAAGAAAGCAAAGTGCGACGATTCCTCGTCCCGTGAAGCCACTCGTCTCGACCGCAAGCGAACGGGTCGTCGGACGCACTTCTTGCACGCCCTCTCGAAAGTACTCGTGGAGGAGTGTGTCAAACGAGGCATCGGAACGATTGTCGTTGGCGATCTCGGCGGCATCCGAGAAGACGACGAGAACGGCGACCCTCGAAACTGGGGCGACCACGGCAATCTCGACTTGCATGGGTGGGCGTTCGACCGCTTCACAACGCTTCTGGACTACAAGGCGGAAGCCGAGGGTATCGACGTGGAGTTGGTGTCGGAACGGGATACATCGAAGTCGTGTTCGGCGTGCGGTCACACAGATGACAGCCAACGTGTCGAACGTGGTCTGTATGTCTGCGATGAGTGCGGTACAGTAGCGAACGCGGACGTGAATGGTGCTGAGAACATTCGACAAAAGGTACTCCCGAGTCTCGCCACGGATGGCGTTGACGAGACGCAAAGCGTCTCGTCCGCACACCAGAACGCTTCGCGTTCTGGGGACGACGATAGGGATAACGGCTGGTTGGCACAGCCAGCGGTTCACCTGTTCGACCGTAGAGAGGGCCGTTTCGCCCCACGAGAACAGGCTGTTAGCCGCGAACCGTAATATCCCAACGGCGGTCGGGAATCCTCGCCCTTCAGGGCGGGGAAGATGTCAAGCGCGTGGCGGCCGAGCTCCGTCGTATATGTGTGGACGCTATACGTTGTTCGCCGACGCGGCCGTGCTCGAGTCCCGATTCGGCGCGACGTTCGGCGAGCGGTACGAGCCCGGGTACAACCGCGCGCCAGGCGAACGGCTCCCGGTGATCGCGGACAGTACGCCGGGACGGGCGACGTGGATGGAGTGGGGGCTGACACCGTCTTGGGCGGACGAGTCGTTCGGGCTCATCAACGCCCGAGCCGAGACGGTACGCGAGAAGCGCAGCTTCGCCGAGGCGTTCGAGTCCCGACGGTGTCTGGTTCCGGCCGACGGGTTCTACGAGTGGGTCGACGAGGGCGGCCGGAAACGCCCGTACCGCGTCGCGTTCGCCGACGACCGGCCGTTCGCGATGGCGGGGCTGTACGAGCGGTGGCGGCCGCCGACGCCGGAGACGACACAGACGGGGCTCGGCGCGTTTGACGGCGGGGAGAACGATACTGGCGACGGGGCCGATCCGGACGGCGTGTCCGACGACGGTGTCGTCGAGACGTTCACCGTCGTGACGACGGAGCCGAACGAGCTGGTCGCCGACCTCCACCATCGAATGGCCGTCGTCCTCGCGCCCGAGGAGGAATCGACGTGGCTCCACGGCGAGCCGGCGGAAGCAGCGGCGCTGCTGGACCCGTATCCGGCGGCGGAGCTGCGGGCGTTTCCGGTGTCAACTCGGGTGAACGCCGCGGGTGCGGACGGTCCAGACCTGATCGAACCGGTCGCCGGGGAGTGACGAGCCGCGCGGCCGAGTCGGATCGATCGAGCCGACCCGGCCGGTGGACGGTTCAGCAGTTACCCACGCAAATCGAAGACACAAACGCGCGTTTGTGCCTTGCGTATTTTTACCGTGGTTCCGGTCCTCGGGCCGACCATGCACACGAGACGACTGCTACTCGTCGCGGCGGTGGTGGCGACGGTCCTGTTGGCGGGTTGTGCCGGCCTCGGCGACGCCGATGACGCACCCGGAGCGACGGTCGAGACGGAAGGCCCCTCCGGTGACGACGCCCTTGATGAGGTCGAAGTGGGAGACGGAACGGGGTTCAGCGGCGGCGAGGTGTACATGGACGCCTCGCTTGACGGAGAGACGAACGCGAGGGCGACTCTCGCGGCCGAGCAGCGTCTTATACGGACCGGCGAGCTGGCACTGACCGTCGACGACTACGGGTCGGCCGACGGTGAGGTTCGAGACGTCGTCACGTCGTACGACGGGTTCGTGAGCGAGGCGACACGGGAGACCCGCGAGCGCGACGACGAGGAGTACACCGTCGGCGAGCTCGTCGTCCGGGTGCCGAGCGACGACTTCGACGCGGCGATGGACGACCTAGAAGCGCTCGGCGAGGTCGAACGGGCGTCGACGGAGAGCCGAGACGTCGGCGAGGAGGTGGCGGACCTCGAGGCGCGGTTGGAGAACCGCGAGGCGGAGCGCGACCGCCTCCGTGACCTCTACGAGGACGCGAACACGACCGAAGACGTCCTCGCGGTCCAGTCGGAGCTCGCGGACACCCAAGAAGAGATCGAGCGGCTCGAAGCCCGTCTGGCGTCATTAGAGGAGCGCGTCGCCCTCGCGACGATCCGGATCCAGCTCGCGGAGGAGCCGCCCGAAGTGGACCCCGACGAGCCGGAAGCGTGGTACGACACCGGGGTGTCGGCCGCGTTCCTCGAATCGGTGAGCGGCGTGGGAACCGCACTCAGAGCGGCCGTCGTCGCCGCGGCGTATGCGGCCCCGTACGTGATCACCGCGGTCGTTCCACTGGGGGTGGTCGGGTTCGTGATCGCCCGGCGAGTGGATCGGTCGTCGCTCGGGTAGCTATTCGTGCTTGGTCGCGGCGGTTTCGACGTGGGTGACGGCCGCCGCCGGCGAGTCGACCGCTTCGATACCGTCTACGTCGTGTGTGTCGAGTCCGGCGACGACCCGGTCGTGTGCCAACGCGAGGCCGATCTCCGAGAGCGTCCCCCCTGACCCGTCGATCGCGATCACGACGTCACCGTTCAGTACGACGAGGGCGTTACGGGCGTGGCCGAGCCCGGTCGCGATCGGCGTGGTGACGTACGGGTTGGCGTCCTCGCGGCGCGCCGTCGGCAGGATCCCGATCGTTTCGCCCCCGGCCTCACGAGCGCCGCGACACACCGCTTCCATCACGCCGCCGAGTCCGCCACAGACGACCGTGTGTCCCCGATCTGCGAGGAGGCTTCCCAGCTCCGTTGCGACCGCCGCAGTGTCCGGCGGGACCGAACTCCCGCCGATGACGCTGACGCGCATACGACGGTTCGGGGCGAGACGTATATAAAGGATGTCGGCGGGCCCGTCCGTGTTGCTCCCGATCCCCTACCGCTTTCGGCCCGCCCAGCGCTTTCGGCCCGTCTAGCACCTTCGACCCGCCCAGCGCTTCCGGCCCGCCTAGCGCCTTCGACCCGCCCAGCGCTGTCCCCGTCCTGACTCGTACCTGACGAGCGAGCCGGACACGACGTGATGAGAGCGTTATTCAGGTGTGTGACGGGTTTTCGACGGCTGTAATCGGATCCGTTCGTTGGTGAAACACTTTTAAGTGCTCGGCGTCCACGGAGGATATGAGATACGATACCGTCGTCTTCGACAACGACGGTGTTCTCGTCGGCCGCACGCGCTTCGACGTGCTCCGGGAAGCGACCCGGGACGCGTTCGAGGAGTGTGGTGTCGACGACCCCGACCCCGACGACGTAGAGCGGATGACGATCGGCGCGACCCCCGGTAGCGTCGGTACCGTCTGTCAGACGTACGATCTCGACCCCGGCTCGTTCTGGCGCACCCGGGACGACGTCGTCTCGCGCGCCCAACAGCAGGAGGCACGTGAGGGACGGAAGACCCCGTACAACGACCTGGACACGCTCAAAGAGCTCGACGTAAAGATGGGGATCGTCTCCTCGAACCAGCAGGCGACGGTCGACTTTCTCGTCGAACATTTCGAGGGGTTCGAACAGTTCGGGGCCGCGTACGGGCGCGAACCGACGATCCACAGCCTCCAGCTGCGGAAACCGAACCCACACTACCTCGAACAGGCGCTCAGCGACCTCGACGCCGGATCGGCGCTGTTCGTCGGCGACAACGAGTCCGACATCAAGGCCGCCGAGAACGCCGGCGTCGACTCCGCGTTCATCCGCCGGCCGCACCGTCGTGACTGGGAGCTCAACGTCTGGCCGACCTGGGAGATCGACTCGCTAGACGACCTCTTCGACGTCTGTTCGACCTGACCGGTTCGGCGACGTCTCGATAGTTTCATCGCACGCGATGTCGCAGCGTGACCGATCGGTCGAGTCGCCCGATCCCGACACCTTAACGGCTGGGGGGAACAACCCCGCCGTAGTGACTGCCGACCCATCGTGGACCGACGTGTTCGGCCACGCGGAGCCGTATCCCGAACAGGCTGACGGGATCGACGCGGCCATCGGGGCCGCCAGCGACGGGGGCTTCCTCGCGCTGGAGGGCGCGTGTGGAACCGGCAAGACGATGCTCGCGCTGACGGCGGGTATCGACCGGGTCCGGGACCCCGACTCCGACTTCGAACGCGTGTTCGTACTCACGAGCGTCAAACAGCAGCTGCGACAGTTCGAGACGGACTTGGAAACGATCAACGCGAATCTCCCGGACGGGTACGAGCCGGTGTCCGGGCTCACGCTAGTGGGGAAAGCGGACGTCTGTCCGTACGCCCGAGAGAACCGTGGCGGGATCGACCGCAAGAACGTGTACGAGCGGTGTGAGGGGCTGCGCGAGCGGACACGGAACCTCACCGGGGAGGGTGGTAAAACGACCGCGGCGGCGCTCGCCGACGACGCGCGAAGCCAGCAGGTCGGGTTGCTGGATTCCGGATCGGCCTCGTCCGTTTCCGGTGGGAGCGATGCCGAGTACCTCACCGTCGACGGCGAGCCGACCCCGTACCGTCCCGACACCGAGGAGTTCGAAGGGACCGAGTTCTGTCCATTTTACGCGGGCTTTCTCGACGATCTCCCGGACGACGGCGGCGACCCGGCGGAGGCGGTTCCGTTCGATGTCACCGCGCTCGGCCACGTGGACACCGACGAGCTCGTGCGACTGGCTGCGGGCCACGGCTCCTGTCCGCACTCCGTCATGGGCGCACTCGTCCCGGAGGTCGAGGTCGTGATCGGGAACTACTACCACGCGTTCGACCCCGTCACTACGGGGACGTTCACCGGAGCGCTGCTCGACGACGCGACGTTCGTCGTGTGCGACGAGGCGCACATGCTCGAACCGCGCGTGCGCGACCTCGTCAGCGACGCGGTCGCCGACGCCAGCCTCCGGGACGCGGTCTCGGAGATAACCCGCGTCGTACAGCCGCTCTCCTTCGAAACGGAGGGTGCGGAGTCTGACGACGCGGAGCTGGTCCGTGGGGAGCTGGCCGACAGCGACGTGAGCCTCGCGGAGCTCGAAGCGGTCCGCGAGTTCTACGCGGACCTCCGGTCCGAGCTGGACCGCCGCGTGACCGCGCACCTCGACCGCGAGCACCACGACTGGCGGGCATCGATGCGCGAGCTCGAGGACGACGAGCTCCCGCTCCGTGACCCCGAGAAACCCGGGGAGGACGCGATCACGACGTGGGCGACCGAGGAAGGGTACGACGACCGGGTCTGGTCGCGGGCGCCCGCGGTCGGCGCGGTCGTCAAGCGCGTCCTCGACACGCTTGCCGACGAGGACAAGCGGCGGGCGGCTCCGGGTGTCGGACGGACGCTCAACGCGTGGTATCGTGAGGGACACGAGGAGTTCTTCCGAGCCATCGACCTCGAACGCACCGACGACGAGACCGCGCCGCCCGACTCCTGGCGGCGGGCGTACAACGCGAGCCTCGCCCTGTACAACTGTCTCCCGAGCGAACCGATCGGGGAGCGACTCGGCGAGTTCGGCGGCGGCGTCGTGATGAGCGCCACGCTCGAGCCGATGGACGTGTTCCGGGAGGTAACCGGGCTCGACCACCTCGCCGAACGCGGGCGGCCGGTCGTCGAGCGGACGTACGGACTGACGTTCCCGCCGGAGAACCGGGCGAGCTTCGCGGTCGACGCACCGAAGTTCACTCACGACAACCGCGGCGCGCCGGGTGAGCGGAACGAGACGCGGCTGGCCCACCTCGACGCGACGGCCGCGGTCGCCCGACTCGACGGGAACGTCCTCGTCGGCGCGCCGAACTACGCCGAGGCCTCGTGGCTGGCGAACGCGCTCGAAGCACGCCTCGACAAGCCGGTCCTCCTCGACGAATCGTCGGGTGACAGGGAGACGGAGTCGCTGAAGGCGGCGTTCTTCGCCGGCGAGGGCAAAGTGCTCGTGACGAGCCTCCGGGGAACGCTGACCGAAGGCGTCGACTACCGGGGCGATCGCCTCGCCGCGGCGGTCGTCTGTGGCGTCCCGATCATCAACACGGCTCGCCCGCGCACCCGCGCGGTCATCACCGCGTACGACCGACGGTTCGACTCCGGCTTCGAGACCGCACTCACCGTTCCGGCGGTTCGGAAGGCACGACAAGCCATCGGGCGGGTGATCCGTGGCCCGGACGAGCGGGGCGTTAGAGTCCTCCTCGACGCCCGCTACGCGCGCGAGTCGTGGAACGGCGTGCGGGGCTACCTCCCGGAGCACGAGCGCCAGGAGTTCCAACCGGTGAGCACTGACATGCTGTCGGTCGCGCTCGACCGGTTCGAGGCGAGGTGAGTGGCCGGCGATCGGGGCCGAAGCGCTGGCGATCGGTGAGTCGAGCCGACGCTCCAGAACCGCCGGGAAGGACGGCCATACCGCCGAGTAAGGAGATCGTAACTATCCGGGGTGGGGTAGTTCCCCCGAGTATGGAAACCGCAACGCAGGACGAACGGTATCACGTCGTTTGCCGGCGCTGTACCACCGAACGAGTGTTCGACGTCGGGGACGCGGCCGACGAGTTCGCGACCCGACACGGCGAGGAGACCGGTCACCCGATCGTCGTCGAGCGCGTGGATTAACTCCCGGAGATCCTGTCAGACGACGTTCGCGTCGATGTCCCGCGGGAAGTGTGTGAGCCACTCGATACCGTCCTCGGTGACGGCGATCGTGTCGGAGTGGCGATAGCCGTACTCCGCCGTGTAGATGCCCGGCTCGATCGTGTACACCTGACCGGGTGCCATCAGGGCGTCGTCTCCCTCGGCGACCTCCCCCCACCCTTCGTCGATGTACGGCGGCTCGTGGCCACCGAGCCCGATGTTGTGGCCGACGTGGTGTTGTGCGAGCTCCGTGATCCCTTGCTCCTCGAAGTAGTCGTTGACGACCTCGTCGACGTGGGCAACGGGGACGCCCGGACCGAGCGCGTCGATCGCGAGCGTCTGTGCCTCCAGCATGAGCTCGAAGTAGTGCGCCTGTTCGTCGCTGTAGTCGCCGACGAACATCGTCCGCTCCAGCTCGGAACGGTACCCGTCGACGTTCGCGCTCGCGCCGGTGATCAGGACGTCGCCCTCCGAGAGCCGCTCGTTTGGCGTGTGACCGTGAGGAAGCGCCGTCTCCTCGCCGGAGATGTACCCCGCATGAACGGGACCGTCGCCGCGCACACGGACGCTGTAGGTGTCGCCGAGGGTGTCGAGCATCGCGCGTGACGCCTCCATGGACGCACGCTGTGAGACCGTCGCTGGGTGCGCGCCGGGCTCGGAGAACTCCGCGAGGTAGCGGTGTCCGAGGTTGGCCCACTTCGCGGACTCGCGGATCAAGTCGATCTCGGCGTCGGATTTCTCCCAGCGCATCCGGTCGACCCACGACTGCGACTCCACGTCCAGGAACTCCGAGAGTGCGGGGCCCTGGTACCCCATCACGCCGGGAGCGCCATCGGCGTCGGCTGCGACGGCTCCGACATCGAGGCCCCGAAACATCCCGACGGCAACCTCGATCGGCTTCCCGCCGGGATAATCGGCGTAGTGGTGTACCCGGTCGATCCGCGGGTTGGGCTCGACCCGCTCGACCTCGAGGCGAGGAACGGTGATCTCGATCCGGCCGTCCGTTACCGCGAGCACGACCGGTCGTTCCGTCTGGATGTGATGGAACCCGGTGAGATACTCGATCGACGTCGCACCGAACCACGCGGCCGCGTCGGCATCGGTGTCCGCCAACCGGTCACGGATCGCGGCCAGCCGGTCGTCGAACTCGGTGTCAGGAACTCGTGTCGCCATACGAACGATCCGGCGAACCGTCGGATAAACGGTGGGGTAGCGGCGGATCGGTTGAGACAGCGAAAACGTGAACGGTTAGTTCTCCCGTCGAGCGAACGCGAGGTTGCCGGAGACGTTCTTGATGTACGCACGAACCGTCTCGCCCTCCTGTGCGCCGGGGACGAAAACGGTGTACTCGCCGCGCTCGGCGACGCCGTCACCTTTGCGACCGGTGCCGACGATCTCCAGTTCGTACGTCTTGCCCGACTCGATCGCCTCTTCTTGGCGCTGGGTGTTCGACGTCGTCTGTTTCGCGACTGGCCGGAACGCTCCACAAGCCTCACAACGGAGCATCGGGGTGCGGTTCTCGGTTTCGAGGCGCGTGTCCGGCAACCCACACTCCGAGCAGGTGACGTACGACTCGATGTACGAGTCGATCGCGGCTTGGAAGTCCCGTTCACGGAAGTTGCCGTTGTATCTGGCGCGTCCGTCCTCGTACTGCCCGGCAGTACCGAGCTCCTGTTGGATCTTCGAATGAACGTGTTCCGGGTCCCGTCCGAGCGCGTCCGCGATATCGGAGAGGTTCGTCAGTCGAGTGAACGCGCCGTCCTTCTGGTGTTCGGGGTCGGGGACCGTCAGCCGCTCGTCGGAGCCGCCGAGGTCCGGGACCGCGTCCATGGCGCGGTCGAGGCTCGATTCGTATTCCATGTTCGGATGAACGCCCGGCGGACGGAAATCGCTTCCGGGTTGGGCCGAGAGGCCGGGGGCTAAACGGGTTCAGGCGACCGTTCTCGCCGGCAGTTCGAGGAGAAGTAGCGGGAGGTAGATTTGAACTACCGATCTCCGGGTTATGAGCCCGGCGGAATCTCCTGGCTATCCCATCCCGCTACTGGAAACAAACCTCGGTAAACTGTTAAGGGTTCTGATCCCGCCGCCAGTGTGCGGTTACTTGCCGCACGGCGAACCCCGTTACGGCCCGGGGACGTCACGCCTCGGCGGCCGCGACGTATCGTTGCCGGATCCACACACAGACGAGACTCGCAAGACCGAACACGATCGGGAGGGCGAGGTCGGCAGCGGATCCGGAGAGCGCGGGGAACACGCTCATCCCGGCCATCAGCGCGAACAGGAACGCCAACAGCCCGGTTATCGGCACGACGTATCCGTCGCTGAACGTAACGCCGCCGGACGCGTCGGTCATCGTTCGGAGTTGCCGCCCGATCGGATAAAACCCCCGTACGGATCCGGCCGAGTTGCGCCGGTCGCAAACGCTTTTTATGTTTGATCGATAGTGATGAACGATGCGAAAGCCACTACTGGTGACGGATTTCTTGGACCGAGCTCGACGACACTACGCGGACGAGGAAGCGGTGCTCGCCACGGACGGCACCCGCTACACCTACGGGGAGCTCGGCGAGCGGGCCGATCGCTTCTCCGCTGCGTTACAGGCTCGCGGAGTCGAGAAGGGGGACCGTGTCGCGGTGTTAGACCCGAACACCCACTATCACCTCGAGGCCGCCTACGGGACGATGGGGATCGGCGCGATCCACACGCCGCTGAACTACAGACTGACACCGGACGACTTCTCATACATGCTTTCGGACGCGGGAGTCGATGCGATCTACGCCGACGCCGAGTACGCCGGGAAGGTTCAGGCAGTCCGCGAGGACGTCCCCACGACGACGTTCCTCACTGACGACCCGAGTGCCGTCGACGGCGACTGGGAGTCGATCGAGGACGCCCTCGCGGACGCCGACCCGAACGGCGTCGAACGCCCGGAGATGGAGGAGGACGACGTGATTACGATCAACTACACCTCCGGGACGACGGGGGATCCCAAAGGCGTCTGTCGGACCCACCGCGCGGAAACGCTCCACGCGTACCTGATAACGATCCACCAGGAGATCACCGACGACGACGTCTATCTCTGGACACTGCCGATGTTCCACGTCAACGGGTGGGGACACATCTACGCGATCACGGGGATGGGCGCGAGACACGTCTGTACCCGTGGCGTCGATGTCGACGAGGTCTTCGAGCGGATCCGCGGGGAAGACGTCTCGTACTTCTGTGCCGCGCCGACGGTGCTCAACATGCTCGGCGACCACTACGACGAGCACGGCGGTGCGACCGCGGGAGACAACGACGTCCGCGTCGCGACCGCCGGTGCCGCCCCGCCCGAAGCCACGATCCGGACGGTCGAGGAGACGTTCGGCTGGGACCTGAAGCACGTGTACGGTGCGACGGAAACGGGACCGCTCGTCACCACGTCGGACGCGAAGCGACACTTCGACGCGGACGCCGACGGCCGGTTCGCCGTCAAGAAGACGCAGGGGATCGGCTATCTCGGGACGGACGTGCGCGTCGTCGACGAGGACGGTGCGGACGTCCCCGCCGACGGCGAGACGATCGGGGAGATCGTCGTCCGCGGGAACCAGGTGATGGACCGGTACTGGAACAAGCCCGACGCGACTGAGGAGGCGTTCTCCGAGCGGCTCGACGGCTACTATCACATGGGCGATCTCGCCGTCGTCGACGGGAACGGGTTCGTCTCGATCCAGGACCGCAAGAAGGACATCATCATCTCCGGCGGTGAGAACATCTCGTCGATCGAACTGGAAGACACCCTGTTCGAGCACGACGTCGTCTCCGATGTCGCCGTCATCCCCGTCCCCGACGACCAGTGGGGGGAGACCCCGAAGGCGTTCGTCGTTCCCGAAAGCGGTGATCCGAACGACGCAGGCGCGACCGAAGAGGAGCTCCGCGAGTTCGTTCGCGAGCGTGTCGCGACGTACAAGACGCCCGGCGAGGTCGAGTTCGTCTCGGCGCTGCCGACGACCGCCACCGGCAAGATCCAGAAGTACGAACTCAGAGAACGCGAGTGGGACGAGGAGGACCGGATGGTCGGCGAGGGGTGATCGGGTCGGCCGACGGCGTGCCGACGATCGACGGCGGGGTCGTGCCCTGACGCCGCTCGCCGTCCGGGGTTCGCCGCCTTCCGCTCACTCCTTGCCGAGAAGGCTGTCGACGAGCGCCTCGGGGTCGAACCGAGTGATGTCGTCGTATCCCTGTCCGGTCCCCAAAAACAGGATCGGCTTGCCCGTGACGTACGCGATAGATATCGCCGCTCCGCCGGAGGAGTCGGCGTCCGCCTTCGTCAACACCGCGCCGTCGATCGCCGCGGCCTCGTTGAACTCCTTGGCGCGGTTGACGGCGTCCTGCCCGGCGACCGCCTCGTCGACGAACAACGTCATGTCGGGGTCGACGACGCGGTCGATCTTCTCGAGCTGTGCCATGAGGTCGTCGCTAGTGTGGAGGCGACCCGCGGTGTCGCCGAGCACGACATCGATGTCGTTGGCCTGTGCGTACTCGATCCCGTCGTAGATGACGGCCGCGGGGTCACCGCCCTGGTCGTGGGAGATCAGCTGCCGGTCGAGGCGGTCGGCGTGCTCGCCGATCTGTTCGTTCGCGCCGGCGCGGTACGTGTCCCCGTTCGCCAACACCGATGAATAGCCGCGCTCGGCGAGCCACTCCGAGAGCTTGGCGATCGTCGTCGTCTTCCCCACGCCGTTGACGCCGGTGAAGACGATCGTGACGGGTTTCTCCGCCTCGGCGATGCGCTCCTCGAAGTCGAACTGCCCGACCGCGATGACGTCGAGCAGGGCGTCGTGTAACGCCGCCTCGACGAGCTCGCCGGTCGTTTCGACCTGTTTTCGGGATTCACCGAGCATCGTCTCGCGGACGGTTTCGAGGATCCGCTCGGCGACGCTCATTTCCACGTCGCTTTCGAGCAGCGCCATCTCGAGGTCCCACAACGGGTCCTCCAAGTCCTCCTCCTCGATGATTATCCGGCCGGTCGCGAACGCCTTCGCGCGCTGGAAGGTGCTCGGCTCGGTCGAATCGTCCGGCTCGGACGAGTCGTCGCCGGTCTCTTCCACCGGTGACGCTGTCGCTTCGGTCCGGTCGCCGGACCCCGTGGAGACGTCACTCTCGGCCGGGTCGTCGACGTCCGCCTCCTCAGGAGCGTCCGCGTCGGCGTCGGTCGACTCCTCGACGTCCTCCCGGAAGCTGTTCAGCTTGTCTTTCAGTCCGTCGAACACGGTCGATTACCTCACTCGTCGTCGGCCTGGGCCTGCATCTGCTGCATCTGCTGTTGTTGCATCTGCTGTTGCATCTGCTGGGCCTGCTGTTCGAGCTCCTTGCTCTCGGATTCGAGCTCGTCGACCTCGTCCTGCGTCTCCTCGATGCGGTCGTCGAGCGCCTCCTGTTTGCGACGGAGGACGTCGATGGCGTCGTCCTGCTCTTGCTCGGCGGAGTAGTTGCCACCGAGCGAGACGACGATCTCGTCGATGTCCTGAACCTCGGCGCGGACGTACGCGCCGCCCCCGAGCGGGACCTGAACCGTGGCACCCGTATCGAGCGTCTCGATCGCCTCGACGGCGTCGTCGATGTCGGATTGCTCCTCGCGGTACTCCTCGATCTCGGCTTCGAGCGCCTCGATCTCCTCGTCGAGCGCTTGGAGCTCCTGGGAGAGCTGCTGGAGCTGCTGTTGTCCGCCACCCATCATGCCGCGGACACCTCCTCGATCTCGATCTGGGTGCGCTTTCGGTTGTGCTGGCTCCCCACGAGCGTGTATATCCGCTCGCGCGCGAGGTCTTCGTTCTCCGCTTCGACGTCCTTGGTGAACGGCTGGTCGCCGTCACGACTCTGGAACCGCCCACTCACCGTGTAGGTACTCATGTCCACGGATCCGGTAGGGACAGGGAAGTATCTTCCTAAAAGCGGAGAGCGACTCACGGGACGGGTCCCGACGTCGGGCGGCCCTAAGCGACGCGAAACGCCTGCCGGTAGTCAGGAGAGATCAGCCCGACTGAACCGGACGACTGCGACGGTCACGAGCGCCAGCGTGACCGCGAGGAGCACCGCACCTCCGGCCCAGTCGTACTCACCGGCGACGAGCACGGCGCTCGGGTCGTAGTGGGCGGTCGGACTCACGGCTCCGAGCCAGTCGTACTCCGACACCGACGCCAGCGACTCGAACATGAACAGCGCGAAGAGCGTTCCGAGCGATACCCGTTGGGCGATCCCGGGCCGGGAGGTGATGGTCGAGACGGCGACGCCGATCGCGACACACGAGAGGTGATACGGGACCGCGAGCGCGTGGACGACGACGAGCCGCTCGACCGCGATCGTCTCGCCGACGCCGATCACTCCCGCGTAGACGACCAAGGGAAGTACGAGGTTCAACAGGAAGACCAGCGGCCACAGGCCGAGGAACTTCCCGACGACGACGTCTCGGCGCGGGACGGGTCCCGAGAGCGTCAGGTCCATCCGGCCCGACGCCACGTCCCCGGCGATACTCTCGCCGCTCAAATACGCGAGGTACAGGCCCACGAGCAGGAGCCACGCGAACTGGTAGAACTCGACGGCGAGGAACCCCTCAATCGTCGAGATGGTGACGACCCCGAACGCCTCGCGGAACGCGGGCGGGAACGCGTCCACGTACGCGTCGAGATCGATGTCGGCGGCCGCGAGCGACGGGAAGAACGCGAGGAAGACGAGCAGGAACGCCGAAAGCAGCGCCGTCAGGACGCCAGCCCCCCTCGCGCGACCCGCCGCCTCGTACCGGGCGATCGCGAGCCACGGCGCGGACCGGTCGCTCACGATACACCTCCAGCGTCCGCACCGTCACCACGCTCCCCATCGTAAAACGTCATGAACGCCTCCTCCAGCGGGGCGTCGACGACCTCCAGATCGTGAACCGTGAACCGGCCCAGCAGGTCGACGAGCGCGTCGTACTCGCCGGTCCACGTGAACGAGACGGTCTCTCCCATTCGGAGGTTCATCACGCCGCGGATCTCGAACTCGGCGCGGGTGACGTCCTCGGCGACGCGAACCCGAACCTGCTTGCCGCCGCGCGAGCGAAGCGCATCGACGGACTCGACCGCGGCGAGTCGCCCGTCGCGGATCACGCCGACCCGGTCACAGAGCGCGGCGACCTCGCCGAGGACGTGTGAGGAGAGCATGACGCTCGCGCCCGCGTTCACCCGCTCGCGTACGAGCTCGTTGAACCGCTCCTGTAAGAGCGGGTCGAGCCCCGAGGTCGGCTCGTCGAGCAGCAGCAGCTCCGGGTCGTGCATGAACGCGGCGACGAGCGCCACCTTCTGTCGATTTCCCCGCGAGAGGTCGCCGATCCGGCGGGACTCGTCGAGTCCGAACCGCGCCACCAGATCGGCCCGGCGGACCTCGCCGCGGAGGTCGGCCTGATGGTCGAGGAACGCGCCGGCAGTTCGGTCCCGGTCAAGCCCCGGGTCGCCGGGCAGGTAGCCGATCCGTTCGCGAGCGCGTTGGAGGGCAGCCCCGTCGGTGATGTCGTGGCCGAGGAGCGATCCGCCGCCGTCCGTCGGCCGAAGGAATCCGAGCAACGTCCGGATCGCGGTCGTCTTCCCGGCCCCGTTCGGACCGAGGAACCCGAACACCTCGCCGTTCTCGACAGTAAAGGAGACGTCTTCGATCCCGCGGACCTCGCCGTAGTACTTCGTGAGATCGCGGCACTCGATCGCGGGCATACCGGCGACGACTCGGTCCAGTCGGTTAAAATGGTGGGAGGAGTGGAGGTGATCGAACCGACGAGTCAGTCGATGAACCCCAGCGTCTCCTCGATCCGGCCGAGCTCGGGGCCGGTGGTGTCCTCGCCCACGACGTACCCGTCGTCGTTCGCGACGAGTCCGGAGCCGACGAGGGGCGCGCCGTAGTTGATCGTCCCGAGGTCGGCGCGAACGTCTAGGGCCTCCTCGATCGCCTGAAGTTCGGCCTCGCGGGACTTGGGATGACAGAGGACGCCGGTGTCGTTGGCGACGGCCGCGGTCCCCACGGTCCTAACGTCGGCGAGGTCGCCGCGCTCGACGGGCACGGACAGCGTCTCCTTGATCGTCGTGATCGCCTCCCGCGGGAGGTCCGGGTGGACGTACGCGCCGTAGTCGTTGGCGAGGACGACGTTGCCGGCGGCGTTGATCCGCCCGGGGAGCGCGCGGACCTCACGGTCCGCGGCCGCGGCGATCCGCTCGCGCTCACGCTCGGTCGCTCGCTCGGAGACGAGCACGCCGTTCTCGTTGCCGGCGACGAGCGAGCCGACGGTGTTCGATCCGCCGACGGTAGTCGCAAGCACGTCCGCGTCGAGCTCGTCGCCGAGGGACGCGGCGAGGTCGTCGTCGACGTCCGGCCTGACGAGCAGAAGGTCGTCGACGACGCGGGCGAAGACCCCCACGTACGACGAGCCGGTGAAGGTCGCCCGTAACACGTTACTCGGCGTGCTCGGCTTCGACGACGGGCTCGCCGTCCTCGACGAACCGGGCCGCACGGACGCGGAGCTTGCTCGGCGGGTTCTGTCGCCCGTTCGCCCAGATCGCCTCGTTGATCGAGGCGTCGAGAACGACCTCCTCGCCGTCGACGGAGAAGTGTTTCGCGAGGTGCTCGCGGACGATCTTCACGGCGTAGTCGGCGCGCTGTTGGATCGGTTTCTCCTTGGCGTCACGGAGCGGGACGGTGACCACACGCTCCTCGAACTCACTGGTGCTCATTTATTCGTCCAGGTCGTTGCGCCGCCAGTTGCGCCGCTTGGGGTTTCGCGTGACGTTCATGTCGGTCTTCATCATGACCCACGCGGGGACGCGGGTGTTCTGGCGCTCCGCCTTCGCCAGACGCTTCTTTTTGGCCTTCGATTTGTCTCCCATAGTAGCACACAGTTCCCGCGGACCGCATAAAACCCCTTCCATACGAACCGGTCGGAGCGGGCCGGGGGGCCGCGTTCCCAGTCGCCTCCGTTCCGCTCATCGCCGCGGACCGGAGTCGTCGACTGCCGTGGGTAACGATCGTAGCCGCCGCGACTCACCACTCGCGCTCGGCGAGCTCGCGGTAGGTCTCGTAACACCGTTCGAGGACACCGATCGAGACGCTCTCCGTGTCGGTGTGCGCTTCGCCCGGCTCGGAGGGACCACACACCACAGCCGCCGTTCCGGCGGCCGACAACCATCCCGCGTCGGTCGCGTGCGGCTTCACGACGTGCTCGGGCGTGTCCAGTCCGCGGTCGGCGTGGACCGCTCGCGCCGCGTCGAGCGCCGCGTCCGCGAACGTCGCGTCCCGACACGCCATCGGCGGGAGGTCCTGATCGACGGTCCACTCGACGCCGGGAACCGCATCGGTCGCGCGGCTGATATCGGCGCGGTCCCTGGGGACCGTCCGCTCGTCGATCGTAACCGTACACCGGTCGGGGACCGCGTTCCAGGTCTCGCCGCCATGGAGCTTCGTCACGACGACGGAGCCCGTCACCGACTCGCCGAAGACGGTCGCCGTCGGCGCGTCGAGCTCCCTGACGGCCGCGACCGCGTCGCAGGCGCGGTACACCGCGTTCTCGCCCGCCTCCGGTTCGGAGGCGTGTGCCGCCGTCCCGGTCGCCACGAGCGTCGACGCCCGCCGTCCCTTGTGAGCGACGGCGACGTCAGTCACGCCCGGCTTCGAGTAGTCCGTCGACCCCTCGGCGACGAGCGCGTGGTTGGGGACGAACCCCGCGTCGATCGCGTGACGTGCTCCTTCCCCACCGACCTCCTCGCCGACGAACGAGGCGACCGCGAGCTCGCGGCCGGGCGGCGGGGTCGCGTCCCGAAACGCCAGCAAGCAGGCAGCGACGGCTCCCTTCATGTCCGCCGAACCCCGGCCGTGGATCCGGCCGTCACGCCGCTCGACGACGTACTCGCCGGCGGTCCCCTCGCCCGTCGTCTGTCGCTCCGCGGGGGGGACCACGTCGTGATGGCCCACGAGCGCGAGGGTGTCGACTGCGTCCGCCTCGTCGGGACCCCCGTCGCTGCCGTCGGGAGCCGTGTCGCCGTCGGGTCCTCGTTGATAAGCGATCACGTTCCCGACGGCGTCGCGCTCGACGGTCGCGTCGGTTTCTGCCCGGAGCCACGCCTCGATCGCGTCACCGGCGGCGGTCTCGTCCTCGTGGGAAGGGATCGCGACCAGCCGCTCGGTCAGCTCGGCGAGCTCGTTCGCTACTCCGGTCCTATCGACCGTCTCCGTCGCGCCGGCCGTCCCCGTCTCGTCCGTCTCCTCCATGCCGATCCCGTCCGTTCGAGGGTATATAAACCCGGTTCGGTGCGGGTCGTATTCCAACCCGGGCACCGGGGCGGATCACGTCGTGAACAGCTCGGTGTCGTCGGGCACCGCGAACAGTCCCATCCGGACCCCGGCATCGAGCCAGCCGTAGCCGTACGAGTACGACGCCAGCGCGTTCACGGGGTCGTCGTCCGCACGGAAGTGGCGGCCGTCCGCCAGATACGACTCCGCCATCTCCAAGACATCGGCGGCGGCTGTGCCGAGCGGCGTGTCCGTCGGTGGCCGGGGTTCGGCCGCCGCGATCGCGTCCGCGAGCATTCGCTCGTACCGGTCCGTCTTCTCCGCCAAGTCGGCGCTCATACGGGGACGTGTCCGGGCGTGAGTAAAACGTCGGCGGCGGAGCGGGGACGCGGTGGGGGAGAAGAGAGTATATAAGCCGGGACGACGGTCTCGGGAGGCGCTTATAACTCGTCCATGATCTCGCGGCGCTCCTCGTCGCTGAGCGAGGACCACGCTGCGATCTGTTCGAGCGTGCGCCCGCAGGCGGTACACTCGCCGCCTTCGAGCTCACAGACGTCGATACAGGGCGACTCCGTCACGCTGAGACTCCCCCGTCGTTCGCTCGATCCGCGTGCATGCCGTGAGGGTGTGGCGGAGCGAGAATAAACGTACGGGTCGGCCGTGATCCGATCGATGAGCCGAGGCGTCGACGAGGGGCGTGGGAGTGTCGCACCGACGAGATTCCGCGAGATCCGTACGCGGATCGCGTTTCTGATTTGGTCCTATCAGCACTTCGAGCGTCCCACGATCAACTGACGCCCAGACGTAATGTTCGGTGCCATCAGTCCCAATTTTCGCCTCATCGACGGCGATTTCTTGTCGATCCCGGCAGTCGGGCTCGAAGAGGTGATCCAGTCGATGAAAGCACTGTCTGTTCGCTTCATACGAACGATCAACAAACGGTTTGATTCGCCGGTACGAGAGGCCAGTATGGTCAAGAACGCCGCGAGGACACGCCGCTCCATCGACGTGTCCTCACGGGAAACTACTTCGTGCTGACGGGCCTTTTCGACCATATGGTCGAGTATTGTTCAACTCACCAAGTTACCCTTGCCCGGCCGCTTCCTTCACGCCAAGGTTGACGCTCTTTCTAGATCTCAGTTCAGTCGGTTTATTAGTAGGACCGGAAGATCATGAACCACGGTCGCTGGCGCTCCCTGATTCAAATCCCTCCTCAGCACACTGCTGCCGCTCTCGAACGTGCTCGCGACGGCAGAGAATGGGGCCGGAGGGATTTGAACCCCCGATCGACTGATATCTCCGGTACGCCTCGGAACTCCAGAGGGTCGTCAATACGACCGATGATCAGTCGGCCGCTCGGTATATCAGTCTGGAGTGTCGTCCCGGGCGTAGCCTCTGGAGTCAGTCGCCATGCCTGGCTTGGCCACAGCCCCGCGTGATCTTGCGATCAAGTGTTGCCGAAACACGGATAAAGGGGTTTCGATCCGGGACGATCCGCGGCCCGCTCACCGGCACGTCGACGAGCCTTGGATCGACGGCGCGTCCCTACCGATCGTCGTCCGCCCAATCACACTCTTGGCACTTGTATCCGGTCACGAACTCGGTGACGCTCGGCATGTAGCCGACGCTGATGACGTCGCCGCCACAATCGGGGCAGTCCCGGTCGGCGTCCGCGATATCCTCCGTCTCCAACACGGGCTCCCCTTCGACGAGCTCGGCAAGCTTGGCCGGCGTCACCATTCGACCTTGCACGACGCGGTTCGACATACCCGCTGTAGACGACGGAACTACCTAAATCCCGTCACCCGTGCCGGCCGCGGCGCAGTCGGAACACGAGGAGAAAACCCGCGACGATCCCCGGTTACAGCCACGGCGCGCGGGAGTCGTCCTCGACGAACGGATCCGTGGAGTCGTCACCGCCGGCGTCCGGCTCGTCGTCCGTGGACGCCACCGCGGGCTCGTCTTCGGCCGCCGTCACCGCTACATCGTCGTCGACGATACGGCCGGTGACCTCCGGCGCGTCGAGCGGCGTCTTCCGCGGGGTGGACGGGGCGTCCGGCGTGTCGCCCACGTCGACCTCGTCCGACGCGCTGTCGGCCGGGCCGTCACCGCGGGACCCCCCTTCGTCCGGGGTGTCGGGGTCGTCGTCGTCCGTATCGGAGCCGGTGTCGGAGGCGATCCCGGCCGCCTCGGGGTCATATGCGAACAGCGCCGTGACGCCGAGCACCGCCAGCGCGACTGGGACTTCCGTCTGCATCAGGTCGAACGGCCGCAACAGGATCGGGAGCGCGAGCACGCCGAGCGCGACCGCGGAGCCGAACCGGAAGCGGTCGATGTCGACCCGACCGCGCAGGTGTGGGGCGAGCAGCGCAACGGCGAGCGCGAAGGCGACGCCGATCGCCGCGGCCGCGGTGCCGTTAACGACGTATTCGGTCGAGGTTTCGATCGCGAATCCGCTCGGGGTCACGCTCGCGATCAGGCCGAGGCCGATGATGACTCCTGGGCTCGGCAGATACTCGCCGAACTCCGCGCTCGCCGTCTTCGCCGCGATAGCGAGGATCACGAGCCCCGCGAACCGCTCGAAGATATCGAGGTTCAAGAACCCCTCGAGCGTCGGGGCGAGCGCCGCCTGGACCGCGGCGACCGGGATAATGACTGCGCCGATGAGCAACACCGACGCCGCCATCTGCTTCCGGGATCCCTCCATCTCGGCGAGGATGACGGCCATGGTGGCCGAACCGCCGAAGATGAGGATCCCTGTCTCGATCACGCCGGTCGGCGTCGCCAACACCCCTGCGACGACGAGCGCCGCGAATATCCCGTCGATCAGCGGGAGCGCCATCACGGTAGCGAGCAGCTTCGTCGCGCCGCCGACCCGCTGTTCCAACCGCAGCGCGACGGGGTGACGTGAGACGCTCATTCAGGGACGTTGCCCGTGACCGACGGGGGCGCGGTAGGAAACAGGCGACTCACGATAGCCGAGGGACCGGCATACTGAGTCGGATCCGAAACGGGTCCGACGAGTCCATGTAAACGGTTTGCGCATATTGCCGGCTGTAAAGCGGGCGCCGAGCTCGAGGTTCGGCTGACCGGCGATGCGGACGTTCACGGGACTGTCGGAGTCCATACTTCATATATCAGTTTCGCTTGGGTTAAAGTTTGTGTGAGGGTTGTCCGCACGACACAGCAGTTCAGTAACCAGATTATATAAATACTGCCGTCGATCTCGGAGTATATCCGGACTTACATCGATGATCCATCGCTTTTGTGGCCGGAGCGCGTCATGCGGATCGATTCCCGTGGACCGCTCTGCTCGATCCGTTCGATATCGATCCACGAGAATGTATAACTAAGCGAACTGATTGATAATTAGGTGCACGTCCATGGCGACTCGCAACGTTTTTGATTGCCCCGTGACGACGGTTTATATGGCGACAGACTCCGATCCGTTTTCCTCGAAACTCGACGTGCCGGAAGCGCTGACCTTCGACGACGTGCTGCTGCGACCGAAGGAGAGCCGCGTCGAACCGGACGACGCTGATCTCTCCTCGCGGGTGTCACGGAACGTCGAGCTCACCGTTCCCGTGCTCTCGGCGGCGATGGACACCGTCACCGAGAGCGACCTCGCCATCGCGATGGCGCGCGAGGGTGGTCTCGGCGTTCTCCACCGGAACATGACCGTCGAGGAGACGGCTGCGGAGGTCGAACGCGTCAAACGAGCCCACGAGCTCGTCATCCGCCGCGAGAACGTCGTCACCGTCTCCCCGGACGACACGGTCCGGGAAGCCGATCGGCTGATGGAACGCGAGGGCGTCTCCGGGGCCCCGGTCGTCGACGACGGCGACGCCGTCCTCGGGATCATCTCGGGGACCGACATCCGTCCGTATCTGGAGGTTGGCGAGGAGGACGCGGTTCGCGAGGCGATGACGGACGAGGTGATCACCGCGCCCGAGTCGGTCAACGCCCGCGAGGCGCTCGAACTCATGTACGATCACAAGATCGAGCGCGTCCCGGTGGTCGCCGACGGGAACCGCCTCGTCGGGCTGGTGACGATGCAGGGCGTGCTCCAGCGCCGAGAGCACGAGGACGCCGCTCGCGACGAGGACGGCCGACTGCTCGCCGGCGTCGCAGTCGGTCCCTTCGAGGAGGAGCGGGCGGTCGCCGCCGACGAGGCCGGGGTAGACGTCCTGTTCATCGACTGTGCACACGCACACAACCTCAACGTCCTCGACTCCGCGAGGGCGATAAAAGGGACCGTCGACGCCGACGTCGTCGTCGGCAACGTCGGGACGCGGGAGGCGGCCGAGGCCGCCGTCGACTTCGCGGATGGGCTGAAAGTGGGTATCGGACCCGGCTCGATCTGTACCACACGGGTCGTCAGCGGCGCCGGGATGCCACAGATCACGGCCGTTTCGGAGGTCGCGGACGTCGCCGCCGATCACGACGTTCCAGTCATCGCCGACGGCGGGATCCGCTACTCCGGCGACGCGATCAAGGCGATCGCCGCGGGCGCGGACGCAGTGATGCTCGGGTCGTACTTCGCGGGGACCGAGGAGGCTCCCGGTCGCGTCATCACGATGCAAGGAAAGAAGTACAAACAGTACCGCGGGATGGGCTCCGTCGGGGCGATGAAATCCGGCGGCGGCGACCGGTACCTGAAAGACGATGACGACGACGAGGAGTTCGTCCCGGAAGGGGTCGAGGCGGCGACTCCGTACAAGGGGACGCTCGCGTCGGAGCTCCACCAGCTGACCGGCGGGATGCGCTCCGGGATGGGGTACGTCGGAGCGGACACGATCTCCGATGTCCACGAGCGTGCGGAGTTCGTCCGCGTCTCCTCTGCGGGCCAGACAGAGGGCCATCCCCACGACGTGATGATCACCGACGAGGCACCGAACTACAGCCCGAGCGAGTGATCGGGCGCCGAGCCCCTCGGTAAGGGATCGGGAGCTCGACTGGCACCTCGATCATGGCGGAGATCCGCTACGGTACACGGCTTCCGACCGCGACCGAAGAGGTATTTTAATATAGCACGCGGGGATACGAAACGTGTGAGCGATACTCGTCGCTCGGGTGACCCATGAGTGAACAACCGACCGTCCTCGTGGTGGAGGACGAACCCGATCTGGCCGACCTGTACGCCGCGTGGCTGGGCGACGACTATCAGGTCTACACCGCATACGGCGGCCAGGAAGCCCTCGAAACTCTCGACGACTTGGACGACGAAGTCGGCGCTATTCTCCTCGATAGACGGATGCCGGGGCTCTCGGGCGACGAGGTTCTCGCGGCGGTCCGCGAGCGCGGTATCGACTGCCGTGTCGCGATGGTGACGGCCGTCGAACCCGACTTCGACATCCTCGCGATGGGGTTCGACGACTACCTCGTCAAACCCGTCAGCAGCGACACCCTCCGTGACACCGTCGCGGGACTCCTCCGCCGCGGCGAGTACGACTCGGGCGTACAGGAGCTGTTCTCGTTGACCTCGAAGAAGGCGATGCTCGAGGCTGAAAAGAGCGCGAGCGAGCTCGCCGACAACGAGGAGTATCAGGAACTCTCGACGCGGATCGAGCGGCTCCGTTCGGATGTCGACGAGTCGCTTCACGCGGTCACGGAAGACGACGACGACTTCGAGGAACTGTTCCGGGAGTTCGACGCCGACGAGTAAGCGTTTCTCGCCTACCTCGGGCACGCGACGACTGACAACCCCCGATCACAGGCGTTGCCCGACCCACAGACTCTCCTCGACGCCCGGACACTATTTAAATACGGTCGCGCCGAACTCACGGTCGAATGCGTGTCTCCGATCTGCCGCTTCCAGGGCCGTTTGTCGACCACGTCGCCGAGGCGGGGATCCGCGAGCTCTACCCGCCCCAGGCGGCTGCCGTCGACGCCGGTATCTGCCGCGGTGCGAACGTCGTCGCCGCGATCCCGACCGCCTCGGGAAAGACGTTCATCGCCGAGTTGGCCCTGATGACGGCCGACGGGCCGGGGCTCTACGTCTGTCCGCTCCGGGCGCTCGCCCGCGAGAAGTACGAGACGTTCGCGGCACTACCGGGCGTCGACGCCGCCATCTCCACCGGGGACTTCGACGCGACCGGCGAGGAGCTGGCCGGACACGACGTGGTCGTCGCCACGAGCGAAAAGGTGGACTCCGCGATCCGGAACGGCGCGACGTGGGTGGACGACCTCGCCTGTGTCGTCGTCGACGAGGTCCATCTTCTCGACGCGGAACGACGGGGACCGACTCTCGAGGTCACACTCGCGACGCTCAGACGTCGGATATCCGACCTTCAAGTGGTCGCGCTCTCCGCGACCGTCGACAACCCGGAGGAGATCGCCGACTGGCTGGACGCGACGCTCGTCGAGTCGGAGTGGCGACCGGTCGACCTCCGCACCGGCGTCTGTGTCGGGGGCCATGTCGTCTTCGACGACGGGACGGAGCGGGACGTACCGGTCGACGCGAACGGCCGCGATGTGGACGACCCGAGCCAGGATCAGGGACCCGACGACACCGCGGTCACGGCAGCATTGGTGGCCGACACGGTCGCGGACGGCGGGCAGTGTCTGGCGTTCGTCCGGTCCCGAGCGGAGGCCGCCGCGCTCGCGGAGCACCTCGCGGACGCAGGGCTGGCCGAGGCGATGGGGA
>NZ_JBHSWW010000012.1:0-25547 GCF_042661865.1 Halorubrum tibetense
CGACCGCACCGCTCTCGACCGCGCTCGCTGCGGGCGTGACGGTCATCGAGCCCTCACAGACCGCTGCAATCGGTCCCCACTCGGCGTCGCCGAAGTCGACGACGCCGCCCGGGCAGGCGACCCGATCCTCGTCGGTCGGCAGGGCGCAGTACAGCAGGTCCACGTCGGGATCGGCGACAATCGCGGCGAGGTCCTCGGCGGTCGGCCGATGGTGTATCTCCACCGACCCTACCCCGTCAGGCAGCGCCGGGCCCGACATGGCTCGACGTATCGCCGCCGCCCGCTCGGCGGCGTCGACGACGAACGCCACGTGAACCTCTCCCTCGGCCGGACGCGGCCGCGACAGGTAGTTCTCGTAGCTGGCACGGCTCAGCACCGCGGTGCCGGCCGGGAGGGGTTCCGCGTCCGGGCTCGGGACCTCGTCGACGTGGAGGTACGGCGACGTCGCGAGCGCAAGCGGCCGGAACCGGCTCTGTCCGGCCGGTGAAGACTCGCTCCCTTGTGTTTCATCGAACGCCGATCCGCGGACCCGGATCGGCGCGAGGACGTGTGCGAGGTGGCCCAGCAGCTCCATACCGGCGGGGCCGGGACGAAGGACCGCTTCCGTGGGCCACGCCGGGAGGTACGGCTTGATCGTCGATACGTCCACTTCGAGGTACTCCATCAGGCGCTCGCTCATCGAGTACTCCGCGAGCGTCGGCGGGTAGAAGGGGAGCTCCGGCCCCACCGCCTCGTACTCGTATCGATCGGACGGGACGTACCCTTCCGTGCGGGCGAGCGAGTCGAGGAACAGCGTGACACGGAGCAGCTCCGAGACGCGGTCCTCGAGCGCCGGCCCGTCCGCGGGAAGTCGCTCGACGTACCCCGTATCGAGCCGTATCTCCGGGCCCCCCGGGACGACGTCTGCCCCGAGGTAGTACGCGAGCGGCGCGACGCGATACACGTCGGCGAACGTGGCCGGAACCGCGATCTCGATCCCCGTGTCGGGAGTCGGGAGCCGAGATGGTACGTCGAGCGTCTCGCCCCGTTCGATCCGAGGGGGATACCCCCGGAGCGTTGGCCAGGACCGCTCGGGCGACCACTCGGCTATCGACGACCCCAGCATCGAGACGGCAGTCATCAGCGCCTCGGGGTCGTCAGGGACGGTGATCGTCGCCTCGGGGCGGGTGTGCAGCGACCGCCCGCCGACCGTCACCGTGGTCGGTTCGTCGAACCGGAGTTCGACCGGGCCGTCGCCGACCATCCCGGTCACGTCGACGGCGACGTCCTCGACGCGCACGAGCGCCTTCGTCACGCCAGTGACGTCGAAACAGTACGAGCCGCGTTGGAGAGTGCAGTCTTCGACGAGGGAGCTGACGAACTCCCCGGCTGCGTCCCGGGCTGAGACGGACGAGTACATCGGGATCGACACAGATTCGGCCTCGAAACTGACGGCCCGATCGACGGGGAGCGGGAACAGATCGATGAGCGCCGGCTGGGGGTCGGGCTCGGAGTCTAAATCGAGAACGAGCTGCTCGTTCTCGAGGGCGTCGTGGACGAGAAGCGTCTCCCCGTCGACCGTGAAGCGCACTCGCTCGTCCGCGTCGCCGTCCTGTACGGTCATCACACACGAGACTGCCGCGAGAGTGATGAGGCTGTCGGTCGTTTCTCAACCATGAGAACACCCTCCTCGCCGGAACGGTTTTGCCCGTCCATCCGCCACCGCCGGTATGGACGACCCCGTGGCGGCCGCCCTTCCGGACGCGTTCCCCGATCGAACCGTCGACGAACTCGTCGGTGTCGGTCCGTCTTGGAACGGCAGCAACGAAACCGTCGGCGTCGACTTCGCCGACGGGGGACGGGCGTACCTCAAAGTGGCTATCGAAGGCGACGGCGGTCGGATCGCCAGAGAACGCGCCGTGCTGGAACACGTCTCGTCGAGGGGAACGGTTCCGGTTCCCCCCGTGCTCGCGGCCGACCAGAACGCGTCCGTCCCGTACCTCGCGACCGCTCCCGCGCCGGGAACGGGACTGCTCGACGCGTATGAAACGGCCGACACGGACCGGGTGCGGGAGTCGTTACTCCGCGGCGTCGGCCGAGCGCTCGCGGCGCTTCACGAGGAACGATTCGGCGAGCACGGGGAGGTCATCGGTGGCGGGACGGGAGCCGGGCTCGACCTCGATCCCGACAGCTGGACCGACGTGTTGCTCGCGACGATCGAACGGACTCGCGAGATCGGCACGACCGACCGGCTCGCGACCCATTTCGATGCCGTGATCGACTGTGTCGAGTCGAACCGGGAACGCCTCGACGACGCGCCCCCGGCACTGCTCCACGGGGATGTCGCGAAACCGAACGCGTTCGTCGTCGACGAGGGGAGGAAAGCGGGGCCGGAACGGGATCTCCCTCGGATCGGGCTGCTCGACTGGGAGCTCGCACACGTCGGCGACCCCGCCCGCGACCTGGTTCGGGCGCGTGATCAGCTGTGTAACGACTTCGACAGCGAGGGCCCTCCGCGGTTCGGCGAGGCGGTGTACGACGGGTACCGGGAGCGAAGCGGAGGACTCCCCGACGGGTTCACCGAGCGCGAGCCCGTGTACCGCGTGGTCCGCGTACTCGGACGATCTGGATTTCTGGACCAGTGGGCGACGTACCTCGACACGCCGATAGGCGAGTTGGAAGAGCGGATCGACGCGGAGCTGGAAGAGCGGATCGCGGCGGTGTAGGTGGGCCAGACCGGATCGAGCTGCGGGCGGGTAGGTCGTCTCGGCGGCGGTGGTAGCGGGGGAGCGACTGCCTTGTACCCGCGTCGATTCCCGATGGGACCGTCAGTTCCAGGCGGCGTCGTCCGGGTCGATCAGGCGGTCGCCGGCCGCGAGTTCGTCGATCGCCTCGAGGTCGGCCGGCGGGAGATCGATGTCGAGCGCCGCCAGGTTCTCCGTTACGTGGTCCCTGGTCGATTTCGGGATCGGAACGACGCCGCGTTCGAGCGCCCAAGCGAGCGCGACGACCGCCGGCGAGCTCCCGTTGCGTTCGGCGACGTCAGCGAGGACCTCGTCGTCGAGTAGCTCCCCCCGTCCGAGGGGGGAGTAGCCGACGAGGTGGTGGTCGAACTCCTCGGCCAGCGCCCGGAGCTCTGGCTGTTGGAACCGTGGATGACACTCTACCTGATGGGCCGCGATCGGGGCGTCGAGGATCTCGTCCGCTTCTCGTACCAGCTCGGGCGTGAAGTTCGATATCCCGATGTGGTCGGTCACGCCGGCGTCGCGAAGCGCGTCGAAGGCCGATAGGGTCGATTCGGCGTCGTACGTCCGGATCGGCCAGTGAACGTACAAGAGGTCGACCCGGTCGAGTCCGAGCCGATCGAGGCTCTCGGTGGCCGTCTCGTGTACGTCGTCGGGCGCGAGATTCTCAGGATGGACCTTCGTGGCGACGACCACGTCTTCGCGGTCGATATCGGCCGCGGCGATCCCCCTCCCGACGGCGGCTTCGTTGTCGTACATCTGTGCGGTGTCGACGTGACGATACCCCGCCTCGAGGGCGGTGGTGACCGTCCGAGCACACTCATCCGGATCGTCGAGTCCGGAGGTGCCGAGTCCGAGCCCGATCTCTAGGGGTGGCATGTGAACGCGTTCCGTCCGTGGCCTCAAAAGGGCACGCGAGCCGGAAAACGCGGTGGGACGTCGAGACTTCGATCCGGAAACGCCCGCCGCGTGACGAAACGCCTTTATCAAGCGGCGGAAAGGGTCCGTACTTCCAGTGGTCTCCGTTCCGAACCCGTTCCGGATCGTCATCCTCTATATCGGCTTCGCCCTCGCACGGCTCGGGCTGATCGACCGCCACCGCGTGGTCCGGACGACGGACCTGGCGTGGCCGCGGATAGTCACCGGGATCGCTCGGATGTCGAAAAGCGCCGTCGACGTGGCGATGGTCGGGGTCGCCGTCGGCACCAGCGCGGTCGCGGGTGTCGGGTTCGCCGGGCCCTTCTGGGGGCTCGCGTTCGCCATCGGCGGCGGCGTCGCTGGCGGGACAATCGCGCTCGTCTCACAGCGATACGGCGCGGAGGCGTTCGCCGAGCTCGGCGACGCGGTACGAGCCAGCACGCTACTCGTCATCGTCATCTCGTTGCCGGTGAGCGCGGTGTTCTGGACGTACCCGCACGAGCTCATCTCGCTCATCAGTAGCAACGAACGGGCCATCGATCTCGGGGCGGACTACCTTCGGATCGTCGGGCTCGGCGTTCCCTTCGCCGGGCTCAACCTCGTCGGCAGCCGGGTGCTCGTCGGCTGTGACGACGCCTACACCGCGATGCAGGTACGGGCGGGCGGGGCGGTAGCCAACATCTTCCTGAGTGCCGCGTTCATCTTCGGGATGGACATGGGCGTCGAGGGGGCCGCGTGGGGGACGGTCCTCGCAAACGTCGGCGTCACCGCCGGGTTCGCGGTCGGCCTCGCCCGTGGGAGCCTGTTCGGGTTGGGCGCGTTCCCGGTCGCGATCGACCCGTTCGGCTCGTACCTCAACCCCGGAATGCTCCGAGACCTCGTGAAGATCGGCCTCCCGGTCGGCGCGCGCAACCTCGTGTGGACCGTCGCGGAGTTTCCCATGCTCTCCATCCTCGACATCTTCGGGGAGAACACGGTGGCGGCGTTCGTCATCGCGCGCCGGATCTGGGGGATCATGAACACGCCCGGGTGGGGGTTCGGGCTCGCGTCGTCGAGCCTGGTCGGCCAGGAGCTCGGCGTCAACGACCCCGACGAAGCGGAGGCGTACGCGCGTGACATCATCCGGTTCTCGGTCGGGACGTATCTCGTGAGCGCGGCCCTCATCGCCGTGTTCGCGAGCGACATCGTCGTGCTGTTCGCTGACAGTCCCGATAGTCCCGAAGTTCCGATCGCCGTGAACCTGGTGTACGCCGCCTGCGCTGCGGTCGTCTTCCAGGGGATATCGGGTGGGGCGGCCGGGCCACTCGACGCGGCCGGCGACACGAAAGTGCCGTTCGCGAGCCAGTTCGTCGGCATGTTCCTCGTGTCGATCCCGCTCGCGTACGTCGGCGCGGCCGACGCGACGCCGGCGATAGCGGTTCCGTTCGTCGACCTCACGATCCCGGAGGTCGCACTCCCGGCGATCGGGCTGTGGGGATTGTACCTCGCGTTCGTCGCCGAGACGACGATCCCGGCGACGATCAACTACCTCCGGTTCCGGTCGGGGAAGTGGAAGGCGATCAGCGAGGCGTACCGTCCCGACGCTGCGACCGCGGACGACGATTGAGTTCGGCTTCGGAACCCAGGACGGGCGCGACCGAACCGCGGCTCCGGCAGGTCCGGGAGGCCCGATCGATCCGATCCCGTCCCGATCCCTCGTGGTACGTGATCAGACGTTCTCGTGGATCCTCGGGGTACCGGATCCGTATTCTCCGGAGACCCTACGTATCAGACCAGTCAAACAATCGTCCTGTCAACTACTTTGTCCTTCATCGAATACTTTATGAATAGTTGTAAGGATCACTAGTTGTCCGCATGAATCTCCCAAGCAGGATATTTGCAGTAGGGGGTGCTGGGAAGGCTATTACATACGAGTTGCTGAAAGCCGATTGGGTCCAGGAGGCCGTCCTGCGCCCGCGCCCGAACCCCGAGTCGTTGACAGTTACCGTTATCGACACCGCAGAGGAGGAGGAGAACCGTGACCTCGAACGGATCCAGGAGATCGAACGCCAGATCCAAGAGACGAAAGACCGGCTGCGTGACCAACACACCGGCCGGCCCGGCGAGATAACCATCGAATACCTCCCGCTTACGCGAAACATCCAGCTGCACGACCAGAACGACCTCATCGGTCAGGCGGCGGTGCCGCGGATCGCGGCCGGTGTCGGGATGGACGAGGAGAACTGGTGGCTCCAACCGGAGTTCATCAACGAGAACCTCGATTTCGCGACCGGCGTCGTCCGGAAGCGCGGCCTCGGGAAGGGACTCTACTACAAGGCGTACGCCGAGGACGACGACGTCCGAACGGCGATCGACCTCCCCGGCCGCGGAAAGGTCGCCGTCATCGCTGGGCTCGGTGGCGGCTCCGGGTCGGGCATCTTTATCGACCTCGTCCGACACCTGAAACGCACCCAGCGGACGGCGGAGATCACGCTGTTCGGCGTCCTCCCGAACGACGACGAGGGGGAGGCCGAAACCGCGAACGCACACGCCGCGCTCTCGGAGCTCGAACACCTCAGCCTGCAGGGCGAGGACCTGTTCAAAGACCGGATCCTGATCCCGATCGACCCCACCGGGTTCGGCGGGAAGAAGGCGAACATCCTACAGAGCTCCGACGCCCTGATCGAGTTCGACCGGGCGGCGATCTACCTGATCGCCACGTACTACAACATGATGGACATGGAGGACCCGTTCGCGGACACGCCGTCCTACGCCCCGTTCATCATCGGTATTCCACAGGTGCTCCGATATAACGTCGACGCGATCCAGGATGCCAAGTCGGTCACGAAGGACATCCTCAACGCGAAACAGGACGCGCTCGAAGCGGAGGCCGACATCTACGCCGGCGTGGACCGGTTCCTCTCCCGGGAATGGAGCCCCGATGGAATGAACGGCGAGCTCCACGACTCCGACCGGACCGACCTCGAAACCCGGCTCAACAACGTCAAATCGCTCCTCGATCTCGACCTGTTCACGGAGCTGGACTACGAGTCCGTCTCCATCTACCGAGAGATCGTCTCGGAGGCCGAAGCCGAGGCCGACGACATCGTCGAACGGATCGAGGTGATCGGTGGGTCGATCCGAGCGGGAACCGCCGAGGTGAGCACGGACGGCGAGCAGTTCGTCGACAGCATCGACAAACAGCTCGGCGACGTCATCCGCGACGAGCTGAGCCGACTCGCCCACCGGAAGGACCTCCTCGTCCGGCTCCGCGCCGTCGACGACAATCGAGTGGAGAGCACCATCAGCTACCTCCTCGCGCTGGAGGACGAGGCGATAAACGCCGGGGTCCGACTCAACCAGTTGGAGGCGAAGCTCGACGAGGCGACCGACCGTCGTGACCGGCTCCAGTCCGATCTCGAGGACGCCGAGGCGGAGCTCGAAGAGCAGCGTCGCGCACAGCAGGACGAGGTCGACCGACGGGTCGACGACTGGGAGCGGGCCGTCAGAACGCTGTACGACGAGTACGACGACTGTCGCTCCATCGATGTCGACAACATGGTCGACAGCCTGGAGATGGCCCTCGAAACGTTCGCCAGAGAAGTCGAGAACGCCGAGACGGAAGACCAGCTCGAAGCGATCGACGACAGCGGCGTTCGCGGCGCGCTCTCCACGCTCTCAGAGGAGTTCGATCGGGTCGGGATCAACATCAACGACGTGGAGCGCCGGATCAACGCGTCGCTGGCCGATCTGACCGACGCGAAGAAGTCCTTCCTCCGGATGAACGAGGAGGAGGGAACGCTCGAGTCCATCCTCCCGTGGGACACCTCCGACGAGGAGGAGCGCAAGCAGGCGCAGAAGAACTACCGGATGAAGCGGAACCAACTCGACGACAACGAGGTGTTCGCCATCTCCCGTGCGGGGAGCTCGCTGTCGGTCGAACCGGAGTTCTCCGCTGCAAACCTCGCCCGCACGATCGAGGACGAAGCGGAGGACCGTCGCCGCGATATCCTCGCGGAAACCCGTGCGGAGCTCGACGAGGAGCATTCCCGCGATATCGACGAGCTCGGACGGGAGCTCGAGTCCGGGGCGAGCTTCACCGACCTCGCACGGGCGTTCGAGGAGATGGTGAAAGACGAGGCAGTCGAGACCGATGACATCGAGCGTCGTCGCGACGACCTGGAGGCGGATTTAGAAGAGGCGGAACACAAAGCCGAGCTGTACTCGGGGACGGTCGACCTCTTCGAGGAGCTCAACGGTCCGCGGGACATGTTCATCAGCTCGCAGGACACGTACCGGGACCTGCGGGAGAACTACAACGAGAGCCGCGAGACTACCGTGTCGACCGAGAGCGAGGACTACCACTACGTCAAGACGGTCAAGCCACACGACATCCTCCAGCTCCGTGACGACGCGGACATCGCGGGGAGCAAGCTGTTCGACGACGAGACCGAGCGGCAGCGGCTTCGCGGCTCCTTAGAAGAGCTCGCGAAGAACGCGCACAATCCCAAGTACACCGGCATCCGGAAGCGTCGTATCAGCGGCGACCGCGCCCGGTACAACGATATGAACATCGTCGTCGGCGTGATGAGCCGTGCGATCAACCAGATCGGCGACGTCGCCGACCTCAAACCCGTCTTCCAAGGGGCGTACAATCTCGGGGCGGGCAGCGAGAACTACGCGTCGTTCCCGGTCGAAGCCGGCGGCAGCTGGGATATCGGCCTCGGGATCTTCATCGACGGGATCTTCCTGGACAACCTCCGCGCCGAGGTGGAGGCCGACGGCTACCACACCGGGTATCAGGCACGGGAGGCGGCGGACGACACGGATATCCTCGTTCACCACACCTACGGCCTCGACGAGGGGCACTACGTCCGACGGAACGAGATCCTGAATCTCGAGAACCCGCGAGACATCGAGTTCTTCCTCCGGGACGAAGGTGAGATCCGCGAGGACTTGCTCGAGGAGTACAGCGAAGTGGTCCACTTCACCGACGACTCAACGGACGCTGAGGCGGCCGAGAGCGTCCCCGACGAGGAGGAGTGATCGAGGAATGACGGCAATCGGAGAATTCCTCGAAGAAAACGGCGAGAAAGTGTTTCTCGTCGTCTACTTCGCAGTGATGGTCGCTGTCGCGGGGCCCCTGTTCCTCGCGCTCGGCGAGGCGTGGCAGCAGTCGGATATCTTCGCGCCGCTGATACGCTCGCTCGATCCGCTGTTGTCGGTGGATCTCGAGCAGTTCTCCTCGTTGATGTTCGGGATCTATCTCGGGCTGCTCGCGCTCGTGGCGATCGACCCGAAAAAGCGTGTGCAGGGGCTGCTGCTCACGTTCGGTACGGCTTCCGCGCTCATCGGGTTGCTCTCTATCGGCCTGTTTATTCCGAATATCGACTTCGCAGATAACGTCGTCTGGCTGCTCGGCGGGTTCGTCTTCGGCGGGATCGTCGGCGGCGGGTCCCAGCTGTTGGAGACGCGAACGGCGACGGCGCTGGAGTTCCGTCGCTCCGCGACGCTGTTGTTCTACCTCATCAGCGCGATCGTCGTCGTCGGACTGGTCGAGTACCACGTCAACTTCCCGCAGTTCATCGAGGTGGCCGGCGATGAGGTACAGCTCCTCGTTCCGAACCCCGAGGTGAGCGTCGAATGGGACGGGATCGGCATGAACCTCCTCATGGCCGGCGTGTTCGTCGTGACGCTACGCCGGTTCGTGACGTACGACTCCTCCGAGAGTTTCTTCATACTGGGACCGCAGGGGTCCGGGAAGTCGCTGTTCCTCGTCGGCAAGTACCTCGCGGCGCTCGACGATGCGGTCGGCCGCGAGTCGGACACGCCGTTGAACCCGAGCAGCGACCTGATGGAGCTCGTCGGGGCGCTAGATGCGGCCTCGAAGGACACCGGTTGGAAACTGGACGCGACGGGGCAGACCGACGTGGAAGACCTCCGGTTCCAGTTTATCGACGGCCGGGTGTTCCCGAAGAACATCGAGCTGTCGAGTCTCGACTACGCGGGCGAGTACCTCGAACGGCTACCGAGCGCCTTGATGAGCCCGGACGCGGAAGTCGACAACTCGACACTGAGGCTACTCTCACAGCGGGTCCAAGCGGCGAACACGCTCGTGTTGATCATCGACGTCGAGCGATACCACAACAACGAACCGCTGGAGATCGAGCCGTACTTCGACATCCTCGACGTCGCCTCGAACAAGGACGTACTGTTGGTCGCGACGAAGTGTGATATCCTCGCCGAGGAGTTCCGAGAGCAGCAGGCCCTCGAAGCCCACCAGTACTTCGACGAGTTCCAGGAGTACGTCAACGAGACGCTCGTCGAGAACAACCAGACCGTCCGGACGCTCGTACAGGACACGTCCGGGTCGAAGATCTATCCGGTGTACTACCAGACGACGACCGATGAGAACGGTGAACGCGTCCCGATGCGCGATCGCAACGGGAACGTGATGACCGTTGGATTCGACCAGCTGCTCGACAAAATGGGGTGATCAGGGATGCCATCACTACGCGTATACGACACGAAAGGGAACGAACACTCGCCGAACGGCGGTGGCGGGCGAACGAACGACACGGTGAAGGACCTCTTTTACGACGGGGTCCGCCTCGCGATCGAGACGGGTCGCGAGCGCAAGTTCACGACGTTCTTCCGGGCCCGTGAGACCCGGAACGCGCGGACCGAACAGTTCTACGCCGTGTACACTGCTCGGGACGCAACGATCCGGGAGTTCATGGACGCGCTTCGCGACCGGATCGAGTCGGAGTGGGGGTACACGATAGACGACTCCGCCGACGACATGAGCGTGTTCCGCGCGCTCGACGCCGGGCGGACATCGGTGCCGGGCGACGAACGCGACCGCTCGATCGTGGAGGAGCTGATCGGGTCCCGACAGACGGCGACGGTCGGCGTCCGTGACGCGGAACACGCGCTCGGACTCGTCTCGGAGTTCATGGGCAAGTACGACCGAGCGGCGATCGCCGACTCGCCGGAGTCGAGCGCACTCTCCGGGTTCGACCTCGTTATCGCCCCCGACGGCACGCGGGGGATCGCTCCGATCGGCGACACCGAGAGCCGGTGGGAGTCGACGAAGCAGTCGCTGCGGAGCCAACACATCGATCAGGAGATCGCGTCCATAAACGACTCCGTCCAGACGCTCTCACGCGAGTACAACCTCTCCAGCTCCGAGATCCGGAGTCGGGTGTACCAGCGCGTGCCGGCGTTGAAATCACCGAACACGGGCGGGTCGAAGGCGGATGCTCTCGCGGGTTCTAGCGGTGACGACGGCTTGCTCTCGCCCGCGGTTGGGAAGATGCTGTTCGTCGGCGCGGTCGCGTTGATCGTGTTGGTCGCGGGTGCGTGGGGGGCGGCGTCGCTCGGCCTGATCGGCGGGGACGAGCCGGAAGCCGATCTGACGACCGTCAACGGGACGGTGTACGCGGATGCAGCCGGAGAAGTGCCCGCGGAGGAAATGAGCGTGACGCTCGACCCGCTCGATGACCCGCCTGAAGGCGAAGACGCGGAAGCGCCGGGGAGACAGGAAGCGATGACCGGCGCGGACGGGACGTTCACCGTCGAGAACGTCTCGGCCGGGAACTACTCCGTGTGGGTCGACGATGCGAACGGCCTCGAGTACGACGACGAAGATATCGAAGTCACGGAGAACGAGACCGAGATCGAAGTCACTCCGGACCGCGCGCTTATCAGCGGCGAGGTCGTCGACGCGGAGTCGGGTGAGCCGATCACGACCGACGGCGATGGCGAAGTGAACGCAACCATCGAGCTCGTCGACACGAGCGACGAGAGCGTCGACGCGGCCGAGGGCGGCTCGTACGAGTTCGCGCTCGAAGGCGACGCGATCGACGGCGAGTACGAGATCCGGGCTGACGCCGAGGGGTACGAGCCGGCGAATCTAACCGTCGATCGGTTCGGCGAGCAGGACGCGATCGAACTCGATCCCGTGACGATGTCGCTGTCCGGACAGGTGACGAACAGCTCGGACGGGGAGCCGATCGAGAACGCGAACGTCACCCTCAGCACCGATGCCGGACAGGAGTTCAACGCAACGACCGATGCTGATGGGAACTACGAAACCGAGGCGGAGATCCCGATCGGCGAACACGACGTCGAAGTCGAAGCCGACGGCTACGTTACCGTGACCGAAACGGTCGAGTTCGAGACCGACGACGTGACGCAGGACTTCGAACTCGTTGCGGAGGCGTCAGTTCAAGGGACACTCCGGGAAGAAGGCGACGAGGAAATAACGATAAACGACGCGAGAGTGACAACCAGTCAACAAGACGAAGAAGTCGACCAGATACGGTCGGATGGCGACGGGCAGTATGCGTTTGACTCGCTTCCGCCGGGGGAGTACACGATCCTCGTCGACGATCGGAACGGGTACGCTGACAAGGATGTCACAATAGTGCTGGAAGCAGGTGAGACATTGAGTCGCGATATCGAACTAGAATTCATCGGTTAGACTAGTTGAAATAATAGATATTTACCGATCTGGTTTTCACCGCAGATTATAATTACTACCCCGAATCAGAGGTTATCCGAAACGTCTCACTGAGTGGCCTACTCCACCGACTCGAACATCCGCTCGATCCGTTCGCGCTCGCCGTCGACGCCGGCGGGATACGCGCCGGCCAAGAGGATCACGTCGTCGCCGCGTTCGACGATCGAGAGGTGGAGATACCCCTCCTCCTCGGTGCCGTCATCCAGAACGACGGTGACTCGGTAGACGCTCACCGCCGTCTCCTCGCCGAACACGTCCTGTTCGATCTCCTCGTCGAGAACGGGGTCCTCGACGGTTCCGCTGAACTCCGCGCTGATCTCGCTTCGGGCCTCGTCTATCAGCTCGTCCTCGTCCATGTTGGCGAGGGGACTGAGCTGCTGGCCGGCCGCGGTGACACCCGGTGTGCTCACTACGGCGAACACCGACTCTTCCTGGCCGGTCAGTTCGGAACGGACCTCCCGGAGGTACGCACGGACCTCCGTCTCCGCGGTGAACTCCCGGCGCTGCCCGAACTCCTCGAACTCCTCCTCGATGACGACGGTCTCGTTTCTGACCTCTTCGAACCCCTCCTCCTCGGCGGTCCGTCGGTCCGGTTCCACCGGTTCGGCGGAGCGTTCGATCTCCTCCTCGGTCGCGATCTCTATCGCGTCCGCACAACCGCTGATGGCGACCGTCGCCGCTGCGGCTCCCGCAGCGAGGAACCGACGACGTGTGTTCGTCCTGTCCGTGTCCATACGAGATCGATACCGGTCATATGATATATCAGTTTTCCATTGATTCGTGTCCGCTGTCGGTGTAACGGTGCCGGCTCGATCGACAGAGGCCTGCCGACCGGTTTCTCGACCGTCCACCGCGGCTCAGTCGAAGACTGCCAGCCGGAGCGCCCGAGCGAATCCGCCGACTGAGCCGTGTCGCTCGTCCGGATCCGGATCCAGCGCCCGGAGGATCGGACGGTCGATCGCGGCGGGAACGTCGGCGACGTCACTCGGTTCCGGCGGGCGGTCGTCCGTCGGTGGCTCGCCGGTCGCCGCGTGGTACGCGATCGCCCCAAGCGCGTACGTGTCGGGTTTTCCCCGCCAAAGGGGGTCGTTCGAGCCGGGAAGCTGCTCGGGGGCGGTGTACGGCGACGGGTCGCGGGTCCCCCGGTCCGCGTATGCCGGGATAGCCGACAGGCCCCAGTCGTCGACGACCCCTGAGGGGTCGCTACCGGCGTTCAGCACTCGGACGTGCGACGGGGAGAGGTAGTAGTGCCGGACGGTGTAGCGGCTCGCCTGCGACAGTGCCTCCGCGGCGTCGACCACGGGAGCGAGACGGTCGACGATCGGATCCGGAGGATCCGCGAGGTGCTCCGCGAGCGTCGGAACGCGGTGTGCCGGATCCGTGAGAATCCACGGGACCGGGTCGCTCCCGGTATCGTATACGGTAACGGTCCCGTCGTAGTGGCTGACGCTTCCCCAATCGGTGGCGACCGTCCCGAACCGCTCCCCCGTCTCGTCGTCCCCGTCGGGCAACGCGATGATCCGCCCGTCGTCCCCGCCAGCACGTCCGCTCTCCTCCGCGATCAGGTCGTCCGTAACCGCGTAGACGGCGAGTGGACCGTCCGTCTCGACGGGATTCGCATCGGTCACCGACCCGATGGCCGATACGAACGCTGCGCCCGTGGGGTAGCTCTCGGTCGGGAGGTCGGAGGTGTCGACCGACGATACGGAGCCCGCAGAACCGTCCGATCCCTCCGTTTGGGGACTCTCGTCCGGAGCCGTCGGTGTCGCGGCCGACACCCCGTCTCCGCCTGTCTCCGGCGTTGCGTCCGGTTTCGACGCGGATCCGCGTTCAGGTACTGATCCAGGCTCGGACGCCGACCCACGATCGGACGTGCCTCCGTTCACACCACTCCCCGTCTCGGTTCGACCGGCGTCGTTCGTTCCGGACTCGTCGGTGTCATCGCTCCGGTCCGGCTCCGTCGGTTCTGCCGGCTCCGGCGACTGTGACGACTGCGGCGACTGTGACGGACTGTCACCCACCGTGGGGGTATCGACGTCGGGGCGTGAGGGAGTGGTTTCGACGCCGTCGGACCCCCCGAAGAAGCGGTACGCGGCGAGGGCGGCAACGCCGACCCCACCCGCCGCTCCTACGAGTTCGAGCGTTCCGATCCCTAAGCCGGCACCGGGTGCGGGTGCGGTAGTTCCGGTGACCGAACCGTCCTCGCCGTCGTCGTCCACGGTTCCCGTGTCGCCGCCCACGTCACTCGGATCGCTACCACCGTCATCGTCGTCGACGCGTTCCGTGTCGCCGTCTTCGCTTCCTGTATCGCCGGAGCCGCCGGTCGAACCGTTCGACCCACCTCCGAACGGCACGCCCGCCCAGACGTGGTGGTGGCCGAGCGTGCCGAGTTCGGCGCGTGAACCGACGCCGTGCCCGTCACCGGCGATATCGACGACCGTCGGCGACGAGAACACGTCGTCGTCCGGCTCGTCGAACCGCCAGCGGGGCTCGCCGGTCGTGATATCCACCGCGTGCACCGCTTGGTCGGTAGAGCCGACATAGAGCGTGTCGTCGAACACCGTCGGCGACGAGTTCACCTGATCGCCGAGCGGTGTCGGGTCCCCGACGGCGTCCCCGGTTTCCGAGTCGATCGCGTGCACCTGCCCGTCGACCGAACCGACGTAAACGGTACCGCCGACGACCGTCGGTGATGAAACGACGCCGGCGGGGCCGTCCGCCGTCCATCGCCGTTCACCGGTGTCGGCGTCGAGCGCGTGGAGTCCGGTCCCGAATCCGGCAGTTCCGACGTACACCGTTCCGCCGACCACCGCCGCGGACGAAAAGACGATGTCGCCGAGATCGGTGTCCCACGCCACCGACCCCGATTCGGTGTCGATCGCGTAGACCCGCTCGTCGAACGAGCCGACGTAGAGAGTGCCGTCGACGACGGTCGGCGATGCGATGACCGGGCCCTCGACGACCCGTTCCCAGCGGACCGTCCCATCGACCGGATCGAGCGCGAACACCTCCCCGGCCTCGGAGCCGACGTAAACGCCATCGGCGGTAACCGCCGGCGCGCTGTCGGTGGTCCCGGTGGCACCGTCGAACCGCCAGCGCCGGTCGCCGGTCGTCCGATCGATCGCGAGGAGGTCGCCGGAGCCACTACCGACGTAAAGCGTATCGTCGATCACCGTCGGAGAGGAGACGATCGGTCCCGCTTCCGGGTTGGCCGTCCACGTGATCGTCCCGTCAGCGGCATCGATCGCGTACAGTTGCCCGTCGGCCGATCCGACGTAGACGGTCCCGTCCACCGCAGTCGGGGACGAAGAGACGGCGTCGTCCGGCTCTGTGATCGTCCAGACGGCCTCGCCTCGCTCCGCGTCGATCCCGTAGATCGACCCGTCCTCCGCGCCGACACAGACGAGTCGGTTCCGATCGTGGTCGTCGTCGTGGTCCCCCTCGGCCGTCGCGACGCCGATCGCTCGCGGCCGACCGGCCGCCACCCCCACGGCCGAGAGGGCACCCGCCGTACCGTACAGGACAGAGCGCCGTGGCACGCGGGGGTCCTGATCCGACATGCCCGCCGATAGTCAGACGAAAGACATGAGTGTTTCTCAAGCGGTCGATCATGCGCGGCGGCGGGAGCGCTACGAGGGGTCACGAGGGAGCATACCCGCCAAGTCCCGGCGGTACGCGACGGCGACGAGAGCGACCGTCGCTATCGTCGCGAGCGGAACGACGAGCCGTGGCCCCTCGATCCCGCCGAACCGGCCCGCGACACCTGCCGCCACCCACGCCGTCGCGATCGCACTCAGAACGAGTGACCCGCCGGTCACGCGGCGGTCTTCGCGATCGAGGAGAGCCCCGGACACGGCGCTCGTCGCTGCGACGAGGTGGAACCCGGTCGCGAGCGGCCAGACCTGGATGGAGGCGGGGAGGCTCCCGAACGGTCGCGGCTGGTCGGCGAAATACGTCCAGAGCGGGTATAACCGGACGCCCGCGGGACCGAGCTCGGAGCCCGTGTTGACGAGTCCCCAGAGGCTCACAAACGTGATATCGCCGCTCCCGGATGGAAGAACCGTGATCGGGACCGCGAGCAGCGCCACGGCGGCGAGCAGCTCGCTGGGTGTGCTCGTTTCTTCCTCCGTGTCGTCACCGGACATATCACCGACTGTGTGCCGGGAGACCGTAATCCCACGGAAACGACGCGGAACGCTCTTGCGTCCGGAGCGTCCTCCCTGAGGTATGGATGTAACCGTCGTCGGGAGCGGGTACGTCGGGACGACGCTCGCGGCGTGTCTCGCGGACGTCGACCACGACGTGACTGCGATCGACATCGACCCGGAGGTAGTGGCGGCGTTGAACGAGGGGCGAGCGACGATCCACGAGCCGGGGTTGGACGACCTCCTGTCGCGACACGCCGGCGACCGCCTCCACGCGACGACGTCGTACGACCCGGTTCCGGAGTCCGATGTCACGTTCCTCGCGGTCGGCACGCCGTCGAACGACGACGGGAGTATCGACCTCGCCGGGCTCTCCGCGGCCGCGGAAACGACCGGCGAGGCGCTTGCTGGGCTGTCCGAGAACGACCGACACCTCGTCGTGATCAAGAGCACGATCACGCCGCCGGGCGTGGAGACGATCCGCGAGGCGGTCCGCCGCGGCGCGGGTCCGGCGGCCGACCGGATCGAGGTCGCGACGAACCCCGAGTTCCTTCGGGAGGGGTCGGCCGTGGATGACTTCAAGAACCCTGACAAGGTCGTCTTCGGAACGTCCTCGGAGTGGGCGGCCGAACGGCTGGAAACCCCGTACGAACCGTTACTCGCGGGTCTGGACGTCCCTATCGTCCGGACCGATCCCGAGACAGCGATGATGATCAAGTACGCGAACAACGCGACGCTCGCCGCGAAGATCTCGCTCGCGAACGACCTCGGAAACGTCTGTAAGCGGTTCGGGATCGACGCCTACGAGGTGATGGACGCGGTCGGGCTCGACGACCGGATCGGCGCGCGGTTCCTGCGTTCCGGTGTGGGGTACGGCGGGAGCTGTTTCCCGAAAGACGTCGACGCGCTCCGTGCTGCCGCCCGCGAAGCCGGTTACGAGCCGCCGTTGCTCGACGCCACGGTCGCGGTCAACGACGGGCAGCCGGACCGGATGCTCGACCTGCTCGACGACCACGTCGACGTCGCCGGCGAACGGGTGGCCGTGCTCGGACTCGCGTTCAAGCCCGGCACCGACGACATCCGGAACTCGCGAGCGATCCCCGTCATCGAAGGGTTACGGACACGCGGCGCGGACGTGGTCGCGTACGACCCCGTCGCGACCGCGAACACCCGCGAACGGCTCCCGGAGATCGAGTACGCGGACTCGGCCGCGGGGGCGCTGGATGGTGCGACCGCGGCGCTCGTGGTGACCGACTGGGACGAGTTCGCCGCTCTCGACCACGAGTTCGATGCGATGGAGGGCTCGGCGACGGGGCGCGGCGAGCCGGTCGTCGTCGACGGGCGGCGGATCGTCGAACGCCGCGAGGGGATCCGCTACGAGGGGCTCACGTGGTGATCGGTTCCGACGCTTGGGTTTATATATCGCGTTGACGATCCCACGGTCATGACGGCCCTCCAGTCCATCCGACCCGCAGCCAGCGGTATCGTCCGCAACCCGGTCCTCGTCGTGATCACGGCGCTGTTCGGGCTCTCCCAGCTGCCGAACCTGTTGGTTCAACCGACGCGTCCCGTGCTGGCGGCGGTCGTGTCGCTCGTGTCGACCGGCGTGTTGATCCTCGTCGTCCCGTTCTTCCAAGGCGGGCTCCTCGGGATGGCCAGCGAGGCGATCCGTGGGAAGACGAGCCTCTCGACGCTGATCGCCGAGGGGAAAGCGAACTACGTCCCGCTCCTACTCGCGTACTTCGTCCTGCTCGCGGTCAACGTCGTCTTCGCGTTCGTCGTGGTGTTCGCCGTCGTCATCGCCGTTATCGGGGTGTCCGTAGGTGGTGTCGGTGGAAGCGGTATCGCGGGTGGTGTCGACGTAGCAAGCGGCGTCGCGAGCGGCGGTGGCGTGACGCTGCTCGCCGTGATCGGCGTCGTTGCCGGCGGACTCGCGCTCGCGTACCTCCTCGTCACGTTCTTCGTCCAGTTCTACAGTCACGCGATCGTCCTTGACGATACGTCGCTCGTCGACGGGTTCCGTCGGAGCGTCGGCCTCGTCCGGTCGAACCTCCTCGGCGTGTTCGGGTACTCGCTCGTCCTGCTCGTCGGCGGCGTCGCGTTCGGGACGATCGGGGCGATCGGGGGGATAGTGAGCGCGGCTCGGGGGTCGGCGAGCCCGGAGCTCCCCGCGTCGCCGCTCGCGGACCTCGTCGCCGGCGTCGAGCCGACGCTCGGTATCCTGGTCGCGTTCGCGGCGGTGTACGTGCTCTCGACCGGGGTTTTCGGCGCGTTTTACGCCACGTACTCGGTGGCGTTCTACGAGTCGATACGGCCCGATTCGGTTCCCGAGGCGGCCGCGGAGGGGGCGGAGACGACCGCGGACACGACCGAGAGGACCGCGGATGCGAACTAAGAGGTAGAGCCCGTTCTTCCACGCCGCCCGCCGCCACCGCCACCCCTAATCCGCCAGCAGCCGTTCGATCGGTATGAACACGCAGGACGGCGGTCATTACGACGCGGCGGTGGACGCATTGGCGGCTCGCGAGTACGAGGCGGCCGGGAACCGATACACCCGCGGTGGGCGGCGCGTCCTCGCCGATCCGCGTCCGGAGATCGACCCGTTCGAACCCGACGAGAAGGGGTGGGTCGGACAGGGGCTCCAGCAGCTGCTCACGGCCGTGGTGGCGTATCGGGTGGCAGGGACGCCCCGCCGTGTCGCCCAGCGTGCCGTCGAAGGCATCGCGGCGAGTCGTGACCTCCAGAGCGTCCTCACCGCGCCGGGACAGGCCGCATGCCTGGCAGAGCTCGTCGCCGACTTCCGGGCCGCCGGGGGGCTCGATGGCGCAGCCGACGCGTACGACGACGCCGCGGAGCGATACCTCGCCGCCGGGGACGCGATCGAATCGCCGCAGGCGCTCGCGACGACGCCCCTGTTTGGCGCGGCAGCCGAGCCGATCAAACAGGTGGCTCGCGGGCAGGCGAACGGCGAGATCGCGATCAAGTGGGAAGACCTCCACGGGGCGGACCCCTCGCAGGCGGGCGAGTTCCTCGCACACCGTGCCCGGTACAAGAAGCAGCGGTTCGGCGGGCTCGTCGATGGGGCAGTCGCTGACGGCCACCTCGCGGCCCCGCGCGGAACGACGGAGTACGGCAACGAGACGCACCGCTGTCCGGCGTGTGGCTCGAACGACGTCAACTGGGCAGGCTCCGACGTGCTCTGTATGCGGTGTTCGACGCCGACCGAACGGGTGTGATCAGTCGTCGTCAGGCGGCGAGTCGCCGGCCCTCCCGTTCGAGCGAGAGGCCGTCACCGACCGATAGATGTCGAGGATCCGGTCCCCGATCCGGTCCCAGCTCACCTCCCTGACCGCCTCGCGACCGTTCGACCGCTCGCCGGCGTCGAGGACACGGGCGAGTCCCTCGACGAGCTCCGCCTCCGACTCGCCGACCGCCGAGGGGGCCACCCCCTCCAACCGCTCGCGGACGTCGCCGACGGCCGTCGAGACCACGGGGACGTTACACGCCATCGCCTCCTTGACCGTGTTCGGCGATCCCTCGTGGTCCGAGGTGAGGAGCACGGCGTCCGCGGCGTTCACGTAGTACGGGACCTCCTCGTGCGGGATATCGGAGATCGTGTGGAGGTCGACCGGCTCGCCGAGACGATCGGCGGCCGCCTCCACGACGCGCTCGGCGAGCGGGTAGTTCTTCCGTTCGTACGCCGGCGAGTACGGGAACAGCACCTGTTGTCGGTCGCGACCCCAGCCGACGCGCTCGCGCGCGTCCTCCCGGTCTATCGGGCGGAACCGATCGAGGTCGACGCCGCTCGGAAGGATATGGGCGTCCGGCCGTCCGAGCAGCTCGCGCATCTCCCGGCTCCGGACGGTCACGGCGTCACAGCGCCACGCACAGGCCTTCGTGACCGCGCCGTCGAAGCCGACGACGTCCGACCCCCACAGCGTCAACACCACCGGGAGCCGTCGCTGTGTCACCGCGAACGGGGCGGTCAGCCCGTAGTTCGCGTGGACGAGGTCGTACTCTCCCCGGCGGAGTTCGCGTCGGACCATCGGGAGGTACCGGAGGTACTCGCGGACTCCGCGCGTCTCGCCCATGTCCCCGTCTATCTGTTCCTGCCCGGGGACGACGAGGACGGTCGTCTCGACGCCTTTCCGTTCCAAGACGTCGATCTGCTGTCTGAAGAACACCTCCTCGGCGGTGACGAGGTGAAGGACGGAGAACATCGGGTCACTGCCGGCTCCGTCGCTCTCGCTGTCGGAGCCGTCGTTCATGTATCGGCCCCCGGATCCTCACGGAGCACGTCGCGGCGGACGAGTCCGTACAGATACCCGAACCCGACGGCGGCGGTGAACGCGAGTATCGCCACCGCCTCCTGTGCGGGCTCACTCGACCGTTCGGAGACCGTCCGTCGGGCGCGGTCCGGAAGCGCCCGGACGAACAGGTCCTTCAGGAAGGCGCTCTCGTTCCCCTGCGCGCCGGGGTACAGGAGGGCCATCACGCGCTTCGAGAACCCCTGCCAGAACGACCTGAAGAGGAGCCACCGAAATCGTCCCCGGTACTCGAACAGCGTGTGGTGGACGACGGCGTCCTCGACGTACACCACGCCCTGCCCGTACTCTTCTCGGATCCGGATCCCGACCGGTGCCTCGTGTGCCTGAACGTGCCTATCGCCCTTCCGGCCCGTGTTCACGTCGTACCCCCCCACGTCGAGGAACACGTCCCGGTCGTAGGAGACGTTGGACCCGTACCCGTTGCGGACGATCTCGCCGTCGGCCGCGAATCCGCGCTCCGTACAGCCGACGAGCCAGTAGAACTCTTCGGGAAAGAACGAGGGCTTTTCACCCACCCAGTCGGGGGCGACGTACCCCGCGACGGCGACCGCGTCGGTCCGTTCGTACGCGTCGACGTGCGTCTCGATCCAGTCGGGCTCCGCGACCCCGTCGTCGTCGATAAACGCGACGATATCGCCGGAGGCCAGCTCGGCACCTTTCGTGCGGCTGTAGGAGATCCCTCGGTTCTCCTCGTTGTCGTGGACGATCACGCCCTCCCGGCCGCCGAACTCCTCGACCGTTCGGTCGTACACCGCCGGGTTGCCGTCGATGACCAACACGACCTCTACGGGATCGTAGCGCTGTGCGAGCGCGCTTTCGACGGCCTCCGTGAAGACGTCGTATCGGTCCATCGTGTACGTACAGACGACGACGGAGACCTTCATTCGGGAACCGGTTTTTCACCCGGCCGAATAAGCGTTCTGACGAGTGGCCGCCTCCCGGTCGGGGCATCCGAATCCGGCGTGGTATAACAAGGCTTATGGAGGTTTTGGAAGTGTCATCGTGTAATGAGCCAGCGAACCGACGCCGACGCTGGAGACGGCGAGGACTCCCCCCTTGCCCTCCTCGAACGGTGGTATCACGTCCCGGCCCTCCTCGGGATACTGGTGGTCATGCTGTGGACCCGCGTCCAGTCGTACGGCAGTTTCATCGTCGACGGCGACGTGTACTTCCGCGGAAACGACCCATGGTATCACTACCGCGAGACGACGTATCTTCTGGAAAACTTCCCGAGCAGCATGGCGTTCGATCCGTGGACCGGGTTCCCCTTCGGCCGACACGTGGGGCAGTTCGGGACGCTCTGGGACTACATCACGGCCGTCTTCGTCTTCCTCGCGACGCCGATCACCGGCGGCGGCGAGGAGGGCGCGATGCGGGTGATGCTCCTCATGTCCGCGATCGTCGGGACCCTCGTCGCGATCCCGACGTACTTCATCGCGCGACGGTTCGTCGACCGGTTCGCCGCGGTCGCTGCGGTCGCCGTCCTCGCACTGCTCCCTGGGACGTTCTTCAGTTACACGCTCGTCGGGTTCAACGATCACCACGCGGGCGAGATGCTCTTCCAGACCGTCGCGGTCCTCGGGTTCCTCGTCGCGTTCGCGGTCGCGGAGCGGGAGAAACCCGTCTGGGAGCTCGTCGTCGACCGTGACTGGCCGGCGCTCAAACGACCGACCGCCTACGCGGCCGCCGCGGGCGTCGCGCTCGGGCTGTACATGTGGACGTGGCAGCCCGGCGTCCTCATGGTCGGCTTCACCGGCATCTTCCTCGCAGTGAAGATCACGAGCGACGTGTACCACGGCACGAGCCCGGATCCGATCGCCTTCGCGGGTGCGGTGTCGATGACCGTCGCCGGACTGATGCAGCTGGTCCCGCTCGACGAGTTCTCCTTCGGCGTCACCGATTACTCGCTCACGCAGGTCGTCCTTCCGCTCGGCGTCGCGCTCGGCGCGGTGTTCCTCGCGTGGCTCGCCCGGCAGTGGGAGGCGCGCGAGGAGCTCGAACTAGGGACGTATCCGCCCACGGTCGGCGGGCTGATCCTCGCGTCGGCGGCGATCGTCTGGCTCGCGATCCCCTCGCTGTGGTCGACGGTCACGAGCAACCTGTTGAACACGGTCGGGTTCAGCGCCCGCGACACCACGCGGACCATCGGCGAGGCCGCGCCGCCGCTGATGCGACAGGAGTTCGCGGACTTCGTCATCTCACAGTACGGCCTCGCCTTCCTCCTCGCGCTGGCCGCCGTCCTGTACGTCCTGCTCCGGCCGCTGATCCGGAGCGGCGAGGCGAACCACACGCTGTACGCGGTCGCCGCGTTCGCGGTCGTTGGCTCCATCTACGCGCTCCCCAGCCTCTACGACGCGATCGGCGGCCTCGTCGGCGTGAGCTGGCAGGTGGTCGGACTCGTGCTCGCCGCAGGGTTCCTCGTCGGCGCGACGTTCCTCGTCGAGTACGACACCGAGGAGCTGTACTTCGTCGTCTGGGCCGCGTTCATCGCGTCGATGGCGTTCACCCAGACCCGGTTCAATTACTACCTGGCGGTGATCGTCGCGATCGGCGCGGCGTACTTCCTCCAGCTGACGATCGACGCCCTCGACTTGGATCGCTCGCTCGACGAGCTCCGGGAGGTCGAGGGGTGGCAGGTGATGATCGCCGCCACGGTCGCGGTCGTGCTGATCGCTCCCCTCGTGTTCATGACCGGACCGGTGTGGGCCGTGGGGGCGGCGACGGGTCCGGGCGAGGTCGTCCAGTGGGACGAGAGCCTCCAGTGGATGAACGAGGAGACGCCCCACCCGGGCGAGCTCGAAGGTGCGGACGAACCGATGGAGCTGTACGGCACCTACGAGCGCCCCGCTGACGACGACTTCGACTATCCCGAGGGCGCGTACGGCGTCCAGTCGTGGTGGGACTACGGCCACTGGATCACCACCCGCGCGGAGCGGATACCGAACGCTAACCCGTTCCAACAGAACGCGGGCGAAGCCGCAAACTACCTGCTCGCGCCGGACGAGGAGCAGGCGGCGGAGGTGCTCGCTCGCCAGAGCGACGAGGGCGAGCGCACGCGGTACGTGATGGTCGACTGGGAGATGGTGACGCCGGGCGAGAAGTTCGGGGCCCCCGTCACGTTCTACGACGACGCCGCGCTCGAACAGGACGACGTCAACTGGCTGCTGTGGGAGCCCGTCGAGGGCGGCGCACAGCCGACGACCCAGATCAACACGCAGCGCTACTACGAGAGCCAGATGGTCCGGCTCTACGAGTACCACGGGAGCGCGGCAGACCCCGAACCCGTCGTCGTCAGCTGGGACGAACAGCAGTTCCAGGACGGTACGGGCGGTACCGTCGATCTCCGGACGTTCCCCGCGGACCCGGATCAGGAGCCGATCATGCAGTTCGATAGCCTCGAAGAGGCAGAGGCGTTCGCCGAGGACCAGGGCGAGACCGCCCAGCTCGGCGGCGTCGGCGCGAACCCGACCGAGCGCGTGGAGGCGCTCGAGAACTACCGGCTCGTCCACGCGACCGAGCCGACCGCCTTCCAGTCGCAGAGCTACCTCCAGCGGCTGATCCAGCAGCAGCAGGTCACCGGGCTGGGCGCGGACGAGCTGCGCCGGACCGAAGCCAACTGGGTCAAGACGTTCGAGCGCGTCCCCGGCGCGGCCGTCAACGGGTCCGGTGCCGAACCCGGCGAGGAGGTCGAAGCGACCGTCGAGATGTCGATGCCAGCGTCGAACGAGACGTTCGAGTACACGCAGTACGCGGAGGCGGACGCGAACGGCGAGTTCGAGCTCCACCTCCCCTACTCGACGACAGGGTACGAGGAGTTCGGCCCCGATGAGGGGTACACGAACACGAGCGTCCAAGCGACCGGGCCATACGAGCTGACGACCGAGCCCGTCACCGACGACGACCTCTACACGACCCAGCAAGTGGGCGAGCTCGACGTCACCGAGGGCCAAGTCGTCGGCGTCGACGACGAGACACTGACCGTCGAGCTCGACGAGGAGATCCTCGACTGTCCGGCGGGCGACCCCGAGTGCCCGATCGATGACGAGAACGGCGAAGAAGACGAGGCGGAAGGCACGAACGACGACGATAGCGCAACGATCGCGGGCCCGGACGTGTCCGCCGACGGCGACGTGCCCGCCGCCGCGAGCACGGTCGAGGCCTGAGCGATCGCGATGGCCGACGCCCGGGAGTGGCTGGCGCTGTACCTGAAGGGGCTGGCGATGGGGGCCGCCGACGCGGTTCCCGGCGTCTCGGGCGGCACGATCGCGCTCATCGTCGGGATCTACGAGCGGCTGATCACGGCGGTGACCGCGATCGATCCGGCGCGGATCCGCCGGATATGCTCCGGGGTCGTCCGGGGGAACCGACCCGACGCGCTCGCGGCGTTCCGGGAGGCCGACGGCGGGTTCCTCGTCGTGCTCCTCACGGGGATCCTCTCCGCGGTCGTCGCGGTGTTGCGTCTCGTTGAGGTCCTCCTCGTCTCGGTGCCCGTCGGGACCTACGGGTTCTTTTTCGGGCTCATCGGTGCCTCGGCGGTCGTCCTGTTCGGTGCGGTCGACGTGGGGACGCCGGGGCGGAAGGCGGCCGCGCTAACGGGGTTCCTCGTCGCCTTTCTCACCTCCGGCTACGCCGCGACCGCGCTCGGACACGCGCTCCCCGTGGTGTTCCTCTCGGGCGCGGTGGCGGTCAGCGCGATGGTGCTTCCGGGCGTGTCCGGCTCGCTGTTTCTGGTGATCCTCGGGCAGTACGAGTACATGACACGGTCACTGTCGGCGTTTCTCGACGGGGCCGCCGGCGTGCTGCTCGGAAACGGCGGCGACGAGCTCGTGACGGCGGCCCCGCCGGTCGTCACGTTCCTCGCCGGCGGCGTCGTGGGGGTGCTCACCGTCGCACACGCGGTCAGGTACGCGCTGAAACGGGCGCGGGCGGC
>NZ_JBHSWW010000013.1:0-25138 GCF_042661865.1 Halorubrum tibetense
TGACGTAGTGTCAACACACCATTGCATGGTCCAATATGGTGTCCAGTGTCACCGGCGTTCCGGATGACACCGAACTACCAAGGCTCACATCAGATCCCCTCTTATGCCGGAGCACAGGGGGCGAGATCCTCATCCTTCGCGGACCTGAACGTTGTCCGGCATGGGTTATAAACCCATCGGACTCGTTTCGGTCCAGCGAAACCGGGCCGGGTTGAACGGCCCGAGTTCGCGGTGCGTTCTTCGCATTAGTCCGAATGCCCGGGTTGTACTTAACCCCGTCGAACTACCACCGCCACGTCATGCGGTTTCATGCCGGGGGCGACGGTCGATGAGAACCGGGTGGCTGATCGCCGCTACGACCGGAAGACGTCTCCTCCGGAGAGGGCACATTCGAGTTCTGGACTCGACACTCCCGGTGTATGAAAAGAAGGCAGGACGGGGTGGAGCGGCGATCGGTCCGGCTACTCGTCGTCGAGGTACTCGATACCTTGTTTCGAGACGTTCGCCTTCGTGATATCGTCGAGGTCATTGAGCCAGAAGTCGTCGTCAGCCTCGTCGACCTCCGGCGCACTGGCTTTCCACGCCCACCCCTCGTACTCGTGGACTTTTTCCGTCCCTTTCTCCCGTAGTCTGATCGTCGTTCGCTCCGCCTCCTCTTCGGAGGGGCCCGGTTCGAGCGTTCGAGCCGCCTTGAGTGCGGCCTGTCGCGGCATGTTTCCGGAGAACTCGCTCGGTTCCGACCCGTCCTCCTCCCGGAGGGCGAAGTTTCGCTTACCGTCTTCACGTACCATGGTTTTACCTCCATGCCAAACCAGCACACAGTGTGTAATAAATATATCGGGGAAATGAAAACTGGACGGTACATGACTTATAAATGATGGCGCCAGAAACCGTGGATTCGGTAATCGGTAGCCCGGCAAAGCAGCGAGCTTGGGACGGATCGTGGAACCGGTTCGGGTACTGGCTAGCCCAGCGCGTGAGGGGAGTCAGGAACACCGTAAACAACACTTATATGTCTGCTGTCGCGAAGTGCGAGCCATACAACCGCGATGGTTCGTAAAAAGAAGCTCAGCCCGAGTGGCGCCAAAGACGAGGACGGGGAGTATCATAACGTCCACGTGAACCTCCATGAGGACGAACTCGCGGTGGCGGGGATGGAGATCGGCGACGAGGTGTTCGTCCGTGTTCGCGACGGGAAAATAATCATCCAGAAGGCGGATTCGAACCCCGAACAGCTCGAACACGACTTTTAGTCCGGTGGTCGACAGAGTACCCTCGACTCGACGACGAGAGTACCCGTTTCTTCCGGTGTAGTCGGCGGATTGATTGGGGTCCGTGACGAGATCCGAACGATGGGCGTATACGATCTCCTGAAGCCGGCACTGTTCGCGGTTCCGCCGGAAACGGCACACAACGCGGTCCACCACCTGTTACGCGGCGTACAGGGAACGCCTGTTTCGGCGGCAGCTCGGAAGCGATACGTCGTGAGCAACGAACGGCTGGAGACGACCGTGTTCGACACCGCGTTCCCGAACCCGATCGGCGTCGCTGCCGGGTTCGACAAGAACGCCGAAGTTCCGCGGGCGCTCGCCGCGCTCGGGTTCGGTCACGTCGAGGTCGGTGGCGTCACGGCCGAAAAGCAGCCGGGGAACCCGCGGCCACGCCTCTTCAGGCTTCGTGAGGACGAGGCGTTGATAAACCGAATGGGGTTCAACAACGAGGGAGCCGACCGCGTCGGGGATCGTCTCCGCCGGAGCCCCGCGGCTGACGTCCCCGTGGGGATCAACATCGGCAAGTCGAAATCGACGCCGCTAGCGGAAGCGGCGGACGACTACCGCTACACCTACGAACGCGTCGCGGAACACGGGGATTACTTCGTTGTCAACGTGTCGAGCCCGAACACGCCCGGGCTTCGAGAGCTACAGAACCGTGAGGCGCTCGAACGGATCCTCGGGAGCCTTGCCGACGCCGGAGCCGCCCCACTGTTGGTCAAGCTCTCCCCGGATCTACCGGAGGCAGCGATCGAGGAGGCGCTCGCCGTCGTCGATGAAGTCGGGCTCGATGGAGTGATCGCGACCAACACGACGACGTCGCGTCCCGAGGGACTTGCCAGCCCGAACCGCGCCGAGCGGGGTGGCCTCTCGGGGAAGCCGATCGAGGACAGTTCGACGGAGCTCGTCCGGTTCGTCGCCGAACGGACGGACGTTCCGGTCGTCGGCGTCGGTGGGATAGCCAACGCAGAGGGAGCCTACGAGAAGATCCGCGCAGGGGCGTCGGTTGTCCAGCTGTACACCGCACTCGTGTACGAGGGACCGGGCGTCGCCCGTGACATCAACCGCGGGCTTATCCGGCTGCTCGACCGCGACGGATTCGACACCGTCGAGGACGCCGTGGGCGCGGACCTGGAGTAAGCTCTCGGTCCAGTCCGGGCGAGTTTACTCGTCGTCGACGATGACCACGACGTCGTCGGCGTCGAGCAGTTCACCCGAACCCGCGTACTGGCGTGCCTCTTCGACCGCAAACTCGTCCGCTTCGAGGGTCACGTCCGCAACGTGGAGGCGGTCACCGTCGATCTCGTAGTCGTCGCTCGCGAGCGCGGCCTCGATGTCGCCGACGCGGTTCCCGTGTTTGGGACCAACGGTGGCGTAGTCGAGGTCGATCCCGGTGACGACGGTCTCGATTGGCGCGTCGGCGTCGGGATGGACTCGGAGGTTGTCGACGTGCATCACGCCAGTGATATCGGCCTCGAAGCCGCGGATGTCCGCGTACACTTCGACAGTGTCGAGCTCGGCGTTGAGTGGGAGCTGATTCTCGCTTTTATATCGACGGAGAGCGCCGACGACAGCCATCGCCGCGACACCCGCATCGTGGTCCGCGTCGGCGCCAACAGGTTCGGGCCAGTCGGCGAGATGGACGGACTCGCTCGCGGCGGGGTTGACAGTGATATCGTCCGGCGAGTCCGCCACGCGCTCTGCGTACATGTCCTGCCACAGCTCCTCAGTGACGTGTGCGAGCGTCGGGGCAAACGTCTTCAAGAACCGGCGATGGGCGGTCCGAAGCGTGTACGCCGCCGAGTCGTCCGCACGCTGTTTGGCGATCTCGAGGTAGTCGTCACAGAACGTGTTCCAGAAGAAGCCCCGCAGGTCGTCACGAGCCTTCGAGAACTCGCGGTTCGCCAGTCGGTCGGTCAGAGTGTCGAGCTCGCGGTCGAGCTCCGCGAGCAGCCATCGGTCGAGCTCGCGGAGGCCGTCGTCGGGCTCCGGCGGGAACGGCTCCGGCGCGAGCGACTCGACGAGCTTGGAGGCGTTCCAGAGCTTCCGGATGAGTTTCTCGCCCGCCCGGAGCCCCTTCTCCTGATACGGGAGGTCGTCGCCGATGGCCGACCCGGTGGCCCAGTAGCGGGCGGCGTCGACGGGATACTTTTCGAGGACCTCATCGGGCGCAACGATGTTCCCCTTCGATTTGGACATCTTCTCGCGGTTCTCGTCGAGCACCATCCCGTTGATCATCGTGGATTCGAACGGGACCTCGTCGGTGTGTTCGTAACACTTGATGACGGTGTGGAACAGCCAGAAGGAGATGATGTCGTGGCCCTGCGGACGGACGTCCATCGGGTATATCTCCGGGCGCTCCATCGTGAACTCCCCCGCCTCGTCGTTCCAGTCCCAGCCCGCGTTGATGAGCGGGGTGAGCGAGGATGTCGCCCACGTGTCCAGCACGTCGTCCTCGGGGACGAACGACTCGCCCCCACACTCGGGGCACACATCGACTGGTGGGTCGTCAGCGAGGGGGTCGACGGGGAGATCAGCCTTCTCGGCGACGACCTCGTGGTCACAGTCGGCACAGTACCAGACGGGGAAGGGGATCCCGGAGGAACGCTGCCGCGAGATGAGCCAGTCCCACTGGAGCCCTTCGACCCAGTGTTTGTACCGGGTGAACATCTTGTCAGGGAACCACTCCATATCGCGGCCAGCCTGAAGGTACTCCTCGCGTTTATCTAGGACCTCGATGTACCACTGCTCGGTGACGAGGAATTCGACCCCGGTACCGCACCGCTCGTGGACGTTGACGGTGTGGGAGATCTCCCATCGGTCCAACAGCGCGCCGGCGTCGTCGAGATCGGCGACGATCGCCTCGCGGGCCTCCGATGCGTGGAGTCCCTCGTACTCGTCCGCGACCGCAGTCATGTGCGCGGACTCGTCGATGGCGACACGGAGGTCCAGATCGTGTGCCTGGTACCACTCGATGTCGTTCTGGTCGCCGAAGGTACAACACATCACGATCCCGGACCCCGTCTCCATGTCGACGCGGTCGTCGGCGATGATCGGGACTTCATGGCCGAACAGGGGGATCTCGGCTGACTCGCCGACCAGAACCTGGTTGTCGTCGTCCTCTGGATGAACGAAGACAGCGACACAGGCGGGCAGGAGTTCGGGGCGGGTCGTCGAGATCGTGAACGTCCCGGGGATGTCACGGCCGGCGTCCGCGACGCCAAACTCGATGTCGTGGAAGTGTGAGTCCTGTTCGTCGTCTTCGGTTTCGACCTGTGAGATGGCGGTCTCACACTCGGGACACCAGATCGCTGGCGCTTCCTGACGGTACTCACGACCCTGCTCGTACAGGTCGATGAAGGAGAGTTGGGAGACACGCTGGACCTCGGGAGAGATCGTCTGATAGGTGTTGTTCCAGTCGATGGAGAGGCCGACCCCCTGCATCTTCTCGGTGAACTCGTCCTCGTACTGCTGGCACACCTCCCGAGTCTTTTCCTGGAACTCGTGGCGGTCGTAGTCCTGATGGCGGATGTCGAGCTCGCGCTCGGCGAGCCGTTCGGAGGCGATCCCGTTGTCGTCGTAGCCGAACGGGTAGAACACCTCGCTGTCGTACATCCGGTGGAACCGGGCGACGACGTCCTGCAGGATCGAGCCGTATACGTGGCCCCAGTGGAGGCTCCCCGAGACGGTCGGCGGGGGCGTGTCGATGGAGAAGGCGGTGTTCGGATCGACGGGCTCGTCGGGGTACGCGTACGTCTCCTCGTCGACCCATCGCCGCTGCCAGTGCGGCTCGGCGGTGTCGGGGTCGTACTCTCCGCTGGGCATTATCGGGTAGGGTTTTCTGCGGTTCCCCCTTAACGGCCTCGGTTGTGCGGGAACGGACCGCACGACGACACGGCACCGAGCACAGAGACGACCGAGCACAGGAACGGCAGAGCCCCGAGTCCGACGATCCCCCGGCCCGCTCGCGGTCGTCTCGGGAGCCGATCACTCCTTATAAGCGTTCCAAGGGAGGGCTGCGCGCCGGGAAGTCGTCACCGGCGGCCAAGGCACGTTTCCGACTGATCAGGGCGCGACGCCGACCGTCAGCAACGTCCCCCACGTCCGATATCGGTCGACCATCGCGTCGCGGCTCTCCCAGTCCTCAGTCGGGAACGACTCTGCGGGCGGGATCTCGATTTCGCGGTCGGGGATCGCGTCCTGTTCGGCGACGTACAGTCCAGCGTCACGGAACGCCTGACGGTACTCCGCGCGGTCCCACAGCGTCATGTCGACGGAGATGTTCTCCTGCCACTCGTGGGTGTGTTCGCTCTCGGCGAAGTAGTTCACCGCACAGTAAAACGTCCCCCCGGGCGCGAGCACGCGACGGACCTCTTCCAACGTGTGATTCGGGTCCGCGGCGTAGTAGAAGGCCTCCATCGAGAACACGTGGTCGATCGAGTCGTCGGCGAAGGGGAGCGCGTCGAAGTCGCCGACGACGTAGCCGATCGCGTCGTCGTCGGTGTAGCCCCGGGCGTTCCGAGCCATCTCCGGTGCGCCGTCGAGCCCGTACCCGCGGCCCACGTCGCGCTCGCGGAGCGCTCGAAGTGCGTAGCCGGAGCCGGTTCCCAGGTCGAGCACGGTGTCGCCCGCCTCGACTGGCATGCGCGCGAGGACGTGTTTCGCCGTGTGCCAGTGCCGGTCCTCCATACCGCGGTCCTTCCCCGACGTCGCCCACTCGTCGAACTCCGCTCTAACGCTCATACCGGGGAGACGAACGGTGGGGTCAAAACCGGATCGACCGCGAGGAGCCAAGGGCCAACGCGAACGTCACCGCATGAACCGAGTCACACAACGACCGTGACGACCCCGAACAGGATCAGGACCCCGAGCACGTCACAGACGTTCGTGACGACCGGGATCGTCGTGTCGTCGGGGTTGAGCCCGATCCGGTAGGAGGCTTCGACGGAAACGACGCTCGCGACGACGACGAGGACCGCGAGCAGCATCCCCGAAACGAGCGAGATGAGGAGCACGGAACCGAGCGCGAGCGCGCCACCGAGTGCGAGGCCGATCGCCCACGCCGCGACTCCGACGACCCCGAAAACGGTTCCAGCCAGCGCGAACACCGCGCCCACGTTGGCGCGAACCCCCGGATTCGAGAGGCTCGGCTCGTACGTCCCGAGGTACAGCTGTGTCGTGAGCCGCGAGCACATGATCGATGCGAGGTTGCCGGCGGTTCCGATCTGAACCGGGACCAACACGAGCAGTGCGGGGTACTGCAACAGCGTTTCCTCGAATCCCTCCAGCACGCTCCCGGACACGAGTTGAAGCACGGAAAGGGCCGCGAGGAGCGGGACCATCGTCCAAACGATTCGGCGGATCGCCCACTCGTCGACGCCGGGCGACTCCGTCGAGGCCGTCTCCGCTCGCGTGGGTTCGATCGGTTCCTCCGGGATGGGCCGGGTCACGTCCTCAAGGATGTCCTCGAGCGTGTCGCCGACCCCCACGGCGATCCGAGTGGTATCCGTCGTCGGCGGATCGCTTGCGGGGTCGGACTCGGAACGAGGGCGATCCGAGTCCGGGGGCTGATTCGGGTCGGTATCGCGGGGACGATCCGAGTCCGGATCGGACGGGGGGTTCGAGTCGGGGTCGCTCACACGATCACCCCGACGACGTAGATCCCGACGAGGAGAAAGAGGATACCGAACACGTCCCCGAGCGTCGTCACGACCGGACCGATCACGTTGTCAGGATTGAGTCCTCGACGGAACCCGAGGAAGATGACCGTGATGAGCACCGAGAGCATGAGCACCGCCGAGAGGAACCCGGCTATCACCATGATGCCGACGAGCTCGACGAGGTTCCCGCCACCCCCGAACAGGAACAGGGTGAAGTAGGTGATCACCGCGATGAACACGGAGACCGCCATCCCGTTGATGAACGAGGCGACGATGGCGTTCGTGAGGTGGCGGTCGAGCTCGAACCGGGGCTCGATCAACCCCTGGTGGAGCCCCGTCGAGAGACGAGCACCGAGCGAGCCGTAAACACCGCCACGTGTGGCGAGAAATGCTGGCAGAAGAAGGAGGATCCCGGGGACGCTCTCGATACCGTCACGCATGGACTCGGACCCGAGGATCGTTCCCGCGAACAGTCCCGCGATCAAGCTGACGAGGATGACGGGAAGCGCCTGCCGATACACCTCTCGTGCAGTTTCGTGTCCGGTCATTCGGCTGTCTCAACGGCCGGGTGTGTCAAAAGCCGTCCGGGAGGAGACGACCTCGTGACCCGAGATGTTCGTCGGGGAGCGCCCAGCCCCGCACCGTTAAGTCGATCCGGCGGTTGCCACGAGTATGGAGTACACGCTCGCGGTCGAGAACGGACCCAAAACGATCCCCGGCGGCACGGGACTCCTCCTCGTTCACCCGAGCATCGGCGAGACGGACCGGATCGACACCGACTTCTTGAAGACCGACACCGACGCGTTCCTCGTGGTTTCGACTCGAACGACCGCCCGCGAGGTCGAACAGAAGCTGGAGTACTACGACGTCGACGAGGGGAAAGCGACTATCCTCGATACGCTCTCCGTCGAACGCGGGTACTCCCGGCGGTCGAGCGACGACGTGTACTACGTCTCCGCGCCGGACGACGTGGAGGGAGTCGTCGATCGTGTCGGTCGGTTCCTGAAAGAAAACGACGGAAAACGCCGAGTGTCTGTAGATTCGCTTACTGAAATGGCATACTACGCCGACGACGACGCGGTGTACGAGGCGGCCGCCGAGATCCTCGATCTGTTGGACGAACACGACGCGGTCGGCATCTTCCACCTCTCCGAGGAGGTCCACGAGGTCGCGACCCTCGACCGGTTCCGCGACTTGTTCGACGGCGTCATCGATCTCGACGAGGACGGAAACGTGACCGTCGAGCTGCCCTCAGCGTAGCGTTCCGGGATCGGTCGGAACTGACAGTCGGATGTCTGGCCGCGACACGGTCGACCGCTACGTGTCGGTCAGCGATTCGAACGTCTTCTCCGCCCACGTCACCGCGTAGGGCGCTCCGCGATCGCGGTACGCGCTCGTGTCGAGCGCCGAGAAGGGGGCGGGGAGGTCGAGCCCGTGTCTGACCGCCGAGCACGCGTACTCGGTAGCGGCCGGAAACGCCGTCTCCCCGCGTGCAACCTCGCCCGCGAGTTCGGGGAGCCGCCCTTCGAGACGCTCGCCCGCGTCCATCCAAGCGTCGTACAGTCGGGGGAACTGCTCCTCCCAAGACGCGAACACCGGTCGCGTGTGGAGACCGATCCACGCGTCGAACAGCGCGGCCCCGACCTGATATACGTCGTTCGGGCCGAATCCCGTCCGTGTTTCGCCCGGTTCGGGGTCCGGCCGCCGAACCGCGGCGTCGAGTGCGGGATACTGCGGACCGAAGAACGGGAGGAACGTCTCCGGAACGCCGGGATCGGGCACCCCGTCGGACCGGGTGGATGAGGGGGCGGAAGATGAGATAGACGCCGGTGTCGGCTTGAGACCGATCTGGACGAGTCGGTCAGCGATGAGGAACGCAAGGAAGTCGTCAGGCGTCCCTTCGGCTCGCCGTTTCACCAGCATGGCGGGTGGGTCGGTCTGCGTGGTTCGAATAACGGTTCCACCTCCGGGCAGTCCGACAGTAAACGTTGGTCCCGCGTACGCGCGTAGACGATCAGGGACCGTTTCCGGGAGCCACTCCGCCGGAGCTGAGGCCGGTTCCAACCCGTCGACGAACAGCCCGAGGTCCTCTGCTACGGTGGGTGGGATCGTCTCGAAATCGGACGCGACATCGATCACCGGTGAGCCCGGGGCGTGGCGGTCACGGACCCGTTCCAAGTCGGTGTCTAGCTCGCGTACTGAGAACATTATGCGAGAGCGCCGAAGACGTACGAGAGGATGATGAGAATCGACAGGGCGGCCGACACGCCGACCGTTCCGAGAACGACCTTGGTTGCTTTGCTCATAAACGAGTCGTGGACACCGACCTGTTAAATTCATTCGGTCGTCGTCAAGGCAGTTCCCTCCGGTCCGAGTATGGATGAGACACGGCAGCTCGAGATCACCGCTCCTGCTCGCGGGGTCCGGATTTATACGTCTCGGTGAGATAACGGAGGTATGCGTATCCGCGACGCCCTCGAATCGGATGCGGCCGCGCTCGCGGACCTGACTGGCCGTCCCCACGACGTGGTCGTCGATCTCGTTCACGATCGGTCGGTTCGCGTCGCCGTACGCGGACCGGAAACCAGGGGGTCGAACGGTGAAAGTCGGGAAGAGCAGACGACAACAGCTGGGGACGAACACAGTGGCTCCGACAGCGACGCCGACAGCGGCGACCACAGCGACGCCGACAGCGGCGACATCGTTGTGGGATTTCTCGCGTTCGATGCGGGTTCGGAGGTCGTCAACGTCACCGACTTCGGGGGAACGGAAGAGGCGGTTCGCCGCCTGTTCGAGGAGCCCCGTCGGTTCGCTGAGAGGGAACGAATGGACGTCGACGTCGTGGTTCCGAACGACGACGAGGATCGGATCCGGATCGTCGAGGCCGCCGGGTTCGAAGCCTATGGAGCCGGACCGCGGTTCGACGGTGGTGACACCACCCGGTTTCGGCTGGATATCGGGGAGTGACTCGATAGTGGGGGAGAGACAACGTGGGTCGTGACGAGTGAGAAGCGGGGTGGGTTTACGGGAACCGAGTCAGTCGAACCGCTGTTGGACGATCTCAAGCGCTCGTTCGCGGTCGTCCCAGTCGACGAACACGGCGACGGAGGTCGCGCTGGTGATCAGGTCGATGATGTTGATCCCGGAGTCCGCGAGCGGGCTGATGATATCCTGAATGACGCCGGACTGGTTCGGGAGCTCGCCGCCAGTCACCCGTATCACCGCGATCGGGTCCGCGACGGTGACCGACGAGAGCGCCTCGTCGGCGACGACGCCCTCGTGGAGGAGGGCCTCGGCGCGTTCGGCGATGTCGACATCAACGTAGAACGTGACGGAGTCCATCCCGGACGCGACCGCGTCGATGTTGATCCCCTCGTCTCGAAGTGGGTCGGCAAGTTCGGAGAGGATCCCGGGTCGGTTCCGGATCGCACGCCCCGCGACGGTGAGACAGGCGAGCGGCGTCTCGCGCATATCGATGAGGCTCTCGAACTGCCCTTCGATCCGTGTACCGCCTCGTAACAGGTCTCCGTGCTGGTAATGAACCACCCGAACCGCGAGGTTCTCGTTTTTATACGAGAGCGCCGAGGGAGCGACGACCTCCGCCCCGCGGAACGACAGGTTTCGGAGTTCGTCGACCGTGATCCGTCCGACGTTCCGTGCCCCCTCGACGACACGGGGGTCACCCGTCATCACGCCTTCGACGTCCGTGACGATAACTACCTCGTCGGCGTTCATGTAGTTGCCGAGCATGACGGCGGTCGTGTCCGACCCGCCCCGACCCAGCGTCGTGACGTTACCGTCGTGGTCCTCCGCGAGAAACCCCGTAATGATCGGAACGACGCCATCGAGTCTGTCGGCGAGGATCCCGGCCCGTCGACGAGTTTCCTCGACGTCGACCTCGCCGAGCTCGTTGGTGATGACCGGCCAGTCCGGGTGGCCGGGTTCGAGAAACACCGCGTCGATGTCGCGAACAGCGAGTGCGGCTTTCAACATGCGGACGCTCGTCCGTTCTCCCATCGAGACGATCTCCGCACGGTCCTCGTCGTTCGTCTCGAAGGTGATGTCTTCGAGTAGATCGTCCGTAGTGGATCCCATCGCGCTAGCGACGACGGCGATCTCGTGACCCGCGTCGACCGCGTTGGCGACCGATTCGGCTGCCCGCTCGATCCGGTCGCCGCTACCGAGACTCGTCCCACCGAACTTCGCGACTACGCGCATATCGCCTCCGATACGGGTCGGTCGGGAGCCGATGCGAACTGACCCTGAGTCGATACGGACTGACCACGAGTCGATATTGATCGGCCACGAGTCGATATTGATCGGCCACGATCCGTTATGATGCGGGTAAGAGACGTACGAGCTGAGCTGAGAGAGGCCCGAGACTCGGTGGGCGAAGTCGTCCAGTGAACACTGAGCATGGGGTTCCGTAGTTGAGGGTGGCGGATAACTGTGTCCACTTCGACAATGGTCGCCGTCCACATCACCGCCCAAACATCAGGGAGTGATACGGGAAGTAGTACAGAAAGTGGTAGGACGAATCCGAGTCAAGATGTAGACGAGGCCTTCGTTTTATTCGTCCGAAACGCCCCACGCATCCGGCATCTCGATAACGTATCTCCCGTCTTCTTGAAGCGAGATGATGTACTCCTGACGGTCGTACAGTTCCATGAGGTTGAGCTCGTACTGTCCCGGACTGACGATCCTGATGCTCTCGAACTGTTCGTTGAGTTCGTGGCGGAGTTCGTCGACATCGGGACGGGGTGCAGTTTCGTTGTCTACCTCGGAGGGGTCGGGACCCGCAACGTCTTGGCTCGCCCGATCGAGCTCGTCGGGCGTCACTACATCCGATCGTGCGCTTGCCTGTGCGGTGTCCTCGGTTCCGTCGTCCCGAAGCTGCTCCGCGTCCGTTGCGGTGTTGCTGGTATCCGAGTCGCCCGATTTTCTCTTCGGCTCGTTCGAGTCCCGATCAGTAGAGGAAGGGGAGGACGCGGTGACCGGAGAACTTCCATCACGGTCGCTAGTCGTCGGCGGTTCACGAGCCGGCTCCGACTCGGTGTCGTCACGGTCGGGTTGATCCGGGGTGGGTTCACTCGTGGTGGGTTGATTCGGGACGGGTTCGTTCGTGGTGGGTTGATTCGGGACGGGTTCGTTCGTGGTGGGTTCGTTCTCTTTCACCGATCCTGGCTCAGACCCTTCAGTCTCGGCCGTTTTCTCGCTTTTCGCTTTATTACGAGGCCGGAACTGGAACTTGTTTCCGCCACAGTCCGGACATCCGGAAAGCATCTCCTTGGAGCCGTCAGGGAACGTTCGACCGCACTCGATACACTGGTGTGGCATTTGTGTGTTACTTCCGGGAGACGAGCGTGCTGATGAGATTTTCGTCCTTGTGGAGGGTTTCGATCCGGTTAGCAGGACCGATAACCGTGAGCTTCTGTGTGGACTCCCGCCCCATCAGCTTGTCCAGGAAACTCTGACTGTTCGCATCGGGCTTCGGGTAGGTCTCGATCTCGATCCCGGTGAAGTCGTCGGGACTGATCTCGGTCATCGTGACCTCGATGAGCTTCGATTCCTCGTCGGGCGAGAGGCCCTCCTCAAGGATGACGATGTTGCCGTCGCGGACGCCATCGAGGATGAGCCGGATCTTCTCCATGCTCGTGAGCCCCTCCATCCGGGCCCCGCTTATCATGTCGATACGGACGCCGTTATCCACGGGATCGCCGTTCTCGTCGACGTCTGGGGTCGCACCCGGCATTATCCGAAGTACTCCGCGATCTTCGTGTACACTTCGTCCATGTTCTCGCCTTCGAGCGCCGACAGCGGTATCGTCTCGTGTTGCGGGAAGGCGTTCGCGATCTGCTGGACGTCCGATTCCGGGAGATCCGTCTTGTTCGCGAGGATAAGCGCCGGGAGGTCCTGTGACTCGATGATCCCGATGAGCATGGTGTTCACCTGTGTGAACGGGTCCGTCGTCGAGTCGAGCACGTAGATGACGCCATCGACGTCCTCTCGGAGCCAGTGCATCGCCTCAGCGACCCCTTCGGTCGCCTCGCGGGAGCGGCGAACGGCGTCCTCCTTCTCCATGTCGTGATCGAGGAACTCCTTGTAGTCGACTTTCGTGGTGACACCCGGCGTGTCCACGATGTCGATCGTTACTTTCCGGCCGTTCCGCTCGATCTCGACGTTCTCCTTGCGGCGAGCCCGCCTCGTTTCGTGTGGAATGTGGCTCTCGGGCCCGACGGCGTCGCCGGTCCAGTCGCGTGCGATACGGTTCGCGAGGGTCGTCTTTCCGGCGTTCGGCGGTCCATAGATCCCGATCCGTTTCGGTTCGGAGTCCGTGAACAGGCCGTCGGTGACCCGTGATATGCTATCTCTGAGGTTCGTTAACAGTCCCATCCTGACCTCCACTAGTGTGGTGTGTTCCCAGACGCCTCGTACGTCATCGTACGATCTTAGGCGTATGCGGGTATATCGGGGAGTCCACACCGCTCTCACTTAAGAACTGCGTCAGACAGGGTTTCTGGTGGATGACATCCTCACGGGTCGATGACATCCTCACGGGTCGATGACATCCTCACAAGATATCACTTCGAAAGGTCAGTCCGGAAGATCGGTCAGGAGCCGAGGAACAGTGCGCGTCTAGCTCGGTCCCCTCCCCCACCCCTTCGTTTCGGGTGGAGAGCAGCGGAGGCGGGGCGGAGAGCTGTCGTTCTTTGACCGAAGTGTCACCTACGGATAAGTAGAACAGATAATATCAAACAGCAAGAGTAGAATTAATATTTTAGGGTTTGTCGAGGGTACTGTTTGTTCTTTTCTATAATAAAACTACTGCTATACAATAACCGGTTTGACCCCTCCCCTACCTACGCGCGTTCCACACGAAACGAAGGGGTGGGGGGGTGACGAGGTCAACCGCTCGCTACAACCGGTTACGAACGAGATAAGATCCCGATACCCAGTCACGTCTACGATAACCTCTCGGTACCCGACATCCCGCCACCACCGTTTCACTTCCACTCTCCTCTCGGTACCTGGCACGTAGCAGTTAGACAGCGACGGTACCGGTCGAAACGGGATCAATAGCTGACACCTTCGTATCGCGTCCGTAGAGGAACACTTTAGTAGCACCTCTTCATCTGGTTCGACTGCATCAAGTGGACTTTCCCACACGCCCAAAACAGTCATCGGTCGGTATTAACGACTGCTCAACGGGTTCTTCGTGCTACTGTGTGGGATATTCCACCCGAAACAAGGGGGTATGACATGGACGAGGGTGAACACACAGCCGAGACGACCGGAACCGATGACAGTAGCGATGACAGCAGCGATGATGTCGTGAACGAGCAACAGGAGTCGGAACCCGGCGGAACCACATCCGATGATCCCTCTCGTTCATCCAACGAGCCGGCTGACGATCACGTGGTCGCTAACGATCCAGCACCTTCCGACGATGGAGAATCTTCGGAGTCTCTTCCCACGAACACCTCTTCGTCTTCCATCGATCATTCTGAGCTTCAACGTGAGCATTCCAGCGCTGATGGCCGCTCTCTTGATGAGGTATCCCCCAGCGATACTGAGAATATCACCACCAATACTACTAACACCAACACCACCAACACCGCCAACACCGCCAACACCGCCAACACCACCAACACCACCAACACCACCAACACCGCCGACACTACCAGCGGTAACGACACTAACCTCGGGAGTAGCGGTCGCGACCGTTCCTCCCCCGATGTCGACCTCGACGGGGTCGTCCTCGACGACGACAACCAGGGTCTGTTCGATGACCTCCTTTCCGGCGAACCGATCTTCGAGAACAAGGAGGTCCTCCGTCCGTCGTACACGCCCCACGAGCTCCCCCATCGTAACGACCAGATCAACCGGATGGCGACGATCCTCGTCTCCGCGCTCCGCGGGGAGACCCCGTCGAACATCCTTATATACGGAAAAACTGGAACGGGAAAAACGGCCTCCGCGAAGTTCGTCTCACAGGAGCTCGAATCGACGTCACAGAAGTATGACGTCCCCTGCGAAGTCGAGTACATTAATTGTGAGGTAACCGACACCCAATACCGCGTCCTCGCGCAGCTCGCCAACACGTTCATCGAAAAGAACCAGGCGGTTATCGAGGAACGGATCGAGCGCTATGAGCGACTACGATCGAGCGCGAGCGAGGACCCGAGTGCGCTCGAACAGACCGAGTTCTCGTCGACTGAGGCCATCGAAGAACGTATCGAACGCCTGCAGGAGGACGCCGACGAGATGGAAGAAGTCCCTATGACGGGGTGGCCGACGGACCGCGTGTACACCACGTTCTTCGACGCCGTGGACTATCACGAACGCGTCGTCGTGATCATGCTTGACGAGATCGACAAGCTCGTCGAAAAGAGCGGTGATGACACCCTGTATAACCTCTCTCGGATGAACTCGGAGCTGGACAACTCCAGGATATCCATCATGGGGATCTCGAACGACCTGAAGTTCACTGACTTCCTCGATCCACGGGTCAAATCCAGCCTCGGCGAGGAGGAGATAGTCTTCCCCCCGTACGACGCGAACCAGCTCCGTGATATCCTCCAACACCGCGCGGACATCGCGTTCAAACCCGACGCGCTCACCGACGACGTGATCCCATTGTGTGCGGCCTTCGCAGCACAGGAGCACGGAGACGCCCGGCGTGCGCTCGACCTCCTCCGGACGGCCGGCGAGCTCGCCGAGCGCTCGCAGGCGGAGATCGTCGCCGAGAAACACGTCAGACAGGCCCAAGACAAGATCGAACTCGACCGCGTCGTGGAGGTCGTCCGAACGCTTCCCACACAGAGCAAGATAGTTCTATTTGCAGTTATATTACTCGAAAAAAACGGCGTCCACAATATCAACACCGGCGAGGTGTTCAACATCTATAAGCGGCTCTGTGAGGAGATCGACGCGGACGTACTCACACAGCGACGTGTCACCGATCTCATCAGTGAGCTCGATATGCTTGGGATCGTCAACGCGGTCGTCGTCTCGAAGGGGCGATACGGTCGGACGAAGGAGATGGGGTTGTCAGTTCCCGTCGAGGAGACCGAGGCGGTCCTGCTCTCCGATTCCCGGCTCGGCGATATCGAGAACGCACAACCGTTCGTCCAGGCTCGCTTCGATAACTGACTCCCCGGTCGTATCGACGTTGGTCGACTCGATCCCGATCGTATCGAGGCATCTCCCGCTTCGTCGCTACCAGCGCTCACAGCCGTCACGTTTGAACTCGCCACGTTCGAGTTCGTTATCCCACACACTTCGGCACTAACTTACACAACCCCTTGGTTTCAGGTGGAACTCACGTTCGTACGGAGATCGGAGCGTGGTCTACGAGGAGCGAACCGGACGAAGTGAGCTCGATCGACGAAGTGAGCTCGATCGGGGTGGTGGTCAGGAGATCACCGATCTCTACCTGTCCGGTCGTGATCAATCGCACGTATCCGAGGTACGGGACGCGAAGCCGGGCGACGCCAGTTATCCACTCCTCCGCAACGGGTTCTGCTAACCCGTTTGCTTGGTCATACTCGCTGTTGTTGTCGCCGAGGGTGACGTATCCGTCCCGTGGTGCCGGGCAGTGTCGGAGCTCCTCACAGCTGTTCGCGCTGTGGTACTCGGGATCGGCTCGTTCGTACCAGTTTTCCCCCTCCTCGACGTGGAACATCGCCCGATGGATTATCGGCGACGCCTGTCTCCCGGGCGGTTGGAAAATAACCACCGACCCGTAGTCGTCGAAACTCCGGTAGTCGGCCTCCTGTCCGATCTCGTGTGTAACGACGCCGGCGTCGTTGTCCGCCGCGTCGGGTGCGAACCGCCCGGGCTCCGTGACGAACACGAGGTCACCCACGTCCATGTTCGGCTCCATGCTGCCGGATTCGACGGCGACCATCGGCGGCCACACCCCGCTGAGCCCGAACAGAAGCAGGCCGATCAGGAGAACGACCGCGACGCTGGAGAGCATTTCCCGGATCCACATAAGCGGCCCGTCCATGTCGTGACGGAACCGGTACAGGAACCCTCGATCATCGTGCGGATCGTCGGATCCCACCCTTTCGGGTCCAGTATCTACATCGGTGGGTGCTCCAGCCGACACCCCGTTCACTTCGGTCGTCCCGTCGTCCTCGTTCGTGTCGACCGGCTCGTCCTCGTTCGCGTCGACCGGCTCGTCCTCATTCGCGTCAACCGGCTCGTCCTCGTTCGCGACAACCGGCTCGGTTCGGTCAGTCGATCTGCCCTGATCTGTCGATTCGCTCCGGTCCGCGGTCCCGTTCTCGGTCACGGATCCGCCGCCGGTCTCGCCGTCGCTCACGTCGTCAGAGGGTGATTCGTCCGCCTCGGCCGGCGTGTTCGGGTCCGATGCCGACCGATCCTCGGGGTCCATCGTGGCGGAGTTAGCGGCTTCCAGTGATAAGTCTCCGGGTCCATGATCGTGGTGAAAAACGTCCGCGAGACGGGTCGCGCGCTCGAATCAGCAGTCGTCGGATCAGCAGTCGTCGGATCAGCAGTCGTCGGATCAGTCGTCGTCGACGATCACTTCGACGGGGCCGTCGTCGGCTTCCGCGTCCGCCGCCCCGTCGCCGCCGCTTGCCGCCCCGGAACTCTTCTGTTGGTAGTACAGCCCTCCGGCGACCGCGAGAACGACCCACGAGCGCCAGTTCGCGAGGTTCAGGGTGTAGCCGATCCCGAACGGCTTCTCGACTAACATTCCCTTCCCCGGCTGCCAGTACGACGAGAGCAGTCGGCCGAGGCTCGGTCGTTCGAAGTTGTACGGGATCCCGAGTATCTCTCCCGATGACGGTTTCTCGTCCATACGTGTCCGGTCGCGCGCCGGGGATATAAATCGTGGCGACGCTTGCCGCCCGTTCAGCGATACCGGCCGCGGTCCCTGATCTCCCCGAGCCTGTCGAGAACCGCGTCCTCCCCGACCGATCCGTACCCCTCCTCGAACGCCTCGATAAGCGGCTGGGGATCCGTTGCGGTCGCGTTCACCGACCCTTCGAAGACGTGGAGGTCCATCGCGTGGTCCTCCACGTGGCCCGAGTGGTACCCGAGCCCGAAGTCGATCAGCACTGGATCCGGTCCCGTGCGGCCCCCGGTTCGACCGACCCGGACGTTTCGAGTCGTCGGATCGCCGTGGACGATCCCCGCGCGGTGTAACCGCGCCAGGTACGTCCCCACCGCACGTGTCACCTGGCGGGGGTCTTTCCCGTCGATGTTCACGCCGCAGTCTCCCGATTTTCTATCACCCGACCCGCCGCCATCACTCGACCTGGTGATGTCGACCGCGAGGTCGCGGTCGCCGACGTACTGGAGCGTTATCGTCGCGTCCGGCACGTCGACGTCGTGGACGAGTGGGGTCGGGACGCCGGCCCGTCTCGCTTCGCTCGTCAGTCGAGCCTCGGAAACGGTTCGGTCGCGGCGGAGCGACCGGTCCAACGCCGGATGACGGTAGCGTTTCGGCACGCGCCGCTTTCGGACGCGAGATCCCCGCTCATCCGGGTCGCCGACGTCTCTTCCGAACCGCTCGTCCGGCCCGCCGACATCTCCTCTTGAGCCCTCGTCTGGTCCGCCGACTTCGTCCGAGACCGCCCCGGCGATAACGTCGACCGTCGCTTCTGCGCCACGACCGTCGCTCGGTGCGCCGTGAACGACGGACGACGTATCGTCCCGCCAAGTGACCGGCACGTCGTCGGGACGGAAGTTCGGGTCGATAGACGACTCGGCGATCCGTAACGTGTCGCCGGCCGCCGCCATCTTCGCACCCAGGATCGCGATCATCCCGGCGTTGTCGCGGAGGTACGGCGGATCAGGGGCGTAGAACGACGCACCTCGGGAGTCACACATCGTTTCGAGCATCTCACGCAGGCGATCGTTCTGTCCGACCCCCCCGCCGAGAACCAGTTCGTCGGCCCCCGTCAACGACAACGCGCGCTCCGACACTTCGACGAGGGTTCCGAACACGTGTTCCTGCAGCGAGAAACAGATCTCTTCGATGGGCTCGCCGTCGTCGTACGCGTCGTTGGCGGCCGAGCTGATCCCCGAAAACGAGAAGTCCATGCCTTTGACGACGTACGGGAGGTCGAGCAGGTCGCCGCCGTCGGTTCCCGCGGTCGCCTCGGCCGCGGCCGATTCGACTTTCGGGCCGCCTGGGTGGCTCCATCCCACGTGTCGGGTGAACTTATCGATCGCGTTCCCGACGCCGGCGTCCATCGTCTCACCGAGAACGCGGTAACGTCCGTCGTGATAACCCAGCAGGTGTGCGTTCGCCCCCGAGGCGTTCAGGCAGACGGGGTTCTCGAACCCGGACTGGTGGCGACCCACCTCGAGGTGGGCGACCATGTGGTTCACCCCGACCAGCGGGACGTCGAGCGTCCCGGCCAACGCGCGCGCCGCGGTTCCGACCACCCGGAGACACGGACCGAGGCCCGGCCCGCGCGAGAACGCGACCGCGTCGACCCCGTGCTCCGATCCTTCCACGTCGGCCCCCGAAAGCACCGTATCGACGACCTCGGGGATCGCATCGGCCATGTGTTCGGCGGCCTCCCGCGGGTGAATGCCGCCGCTCTCCGGTTCGTATGGGTTCGATTCGATACGGGTAGTGTCGGTCCCGGTATCGTGGAGCGCGGCGCTCGCACACCACGCTGTTCCTTCGATACCGAGAACGCGCATCCGACGCGCTTAGGCCTCTTCCGCGCCGTCGTCCGCGCCGATCTTGTTCCGTTCCAGCATGTAGTCCTGTTCGACGTCAAGCGCGTGAGCCGCCGACTCGTACACCTTCGCGTAGCCGACCGTCTTTCGCATGCCGAACTTCGTGTTCAGCTCGTGGACGACGACCTCCTCGGAGCCCTTATCGAGCTTGGCCGCGAGCGAATCGCGAACCGAGAGGCGGGAGGGAGTCGCCTCCTCGTGGGTCGTCTCGAATCGGATGTCCGTCCGGTGCAACATTGGGTTCTCCTCCTCGGAGATGATATCGACGTCCATGGTTCAGTTACGTGTACTACCCCCCGAACGCTGTAAAAGGATTTCGAAGCGTTCAGCGCTCGCCCGCCGACACGGATGCCGCCGTCCTGTACAGGGTTTAGGTCACTCGAACCCGAAAGAACGAACGTAACAATGAACGACCAGATGGACAGCGAGGACGACCCCTTCGTCGAACCGAGTGATCGCTCGCGGTACGAGCTGATGCGGGCGAAACACCTCATGGTCCCCCTTTCCGCCGCACGGAAGGCTCGCTGGTGCGGCTACCTCTTGTTCGTCGCTGCGTTGGCCGCGCCGATCGTGTTCACGCTCCCCGAACCGATCGTTGAGGCCCAGTTCACCGGTGATCCGATCCGGACCCCGCTCGGTGCCGCCGCAGTCGCGTCCTTCGGTGTCCTCTGTCTCGCGCTCGCCGGGATCGGGTTGGGGCTGCTCGCTCGAATGAAAACGGGAGACCCTCCCGAGTCACGCGTTTGGACCCTGATAGGCCTCGAGGACGCCCTCACGGGGATCGGCTTTATTACCGGATTCTTGGGTGTCGTCACCGGAGTCGGCATCCTCGCGATCGGTCACACCGGCGTCGAACGGACCGCGTGGTTCGCGGACATCGGCGTCGACCCATATCTCACGTTCGGTTCGGTTCCGGTCACGCCGCTCGCGACGAGCGCGCTCGCGCTCGTCGCGGCCGTGGTCGTCGTCGGGCTCTCGCTTTCGGCGGAGTGAGCGGCGTCGAGCCCCCCGACCCATACTCGTTAGACTGGAGGCTAAGGCAGCTACACCCCGTACGGGGTAACGATGTTACACTACAACTCCGAGGTCGGTCGGATCGGAGATCGACCGTCCAGATCGTGTCGTCGTGGCGCTGACACGTCTCCAATCTGGTCGACCGCAGGGAACGAACACGAGATCGTCCGTCAGTTCAAACGACTATGCCATCCGGGCTGAAACGCGACCTCGGGCTGGCGGAGACGACCGCCATCGCGGTCGGCGCGATGGTCGGGTCCGGGATCTTCATCCTCCCGGGTATCGCGTATGTGTATGCCGGCTCCGCGGCGGTGCTCGCGTTCCTGATCGCCGCGGTGCTCGTCCTCCCAGCGGCGTTGTCGGCGGCGGAGATGGCCACGGCGATGCCCGAAGACGGGGGCCCATACCTCTTCGTCGAGCGGGGGATGGGCCCGCTCCTCGGCACGATCGCGGGTGTCGGCACGTGGATCATGCTGTCGCTGAAGAGCGCGCTCGCGCTCGTCGGGGGCGTCCCGTATCTGGTGTACGTCGAACCGTCACTCGCCGAGCTGATCACGTTCCTCGCGGTCGGGCTCGCGCTGTTCTTCACCGTGGTCAACCTGGTGAGTGCCGAGGGATCCGGCAAGCTGCAGTTCGGGATCGTCGCCGCGCTGTTCGCCGCGCTCGCGTGGCTCATCGTCGCCGGAGTTCCCGATATCCAGCCGGCAGCGACTGAGGGTGCGTTCGACCCGGGAACCGAGGGGATCCTCGCGGCGACGGCGGTCGTGTTCATCTCCTACGCCGGCGTGACGAAGGTCCCGGCGGTCGCTGAAGAAGTGAAAAACCCCGGCCGCAACCTCCCGCTCGCGATGGTCGGCGCGCTCGCCATCGTCGCCGCGCTGTACGCGGCGGTGGTGTACATCACGGTCGGTGTCCTCGACATCCCGGCCGCGATCGAAGCCGGTCAGCTCCAGTCCGACGGCGAGGGTGCGGTCATCGCGCTCGTCGCCGACGAGGTGCTCGGTCAGGTGGGTGTCGTCGCCATCGTGATCGCGGCGATCATGGCGCTCGCCTCTACCGCGAACGCCGGTATCCTCGCGGCTTCCCGGTTCCCGCTCGCGATGGCGCGGGACGGGGTGTTCCCGTCGTCGCTGGAGGAGGTGAGCGAACGGTTCGGCACTCCGGCGAACGCGGTCGCGCTCACCGGGCTCGTGTTGATGGTTCTCGTCGCGGTGTTCCCGATCCAGGCGGTCGCCTCCTTCGGGAGTGCGTTCCAGATCTTGGTGTTCATCCTGTTGAACGTCGCCCTCGTCGGGTTCCGGGAGGGAGCGGTCGACGACTACCGGCCGGCGTTCCGTGCGCCGTTGTACCCCTGGCTCCAGCTGTTCGGGATCGTCGGGGGCGGCTACGTCCTCTTCCAGCTCGGGCTCGTCCCGGCGCTCGGCGCGCTCGGGATCGCGGCGCTCGCCGCAGTCTGGTATTTCGTCTACGCGCGGAGCCGGATCGACCGCGAAGGCGCGGCCCGCGATGCCGTCAGGCGAAGCGTGGCGGATCGGGCGGTCGAGCGTACCCGCGAGCTGTTCGACCGGGGGGAACCGGCCGACGTGCTCGTCGCGTTGACCGAGGGAACGAGCGACGCCGCTGCCCGCGACATGACCCGGATCGGTCTCGATGTCTCGCGACTCCGCGGCGGGACCGTCGATCTGGTTCGGTTCGAGTCACACCCGCACCGGGTGTTCACAGCTCACACCGATCGGGTCGAGCCCGCGGAGTCGCCGTTCCACCAATGGTCCGATGACGACGGGGAGGCCCCGTCGTGGTTCACCGACCGGCCCCGGGCTGACGGTGCGGTCGAAGTCGACGAGTCCGACGATCCGCGGTCGACGGACCTCGCCACGGAGTCGGACGTCGCCGATGTCGAGCTCCCGCTCGAACCCCTCCGCCCCGACGACCCGGACCGGGGGCGGCTCCGTCGCCACGTCGTCCACACCGAGGACGCTCCCGAGTCGGTCGCGGAGTACGCCGCCCACGAGAGTCACGACCTCGTCCTTCTCGAACGTCGATCGGAAGAGCTTCACCGCCGACTCGTCGGCGGGGAGACCACGCGAGTCCTCCGCGAGGTCCCGTGTGGCGCGGCCGTCATCGAGGACCGCGATTTCGACGGGGCCGACGAGATCGCGGTCGTCACTCAGCGCGGCGCGTACGACCCGCTCAAACTGCTGGTCGCGGACGCCCTCGCCGAGGAGACGGGTGCGAGCCTGACGCTTCTCCAGCCGATCCCGTCGGACGCGCCCGACACCCGCCGACAGGCGGTCGAGGACTACCACCGCGAGCTCGTCCGGATCTGTACGGTTCCGGTCGACTCGCGCGTGCTCGAAACCGACGACCCGATCGACGGCCTCGTCCGGTTCGCGGAGCCCGCCGACCTGCTCGTCACCTCGGTCGAGAGCCGCGGCCTCCTCGGCGACCTGTTCGGACGTCCGGGCGACGAACTCGTCGATCGCGTCGACTGTACCGCGGTGATGGTTCAGCCGGCGGACGAGCAGCGCGCCGGACTGGTCCAACGGCTCGTGTTGAACCGGCTGTTCGGGACGTAGCACCCGTCGAAAATCGCCGCCACAGTCGTTCTCCCCTTACGCTCACTCACTCGCGGTTCGCCGTTCGCGGTTCTTCGCGCCCGCCGGCCACGGCGCGTAACGCTCAGTCACGCGTGACGCTCAGTCGTCGCCGATCCGGAGCCGCTCGAACGCCTGCTCCACGTCGCCGTCGAGCCGCTCGAACAGCGCACGCGCTTCCGCGCGGGACTCGGGCGTCACCGCGACGTGCACCATCCCCTCGCCGGGTTGCCCGTAGACGACGGTCCCGCCGACCGGGGTCGCGACGATCGCGGGCAAGGCAGCCAGGTCCTCCTCGCCGTCGACCTCGATCACGACGGGGTCGGGGTCGACCAGCGCCGCGGACAACGCCTCCAACAGCCCCTCGCTGAGCGTTGCAGCCGGGTTTTCGACCGTTATACGGCGCTCCTCGGCCCCATCGAGCGCGTTCGCGATCTCGGTCCGAACCGCCTCGCGTTCGGTTTTCCCGTCGACGAGCGCGACATCCGGAACCCGTCCCGCCTCCCGGAGGTGATAGGTGACGACATCGCCGACCGCCACGATCGGAGCGTCGGGGGTACCGTACGTCCCGCGGGTCTCGGCCGCAGCCGCCAACAGCGTATCCGGATCGGTCGTCACCGGACCCATCGGTTGCTTGAACGCGTCCCGCAGGCTATCTGGAAGGGTCAACACGGGTGGCCCCGATCACCGGACCTTCAGCGCGTACGAGCCCGCCTTCGAGACGTTCATCTCTTCGGCGATCTGGCTCTCCTCCGGCTTCGTGATGATGACGTACCCGGCCCAGTCCTCGGTCAGTGAGGAGGAGCCACAGCTCTCACACGTCTGCGCGTCCGGGTCGTTCACGTAGTGACACTCCCGGCACGCGAGCCGATCCTCCGCCATCAGTCGTCCTCCGCGGCCGCGCCGGACTCCGCGCGTCGCCGCCGGTCGCTTTCGAGCCAGTCGTGTTTGCCGAGCCCGGGCTGTTTCGCGGTGAGACCGATCTTCGAGTCACGCGGGTTGCGCTCGTCGACGCTCTTGGTGACTACGCGGACCCGAACCGCGTCGTCGACGCCGAGCGTCTTGTCCGAATCCGAGGACGCGAGCTGCTGGTTCGCCCCGTCGAACGTGAGGTACTCGTCGGTGATCTGTGAGACGTGAAGCAGGCCGTCGACCGGGCCAATCCCGACGAACGCGCCGAACTCGACCGTCTCGACGACCGTCCCGTCGATCACTTCCTGCATGTCCGGATCGAACGTGAGCGCGTCGAACTCCGCCTCGTAGTAGACGCCGGGACGGTTGTGTAACACCGCCCCCTCGCCGATGTCGTGGACCTCGATAACGCTCACGACGCTCCCGACCTCCTCGTCCATCCGTCCTTCCAGTTTGTCCTGTAGCAGGGCTTTCACCCGTTCGTCGGTGACGTCCGCCAGGTGCTTCGGCGGGACCTCGACCGTATCCTTGAGTCGAACTCGTTTGTACATGTGCGTGTGGTGTGGTTGTGATCGCGTGTGTCCGTCGTTCCGTTCGTCGCGCCGCCCGCGTCCCCGTCTCCGGGGTGATCCGTCGTTCCGTGCCGCCCGCCTCTTCGGTCGCGCGTTCCCGGCCGGGGACGCCCTCCCGGTCCGTGTCCGCTATGGTTCCGTTATCGCCAGTGTGTTCCGCCCCCTTAAACAGATTACTGGTGTGTCCGCGTCCAGCACCCGTTCGGTGAGGGGTCGGTCGTTCGTCACGACGAAGTCGACGCGCCCCGTCACCGCGAGCGCGACGAGGGCGTCGTCCGCGTAGGTGTCGTCGTCGGCCGCGTAGGTGTCGTCGTCGGCCGCGTCCGTGTCTTCCACGTCCGCGTCGTCGACGCCGAGCGTCCGCGCCCGCCCCGCTAAGTCCGCCC
>NZ_JBHSWW010000014.1:0-24690 GCF_042661865.1 Halorubrum tibetense
CCTCGTCGATGGCCGCCTCCAGCGACGGCGCGTTCCCGGACTGGCCGGCCCCACCCTTGCCGGCGATACCCTCGACAGTGGCGTCGTCCGGGGCCGCCTCGGCCCCCGAGTCGTCGGCGTCGCTCCCGTGCATACGTATCCGTCAGACAGACGCATGATAAATCCTGTTGGTTTCGAGTGTCGACCGGACGGCCCGCCTCGGGGTCGTCGAGACCACGCGTCGTCGAGACCACGCGTCGTCGATACCGCGCGTCGTCGACACACAACGGTCGTGAGGCCTCACGTCGTCCGCGGAGCCATACCGGTCGCTCGCGCCGGATCGGCACCATTTAAGCCGCCGTCGGTCCGCTTTCGAGACGGATGAAACTACACGAACATCAAGCGAAGAGTATCTTCGCGGATGCCGGGATCCCGGTACCGGACTCCCGGCTCGCGACGACCGTCGAGGAGGCGCTCGACGCCGTCGACGAGATCGGCTATCCCGCCGCGATCAAGGCACAGGTCCACGTCGGGGGACGCGGCAAAGCGGGGGGGATCAAGATCGCGACCGATCGGGACGAGGCCGAACAGTACGCCGAGGCGATCCTCGGGATGGACCTGAAAGGCTACACCGTCGACCAGGTCCTCGTCGAGGCGGGCGTCGATTTCGTCGACGAACTGTACGTCGGCGTCACGATGGATCGCGGCGAGGGGAAGCCGGTCCTGATGGTGTCGACGGAGGGCGGCGTCGACATCGAGCAGGTCGCCGAGGAGACGCCGGACGCCATCGCGCGCGAGCACGTCGACCCCGCGTTCGGGCTCCACCCGTATCAGGCCCGGAAGGTCGTTTACGAGGCCGGCGTCGATGCCGACGTGGCGCTCGACGTGGCGTCGATCCTCTCGACGCTGTACGACCTGTACGAGGACAGCGACGCCTCCGAGATAGAAGTGAACCCCGTGATGATCACGAGCGAGCGCGACGTGGTCGCCGCCGACGCGGTGATGAACATCGACGAGGACGCGCTGTTCCGGCAGCCCGAGCTCGCGGACCTCGCCGAGGAGTCCTACGAGAACGACCTCGAACGCAAGGCAGGCGAGTACGGGTTCGACTACGTCCGGCTCTCGGGCAACGTCGGTATCATCGGTAACGGCGCGGGGCTGGTGATGACGACGCTCGATCTGGTCGATCACTACGGCGGTGCCCCCGCCAACTTCCTCGACATCGGCGGCGGCGCGAAGGCGGAGCGCGTCGCGAACGCGCTCGATATGGTGTTCTCCGATCCGAACGTCGACAGCGTCGTGTTCAATATCTTCGGGGGGATCACCCGTGGCGACGAGGTCGCGAAGGGGATCAACGAGGCCTTAGAGCGCTTCGACGAGATCCCGAAGAAGGTCGTCGTCCGGCTTGCCGGCACGAACGCCGAGGAAGGCATGGAGATCCTGAACACCGACCTCGTCGAGGTCGAAGAGACGCTGGAAGACGCGGTCCAGCGTGCGGTGAAGAACGCGGAAGAGGTGACCCAATGAGCGTATTCGTCGACGACGACACCAGAGTGGTGGTCCAGGGGATCACCGGCGGGGAAGGGAAGTTCCACGCCGAACAGATGATCGAGTACGGGACGAACGTGGTCGCCGGCGCGGTCCCCGGCAAGGGCGGACAGGAGGCAGCCGGTGTCCCCGTCTACGACACGGTCGACGAGGCCGTCGAAGTCGAGGACGCGGATGCGTCCGTGATCTTCGTGCCGCCGGCGTTCGCCGCGGACGCGATCTTCGAGGCGCTCGACACGGACCTCGATCTGGCCGTCGCCATTACCGAGGGGATCCCGACCCAGGACATGGCGAAGGTGAACAAGCGGCTCGGCGAGAGCGACACCCGGCTACTCGGTCCGAACTGCCCCGGCATCATCACGCCCGGCGAGGCCAAGCTGGGGATCCTGCCCGGCAACATCTTCGCCGACGGTAACGTCGGACTCGTCTCCCGCTCGGGGACGTTGACGTACCAGGTCGTCGACAACCTCACCGAGCGCGGAATCGGCCAGACGACCGCCATCGGTATCGGCGGCGACCCGATCATCGGGACTTCCTTCATCGACGCCCTGGAGGCGTTCGAGGCGGACGATGAGACGGACGCCGTCGTGATGTGCGGCGAGATCGGCGGCGAGGACGAGGAGCAGGCCGCTCGCTTCATCGGCGAGCACATGGACACGCCCGTTGCGGGGTTCATCGCGGGGCGCACCGCGCCGCCGGGCAAGCGCATGGGCCACGCCGGCGCGATCGTCTCCGGTTCGGGCACGGGCACCGCGCAGTCGAAGATCGACGCACTCAACGACGCTGGCGTCCCCGTCGGCGACACTCCCGAGGAGGTCGCCGACCACGTCGAAGGGTTCCTGTAGCCGGCCGGACCAGGGATCGGTACCTGATCCCTGCAACGCTCCCGGTACCCGAACGGCTTCTGTGACCCGCCCGGCTTGCTATCAGCTCTGATTATTCGGGAGGAACGTTAAAATAATGACACGGTAGTACAACATGTATGAATTCCAGTCCCGGAGACCGGGACCCCGGGATCGGAGACGGGAGTTCCGACAGGGTGGGCCCCGACGACGACCAGCCCGGATCGTGGGGGCGGGTGACGGAACGGACGGACGCGTCCGTGGACTGGTCGACGGCGGCAGCGTCGGACCGTGTGCTCGTCGTCGACGACGAGCCGGGGGCCGCCGACCTCGCCGCGACGTATCTCGAACGGCTCCTCGACGGTATCGAGACGACCACGGCGTCGTCACCCGAAGCGGCGATGGAGCGGCTACGGGACCACCCGGTCGACTGCGTCGTCAGCGACCACGACATGCCCGGTGCGACGGGACTCGACCTGCTCGCGGACGTCCGTTCCGAGATCGGCGACCTGCCGTTCATCCTGTTCACGGGAAAGGGAAGCGAGGAAATCGCGAGCGAGGCCATCTCGGCCGGCGTCACCGACTACCTCCAGAAGGGTGGTGGGGCCGACGGATACGAGATGCTGGCGAACCGCGTGAGCAACGCGCTCTCCCGACAGCGCGCCGAGGCCGACCTGCGAGCGATCAACTGCAAGGTCACCGCGATCCACGAGTTCGCGACCGAGGTTTCCACGGCTGAATCGGTCGACGCCGTCTTCGAGCGCGTCGTCGATGTCGCGGAACAGGTCCTCGAGTTCGACCGGTGTATCACGGCCCGCCGCGACGGTGAGTACGTTCATCCAGCCGCACTTTCGGAGGGCGTTACGGCCGACGAAGTCCGACGCTTCGAGCTCGGGGAAGGTATCGCCGGTCGGACCGCCGCCGAGGAGCGGACGTTCGTGATCGACGAGCTGGACCGGTCGTCCGACGCGGATCCGGTCGCCGACGACATCGGCTCGGCGATCAGCGTCCCGATCGGCGGTCACGGGATCCTGCAAGCGGTTTCCAGTTTCCCCGCCTCGTTCGACGAGACGGACGTGGAGTTCGCGGAACTGGTTGCGACACACGCCTGTGAGGCGATCGAGCAGATCGAGACCGAGAACGTGCTCCGCGCGGAGCGGGACCGATTGGCCGCGCTGTTCGACAACATGCCGCTCCCCATCGCTCGGATCGTCGTCGACGGCGACGACACGCAGCACCTCGACGAGACGAACGACGCGTTCGAAGCGACGTTCGGGTACTCGGCGGCGGACAGCGGATACGAAGAGACCCGTGAGGCGATCACTCCGGAAGACGCCGAGCGGGTCGGCCCCAACGTCCTCGAAGATGACGACCCGGTCCGCGTGGAAGTCCGGCGACGGACCGTCGACGGCGTGAGGGATTTCCTCCTCAACGGGATCCCGGTGAGCCGGTCCGAGGGGGGTATCGTCTACAGCGTGTATGCCGATATCAACGATCAAAAACGCGTCGAACGGACCCTGCGGGGGCTTCACGAGGCGACACGGGAGATGTTTCGCGGGGAGGACCGCGAGACGGTGGCTACCGTGGCTGCTCGCGCGGCGATCGATACGCTCGGGTTCCCGAACAGCGGTATCCGGTTGTACGACCCCGAGTCGGGAACACTCAAGCCGACCGCGATAACGGAGGAGGCGACCGATGCCATCGGGGAGCGCCCCCCGATCGGTCCCGGTGACGGGACGATCTGGGAAACGTTCGACCAGGGTGAAACGACGGTAGTCGACGACATCGACGAGTCGATCACCGAGATCGAGTACGGCGACCTCCGGAGCCTCCTCGTCGTTCCTCTCGGTGATCACGGGGTGATGCCGCTGGGCTCACGCGAGCGTGGCTTCTTCGACGAGCACGACGTACAACTCGCGAGGGTGCTGGCCGCGAACGTCGCCGTCGCGCTCGATCGCGCCGAGCGCACCGAACAGCTCCGGGAGCGTGACGCGGCACTCCAGCGCGAACTCGACCGTCACGAGAAGTTCGCCGCCGTGATCTCCCACGACCTCCGAAGCCCGCTTACGGTCGCGAGCGGTCGGGTCAAACTCCTCCGGGATCTGATCGATGAAGCCGACGACGACGCTCTCGCCGAGATCGAGCAGATCGAGGCCGCTCACGACCGGATGGCCGAGCTCATCGACGATGTCCTCACGCTCGCGCGTCAGGGGCGAACGGTCGATACTGCCGAGCCGGTCGATCTCGCAGCGGCCGCGAGAGAAGCGTGGGGAACCGTCAATACTGACGGGAGCGTCCTCGAAACCCCCGGATCCGACGTGACGATCGAAGCGGATCCGGAGCGACTCCGGACCTTATTCGAGAACCTGTTTCGGAACTCGGTTGAGCACGGCTCACGGGACGGCGGATCGGGCGTAAGCGAGGCGGCCGGAGTCACGGTGACGGTCGAAGCGCTCTCGGACGGGTTCTCCGTCAGCGACGACGGACCCGGATTCGACCGTGTCGACCCCAGCGAGGTGATGCAGCGTGGCGTTACCAGCACCGAGAGCGGATCCGGGTTCGGTCTGGCCATCGTTCGGGAGATCGCTGAGGCACACGGCTGGCGGACGACGGTCGCGGACGATGACGGTGCACGCTTCGAGTTCCGGTCCGAGGAGTGACGCCGAGGTCGGAACCGCTCGAAGCGTGAAACCGGGATCGGTCGTGCGCGCATTCCGCACACCCGGACCACGGTTATGCCGGTATCGCACGACCGATCGGTATGGACGACGACACCCGCGAGCGACTTGAGCCGCTTCCTCCAAGTGCCAAGCTGGTATACTACGTCCTCGACACGGAGGGTCGGTTCGACCAGACTGGACTGGCCGAGGAGACCCGACTGTCCACTCGAACGGTTCGGTTCGCGATCGAGAAGCTCGTCGATGTCGAGCTCGTCGAGGAGGGCCTCTGTCCCACGGACGCTCGACGATCGGTGTACCGAGCCGTCGACCCTGCCGGCTCGAACGCGGGCTCCGACTCGGACTCGGAGGCCGGCAGCGCGCACTCGGCAGTCGTCGCCGAGGACTAACGACAAAACACGACTCGGCGCATGAGCGTCGGACGTGTTCACGTCCCCGGGACCGTCGCCCTTTTGCCCGCCGGCCCGATAGAACGCGTAACCGATGGCGACGTACCACATCGAGACGTACGGCTGTACGTCGAACCGGGGTGAGAGCCGCGAGATCGAACGCGCCCTCCGCGACGGCGGCCACCGCCCGGCAGACGGGCCTGCCGACGCCGACGTCGCCATCCTCAACAGCTGTACGGTCGTCGAGAAGACGGAACGGAACATGCTCCGGCGCGCGGCCGAGCTCGACGAGGAGACCGCGGGCGACCTCGTCGTCACCGGCTGTATGGCGCTCGCACAGGGCGAGGAGTTCCGCGAAGCCGGCATCGACGCCGAGGTGCTCCACTGGGACGAGGTACCGGCCCACGTGCTCAACGGGGAGTGTCCGACACACACGCCCGATACGGAGCCGATCCTCGACGGCGTCGTCGGGATCCTCCCCATCGCTCGCGGCTGTATGAGCAACTGTTCGTACTGTATCACCAAGTTCGCGACCGGTCGCGTCGACTCCCCGCCGATCGAGGAGAACGTCGAGAAGGCCCGCGCGCTCGTCCACGCCGGCGCGAAGGAGATCCGTGTCACCGGACAGGACACCGGCGTCTACGGCTGGGACACCGGTGATCGGAAGCTGCCCGAGCTGCTCGACCGTATCTGCGACATCGACGGCGAGTTCCGCGTCCGCCTCGGGATGGCGAACCCCGGAGGGATCCACGGGATCCACGACGAGCTGGCGGACGTGTTCGCCCGCAACGAGAAGCTGTACGACTTCATCCATGCGCCCGTCCAGTCCGGCTCTGACGACGTGTTGGCCGACATGCGCCGTCAACATCGCGTCGAGAAGTTCCGCGAGGTCGTCGCGGCGTTCGAGGATCGGCTCGATCACTGGACGCTCTCGACCGACTTCATCGTCGGCTTCCCGACGGAGGACGACGAGGACCACGAACGGTCGATGAGGCTCCTCCGTGAGGTCCGTCCCGAGAAGATCAACGTCACTCGCTTCTCGAAGCGCCCCGGGACCGACGCGGCCGACATGAAGGGGCTCGGCGGCACGATAAAGAAGGAACGCTCGAAGACGATGTCGACACTGAAAATGGAGGTCGTCGGCGAGGCGTACGAGGCGATGGTAGGTGAGCGGTACGAAGTGCTCGTGGTCGAGGAAGGGACCGGCGATTCCGTGAAGTGTCGCGATCCCGCCTACCGGCAGGTGATCGTTCGAAACGCGAGCGATCGGGGGATCGATGTCGGTGATGTCCTCAACGTCGAAGTGACGAGCCACAACACGGTGTACGCGTTCGGCGAGCCGATCGACGAAGCCGATCCGGCGTCGGTCGAGCCCGCGAGCGTGGACTCGGTGTCTTCGCCGTAAGTCGCTCCTTGTGCGTCGCTCCCAACCAGCGACCCTCGGTCAGTACGACGCGGCGCGCTTGTCGAGACCCGCCTCCGCGATGTCCTCGCCGTCGACGGAGGTGCGGAGCGCGTCCATCCCGTCGTCGCGGTCGATCCCGAAGTTCGTCGCGTACAGCTGTTCTAACCGTTCGTACTCGGCGTCCGTGATCGCCGGAACGTCGCTCGCTGCGCTCCACTCGGCGATATCGGAAGCGTCCCGGAACGTGGGGGTGACCGAGGCGACCTCGTCGTGTGCGAGCAGCCAGCGGATCGCGGCCTGGCTCAGTGTTCGGGCCCCCTCGACCCCGTCCGGGTCTTCGAGGAAGCGGATCGCCTCCACCTTCTCCCAGCCCGCCTCGTACCACTCCTTCGGCCGGTGTGAACGGTGGTCGCCGTCCTCGAGGACGGTGTCGGGCGTGACCTGCTCGTTGAGCAGTCCCGAGGAGTGCGGCACGCGCGCGATAACCGACGTCTCCGAGCCGGTCTCCCGGATCGTGTCGATGAAGTGACGACCCGGCTCCTGTTCGAAGAGGTTGAAGACGGTCTGGACCGCGTCGAACTCGTCGTACTCGACGGCGGCGTCGCCCTCGGCGAGCCAGCCGATCGAGGGACCGAGCGCCCAGCCGAGCGCCCGGACACGCCCCTCCGCCTTCCACTCGCGGAGGAGGTCACGAACCTCGGGCGTCACCTCGCTCACGTTCGCGTTGTGGAGCTGGAGAACGTCGACGTAGTCGGTATCGAGCCGGTCGAGCGAGGCGGAGAGCGCCTCGCGAAGGTACTCCTCGTTCAGCTCTTTCGGGAGCTCGCCGTGGCCGGCCTGCGGGTTGTCGTAGAAGTCGTACCCGACCTTCGTCGACAGCGTCACCTCGTCGCGGCGGCCCGCGATCGCTTCGCCGACGATCCGCTCGCTGTCGCCGTGGCCGTACACGTCGCCGGTGTCGATGTACGTGACGCCCGCGTCGAGCGCGGTCTCGACCATTTCGACGGCCTGTTCGTCCGAGCGGTCCCCCCACCAGTCGGTGCCGACGACCCACGCGCCGAAGCCGACTTCCGAGACCTCGACGCCGGAGCTTCCGAGTTCGCGGTACTGCATGCGTCTCGGTTAGTGATGGGTACACTTATCCGGCGCGGTCGACTTCGATGACCGGCGATCCCCCGCGGACGGATACGGGCGACGACGCACAACCGAATCCCTTTGTGGATCGGCATCGAACGTTCGACGATGACAAAGCGACACGTGTCCCTACCGGACGCCACGGAGGCGTCGGTGCAAGCGTTCGTCGACGAGGTGGACGAGCGACTCGCCTCCGAGGAGGACACCTGTGAGGTCGTTCGGGACACGCTGATCGACTTACACGGCGACCGCGACCGCTGGGAGGCGTGGCAGAACGGTGCCGATGTCTCGAAGGCGGAACGGGTCCGTCTACAGGGGTACGACCCGTGTAACGCTACGCTGGAGTCGGAGTATTACGCCGAGAAGGACGAGGACCGCTTCCAGCGCTCGAAACACCTCCAGTGGCTCTGGCGACAGTTCGACGCCACGCCGATGGCCGACAACGTCGAGTTCGCGCTCCGGTTCCGCCAGATGCTCGGAAACCACCTGTTCGCCGAGTGCGGCGACGACTGTCGGTTCTTCAAAGGGATCTCCGTCACGTACGGTCACAACATCGAAGTCGGCGACAACGTCGTGATCCACGACGACGTCCACCTCGACGACCGTGGAAAGCTGACGATCGGCGACCGGGCGTCGATCTCCGACGGCGTCCATCTGTACAGCCACGACCACGACCTCGTCGACCAGACGACGGTCCGCAACTACCACACGATCGTGGGTGACGACGCCCGCGTGACCTACGACGCGATGGTCCGTGCCGGCTGCCGTGTCGGCGAGAACAGCGTCGTCGGTGCGCGGGCTGTCGTCCAGGGTGATGTCCCGGACCATCACGTCGTCGTCGGGACACCGGCACGAAGTATCCGCGTGAAACCCGGCTGGGAGGACGTCGCCGAGGAGTTGGAGGACGGTCGACTCGTCAACCGCGGCGACCAGCGCGAACTGGAGTACGAGCTCGACGACGAGCTCGAACGTTTCGACGAGTTCCAGCGCGACCTCCAGCCATCCGGAGCGTCGAAGTAACCGAACCGCCGGATCGTGCCCCGTGCCGTCGCCGTCAACGTCGCCGCCAACACGAACGAGCCGGGGTTCCGTGGCCCCGTCTACCCGGACGGATCGTTCGCCTACGTCCCGATCCCGGAGTCGGCGGAGACGCTCCCGCGCGAGCGCTATCCCGTTGACGAACCGCTACCGACGTACGCCGACCTCGACCTCCCGTTTTCGCTCCCCGACGACCTCTACGGGACACCGGTCCACATGGATCCGGAGTTCGCAACCGTCCACGGGCGGGACGCTGCAACGTACGGGGATCCGTACGCGATCAAGTCGGGACCGATCGCGACGCTCGAACCGGACGACTGGCTGTTGTTTTACGCGACGCTGACGCTCCGGCCCGCGGGCTGGGACGGACCGGTCGGCGACGGGTGCTCCGCGACGCCGGAGCCCGGAGCCGTCGACGACGACCTCGCTCCCGAGTGGGGTGCGTACCTGTTCGCCGGCCTCCGCGTCGATCGCGTGCTCGACGGACCGGATCGCACGGAAGCCAGCGATCTCGTCTCGACCAACGCCCACCTCAAACGCGACCCGTTCGACGCGCGGGTCGTCGTCGACGGCGACCCCGACGCGTCCGGGCTCTTCGACCGAGTGGTCCCGTTGAGCGCCCCGGAAGGGGGCGCGACGGCGAACCGTCTGGTCACCGATCTATCGAGCGATTCGGGGAACGGACCGTGGTGGCGGCGGCCGATGCGGTTCGACGAGGCGGCGACGGAGACGCTCCTCGGTCGGATCGACGTCGCCTGAGGCGTCCGTCGACCGCCGTGATGTCGACTCTCGACCCGCTACTCGTAGTCCTCGTAGGTCGGCCGTCCCGATTCCGGCGGGAACTCCTCGACCGGTGCGGTCGTCTCGTCCCCGCTCGCCATGTCCTTTACCGTCACCTCGCCGTTCGCGAGGTCTCGTTCTCCGACGACGATCACCGTCTCGGCGTTGATCGAGTCGGCGTAGCCGAGCTGTGCACCGAACGAGCGGTCGGCGACGTCGCCCTCGACGACGTGTCCGAGATCGCGGAGCCCGGACGCGATCTCCGCGGCTTTGGCGCGCGTCTCACCGACTGACAGCACGTAGTAGTCCGTCGACAGCGACTCCTCCGGCCAGACGCCGGCGCGCTGACACAGCAGCTGGAGCGGAGCGTGACCGGGCGCGACCCCCACTGCGGGGGTGGGCTGACCGTCGAAGCTCTCGATCAGGTCGTCGTAGCGCCCGCCGCCGAAGACGGAGCGAGACACCTCTCCGGTGGAGTCGAAACACTCGAACACGACGCCGGTGTAGTAGTCCAGTCCCCGAGCGGTCGTCAGCGACACGTCACAGAACTCGCCCGCGCCGAGATCGTCGGCCGCGGCGAGCACGTTCCTGAGGTTTTCGACGGCCCCCTCGACGTCCGCACCGCCCGCCTCGGCGACCGCGTCGAGGTCGTCGACCGTTTCGACATCCGTGATGAGGTCGTCGAACTCGCGGGCGGTCGCGCGGTCGAGCCCGGCGTCCGAAAGGAGCCCGAAGTACTCGCCGTCGTCGACCTTCGCGCGTTTGTCGACCGCGCGGATCGCGGCCTCGGTGTCGACCGTCTCCGGGTCGGCTGCCAGCGAGCGGACTAGCCCGCCGAGAATGTCTCGGTGTGAGACGCGGAACTCGAAGTCGTCGGCGGTGAGTCCCAGGTCGGTCAGGGCGTCGGCGGCGACCGCGAGCACCTCGGCATCGGCTTCGGGGGCCGACGAACCGAAGATATCGATGTTCGTCTGATAGAACTCCCGGAACCGGCCCTGCTGGACCTGCTCGTAGCGCCAGAACGGTCGGGTCGACATCCACTTGATCGGTTTCGATAGCTCTTGACCCTTCGCGACGACCATCCGGGCGACCGTCGGCGTCAGTTCAGGCGTGAGCGACACTTCCCGCCCTCCCTTGTCCTCGAAGGCGTACAGCTCGTCGACGATCTCCTCCCCGGACTTGTCGACGTACATCTCCGTCCGTTCGAGCGCCGGGGTCGCGATCTCGCGGAAGCCGTACCGTCCGGCGGCGTCTTCGATCGCGTCGGTGACTTGCCGGCGGGCCGACTGCTCCCCGGGGTAAAAATCGCGGAACCCCTTGAGTCCGTCGTACATGGAGACGACTTCGGCGAGCGGCCGCTTGAAACCATCCTTTCGGGAGCGTCCTCACCCCCGCTCGGCCGCGCCCCCCGTCTCAATCACTCCGGCCGCGAACGTATGTCTGGTCGTGTGCGGGGAACACGTCGGCGACCGTTTTCTCGCCGTGTTCCTCGGCGATGAGCGCGCGAAGCTCGTCCTCGTAGTCGGCTTTCGGGACCTCCTCGCTCGGTCCCTGTTCGACCTCGAACGTCGCCTCGACGAGGCGGTCGACCGCGTGTCGCCCGAACCCCGAGAGCGGCGAGATGTAGTCCACGCCGTGGCGGTCCTCCAAGCTCTGTGCCTGCGCTCTGGAGACGGTCGGAACCCGGTCGTCGCGCCGGCTCCCGTCGGCGATCGCGTCGACGTCGTGTTCGGCGATCGTCTCCAACGCGTGCTCGTGGACGCGCTGGATCCCGTTTCTGGGGTAGCCGTCGTCGAGCATTCGCTCGGCGGCCTCCTCGGCGACCGCACGGTCGAGTGCGACGCGCTCGAACGGGAAGCCGAGCTCGGTCGCGGCCCGCTCGGCGTGCTCCCAGTCGTCGGTGAGCCCGAAGCTCCCCGTGACACACCGGACGTCGTAGAACCGATCGAGCAGGGTGGCGGCGAGCGAGGAGTCTTTCCCCCCGCTGTACAGAAGCGCGAGCTCCATCTACCGCCGCCGGATGTCGAAGCTCTGCTGTTCGGGCTGGAGTTCCTTCAACAGGTCACGCATCTGGTCCTCGTCGATACGGCCCTGAACGCGGCCGCTCTGTGCGAGCGCCGCGACTTGCTGTTTGACCTGCTTTGCGAACTCGGGTTTCGACATCTCGACCGCGTTGAGTCGTTGGCGCGCGCCGTCAGTGAGGTACTGTTTGAGGACGGCCTCCTGCTGGGCCTCTGCGCGCTGTTGGGCCTCCTCGCGAGCCTCGGCGTCGCCGTCTCCCTGCTGGCGCTCGCGGAGCTCTTCCATCTTCTTTTCGCGCAGTTCTTCGAGTCGTTCGTCGTCGGGGTTCCCGCTCATACACACGCGTTCTCGTCCCGGGCGAAAAACGATTTCGGAGGGGAAGGGTCGAATACGGAGGTCGGGAGCCACGCTCCGGGCTGTTTAAACGGCGCAGCGTCGTAGCGTGTGCCATGAGCGAGTCGCGGAAGTTCTGCCCCCGGTGTGGCGACGCCGTCCCGGAGCGTCGCGACACTCTTCCGGGGGATCCGGGCGGTCGGGACGCGCTGTTGTGTGACGACTGCTACTTCGCGAAGTTCGAGCTCGTCGACGCGCCGGACCGGATCGAGGTGCTCGTCTGCTCGGGCTGTGGGGCGGTCCGCCGCGGCGACTCTTGGCGTGACGTTGGAGCGCGCGATTACACCGATATCGCCGTCGACGAGGTCGCTGAGGCGCTCGGGGTCCACGTCGACGTGGAGGACGTGGAGTGGGGCGTCGAGCCCGAACAAGTCGACGAGAACACGATCCGGATGCACTGCCGGTTCTCGGGCGTTGTCCGCGGGACACTTCGGTCGGCCGAGGTGACGGTCCCGGTCAAGATATCGCGGGGGACCTGTGACCGCTGTGGCCGGATCGCCGGCGGCTACTACGCGGGGGTCGTCCAGGTGCGCGCGGACGGGCGGGACCTGCGACCCGAAGAGCGCGCGGAGGCGCTCGAGATCGCCGAGTCGTACGTCGCCGATCAGGAGGCGAAAGGCGACCGGGAGGCGTTCATCACCGAGGTGAAATCCACCGACGACGGGCCGAACGTGAAGCTCTCCTCGAACCGGCTCGCCAAGAACGTCGCGGGACGGATCACGGAGGCGCTCGGCGGCAGCTACGAGTCGTATCCGACGCTCGTCACCGAGGACGGCGACGGTAACGAGGTGTACCGGGTGACGTTCGCGGTTCGGCTCCCACGGTACGCCGTCGGCGAGATCCTCGACCCCGAAGACGGCGACGGCCCCGTACTCGTCACGGGCGTCTCAGGCCGTCTTCGAGGGGTTCGACTCGCGAACGGCGACCCGTACAGCGCCCCGTTCGAGGAGGGCGCATCTCCGGATGCGACGCGGCTCGGGAGCCGCGAGGACGCCGCCGAGACGACCGTCGTGACGGTCGAAGACGAGCACGCGATACAGGTCCTCGACCCGGAGACGTACGAGGCACGGACCGTCTCGAACCCCTCGTTCGTCGACGACGACGCCGAGACCGTCTTGGCGTTCGAGCACGGCGGCGATATCCACCTCGTTCCTCGGGACGAGGGCGGAGAGTAAGAGCGCGATCGGCTCTGAGGTGGCGAGTAGTGTCTCGGCGAGGGCCGTCGCTCTCGGCGGTCACTAGCGGGGAAATCGAGAGGCGAACGAGGATCTAGAACGCAGGTGATCCGATCGTCGTTCGGGGCTGGCCTGTCGGTCAGTCGGCGCGAGCGGTGTGGTCGCCGGCCGAGACGGCCGCGCGCTCGGACTCCGTGACCTCGATACCGCGGCGTTCGAGTTGGCGGACGAACTCGTCCTCGCTGAGCCCTGCTTGCGCCGCCGCCTGCGAGAGCGTCAGCGTTCGCGCACCGTACAGCGTCAGCGCACTCGACAGCCCGTTCGTTGCCATATCCACCTATCCTCCATGAACGGTTATGAACCTTACTAATTCATTCAGGACCATGAAACACCTTATACGATAATATGTAACATACAGCAAGCAGGGACGATATAATGACGCCGGCCGATCCAAGCGTCGGGCTTCACGACGATTGGTAGTTGGCGGACCACGAAGGTCGGGACTCGGGGTGGACCCGCAGGAATTATGAGTCCTTATAGCCCACGTCCGGTATGGACAGACAGCAGATAATCGCCCTGTTGTTCGCGTTTCTCATGGTGAGCTCCATGGTCGCGTGGGGCGTTAGCATCATCTGACACACCGAGACGGTCTCTCGCGTCTCCGGTGCCCCTCCCCCGTCGTTAGCCGTCGCCCCAGACGTCCGAGAGTGGATGGTTCTTTTTCGGGTCGGTGTCGGTCCCGGACCGTTTCCGGTTGCCGCCCGACGTGTTGCCGCCACCACCGCTCGACGAGGACGGCTCTGACCGGGATCCGGCGTCGCTGCCCGATCCGCCTGTCGACATCGACCGGTCCCGACGACCTTCCCTCCCCCGTCCTGCACGCCCCGGTCCGGACGGCTCGGCGTCGATCCCCCCGAGCGCGGCGGCGGGATCGAACTCGGGGAGCGTCGGCGTCGTCATCGCGTCGATCTGGTCGCGGAACCATGGAGGCGTGTCGGTGGCCGCCCGGTCGAACAAGTCGAGTAGCGAGTCGTCCGCGAGGTACGTTGCCCCGTAGTCGTCGGGTGCACGCACGACGCGTCCGCACGCTTGGATGACGGTCCGCAACGCGGTCCGATGATACCATGCCCACTGATCGTCGGCCAGGCGCCGGGCGACCCGGGAGTCGTTCGTGTTTCGGTACGGTGCCTTACACACGACCTGCCAGCGGCAGAGGTCGTCGCGGAGGTCCAATGCCTCCTCCATCTTCACCGAGACGAACACGTCCGGGTCCGCGCTCGCCTTCCACGCCTCCAGCTCCGCGTCGCGGTTCGACCGGTCGTGGCGACGGACCCGAGCGGCGACCCCGAACTCCCCGAGGCGCTCGGCGAGTCGTCCGGCGATGTCGTAGGAATGTGCGTGTATCAGCCCCTTCTCGTCGGGGTGATTCGCCATCAGTCGGACGATCAGCCGGGCGATCTTCGGTACCGTCTCGTCACGGTGTTCGTACGTCATCGGGCCCTGTGTCACGTCGTACAGCGGTCGGTTCTCCAGCGGAAACGTGTGTTCGACGTCGACGAGCGCCACGTTCGACGGATCGAGCCCGACACCCCGACAGAACGCCTCCTTCGAGAGGATCGTAGCGGACAACAGCGCGAATCGGTTTCCACGCTCCCAGACCGTGTGTGTGAGGTAACGGGCCGGATCGAGGGGTTTGATCGCGATCGGCGAGCCGTCGCCGTCCGGCTGATCGACGACCCACGTCGTGGGCGAGTCGGGGTCCCGGTAGTCCTCGAGGAACCAGCCGAGCTCGGAGCGAAGCTCCTGTAACCGGTCCCGTCGAGCGACCTCCTCGCGGCTCAGCTCCGGCCGACCGACGAGCTCGTCTTTCGCTCGCTCCGTGACCCCTCGAAGCGTCTCGACGAACCGGGCGGTGCGGTCGAGCACGTCCTCGTCGCCGCGAGTGTCGGCCGTGACGTCCGGCACGCCGACCTCGTCCCAGACGGGGACGCGCTCGGGGGAGAGCTCGATGGTCGCGTACATCTCCGCCCACTCGGCGAGCCCGTGGGCCTCGTCGATCACGACGACATCGCGCTTCCGAAACACCTCCGAGCCGGCGGTACGCATGAAGTACGCGAGCGTCATCGCGGCGTACCGGTTTCCGGAGGCGATCGCCCGGTCGGAGAAATACGGACACCGGTGTTTGATCGAACAGTCGAATCCCTGTTGTCTGGCACACGGCGCACGCGTGACCGGCGTGTCGTGTTCGCCGGGGAGGACACAGTCGTAGTTCGACTTCCCGCGGATCACCGCGAAGTCGTCGAGCAGGTCGTCCCGCTCGACGTCGTCGATCTGTGACACCTGCGGAGTGGTGTAGTACGCTCCGGTCGCTTCGTTCGGCGCGGTCTCCTCGACCGTCGCCGACGCACCCATAATGGCGCGCGCGAGCAGCGACTTGCCGCTGCCGGTCGGGGCGCGCACCAAGACGACGTCGTTGCCGGCATCGAACGCGTCGCGGATGTCGGCGAGCGCCTGCTCCTGTGTCCCGCGGAACGTCGGGGCCGGGAACTCGGCAGGGATCCGGTGGGGGTCCACACACCTCCCTCGCGCGCTCCCGGAATTAAACCCTCGGAGTGGGGCGCACCTCGGAGCAATCCGAGCGAGTCACGTATCGCGTCGGTCCGGGGAGTCGCCGGTCTCGCCGTCGCCGTCGTCGCTGTCCTCACCGCCGTCGCTCTCGCTTCGCGCCGCTCCCTGCACCGAGCTTCGGGCTCGGTCGCCACCGTCCTGATCCACCCCGAGAAGCCGGTTCGCAACGGTTTCGAGCGCGAGGAGGGTCGTACTAACGTACAGTCCGGCCAAGAAGACGAGCCCCGCGATGACCCGCTCGCGGGCCACCGCGTTCGTCGGATCTCCGGACATCGCGGGTTCCGTTCCAAATCCGAGAAACGCGAACGCGAGGAGGTAGACGCCGGCGACGAGCGGGAGTGCGGCGACCGTGCGGCTGAACACTTTGAGCCGATACCGACCGTGTTCGTCGAAGCGCCGAGCGAACGTCGTGAACGCGTACACGGTCGCGCCGAGGAAGCCGAAGAGGTACACGTACGGCGGGATCGTCGTTTCTACGTCGGGCAGCGACACGGGCACGGTCTCGTCGAGGAAGGCGGGAAACCCCGCCGTCGAGACCGCGACCGAGAGCAGGGTCGCGACGATGAGCCCCCAGTACAACGTCCGTCCGGCTCGCGTTGCGTACCAGTCGGAGCGGTCGGGGGCATATTCGTTTGACATGTTTGGAGGTATAAACAAATCGAATATAAAACTACGTGTCGACCAGTTGTTATCGCTCGGTCGAGGCCGAGCGAACGGCCGGACCGATGGGTCGCCGACGGGGACGTGGAGGGATCCCGTACCGGCGGCGACATCGGTGCCCCGGATTCGGCATCCGTGACCGTCCGACGCCGCGACAACGGGCTCTCGGAAACCAGGAATGCGGACTCCAAGGGGCTGAGTGGTGGGGTAGAAGCGCTCGGATCCCGGAAACAAACGAACAACCACCGGATCGTTTATGATGGTTCGGGGGTTCGCAGTCGGTATGAGTTGGCAGGAGGCCGAACGCGAGTTCGTGGACGACGTCGTCGCCCGCGAGACGCTCCCCGAGACGTTCGAGCGGTCCGCCGAGCGGAACGCGGACCGGATCGCCCAGCAGTATAAAGGTGGGATCTACGACCGTTCGCTCGTCACCGAGGGAGTCGTCGATCCGGCCCCCGAAGGGGCGTACGCCGACCTCACGTACGCCGAGACCCGGTCCATCATCAGACGCCTCGCCGCCGGGTTCCGCGAGGTAGGTGTCGACGACGACACCCGGGTCGCGATCTACGCGGGAACCCGTATGGAGTGGGCACAGGCGGACTTCGCGGCGCTCTCGGCCGGTGCGGTCGTCACGACCGTCTACGCCTCCTCCTCGCCCGACCAGCTCCGGTACCTCCTCGAGGACCCGGAAGCGACCGTCGTCGTCGCCGAGAACCGAACGCTCCTCGACGAGATCATCGCGGTCCGTGATGACCTCGACCACGCGTTAGACGCGATCGTCACGATGGACGACGTCGACACCGATGGACTGGACACTACCGAATCCGATCTCGTGTACACGCTCGGGGACGTCCACGCACTCGGCGATGACGCCTTCGACGCGGACGCCTACGAGTCTTGGCTCGACGCGACCGCGATGGACGACCTCGCAAGCCTCATCTACACCTCGGGTACCACCGGACAGCCAAAAGGCGTCCGGCTCACCCACGCCAACTTCCGCACGAACGTCAACCAGTGTTACAAGCGGTTCGGCGACCGCCCGGACCGTGACCCCGACGCGCCGGGGATCTCGACGGAGACGACGACGCTGTCGTTCCTCCCGCTGGCACACGTCTTCGAGCGGATGGCCGGTCACTACATGATGTTCGCGGCGGGGGCCACGGTCGGATACGCCGAGAGCCCCGACACGCTGCGCGACGACTTCCAGCTGGTCCGGCCGACGACGACCACGAGCGTCCCGCGAGTGTACGAGAAGCTCTACGACGCGATCCGTGAACAGGCGTCCGAGTCGGGCGTGAAACAGCGGATCTTCGAGTGGGCGGTCGAGGTCGGCCAAACCCACCACGAGACGGCGAACCCGGGGACGATCCTCGACGCGAAGCGATCCCTCGCCGACAAACTCGTCTTCTCCTCGGTCCGCGAGGCGATCGGCGGCAACGTCGACTTCTTCATCTCCGGGGGTGGGTCGCTGTCGGCGGAGCTGTGCGCGCTGTATCACGCCATGGACCTCCCCATCCTGGAAGGGTACGGGCTCACGGAGACCTCGCCCGTGATCAGCGTCAACCCGCCAGAGGAACCGAAGGTCGGGACGATCGGGCCCCCAGTGGTCGACACCGAGGTCGCGATCGACGGCGGAATGGTCGGCGAGGAAGTCGCGGGCATCCCTGGGGATGTCGGCGAGTTACTCGTTCGCGGCCCGCAGGTCGCCGACGGCTACTGGAACCGGCCGGACGCGAGCGCGGACGCGTTCACCCCCGCGGACGCACTCCCGGGCGACGCCGTTACGGCGGGGACGCCTCCGTCCGACCGCGAGGGCGACCCGGACGATCCGTGGTTCCGTACCGGCGACATCGTCCAGCTGCGTCCCGACGGCTACATCGCGTTCCGCGAGCGCGCCAAACAGCTGCTCGTGTTGTCGACCGGGAAGAACGTCGCGCCCGGCCCGATCGAGGACCGCTTCGCCGCCAACGAGTTCGTCGAACAGTGCGTCGTCCTCGGTGACTCGCGGAAGTTCGTCTCGGCGCTGTTAGTCCCCAACTTCGAGCGGGTCGCCTCGTGGGCGGAGACGCGGGGGATCGACCTCCCGGAGGAGCGAAAGGCGATCTGCCGTGACGATCGAGTCCGTGATCGGTTCCAGGAGGAGGTCGATCGCGTGAACGAGGAGTTCGAACCCTACGAGCGGATCAAGAAGTTCCGGCTCGTTCCCGAGGAGTTCTCCGAGGAAAACGACCTCCTCACGCCGACGATGAAGAAGAAGCGACGGAACATCCTCGATCGGTTCGCCGACGACGTCGAGATGATCTACGAGGAGTAGCCGACGCGAGCGGACGAACGCGTCGCTCTCGGTCCGTCGGAAGCGTGGTGGCTCGGTCGGAACTGATCGTCACACGGGGCTCAGTGGGGGTAACATCTCGTCATTGCCACCACGACCTCAGTATTCCGCTGAAGGTTATAAACCACGTGGACCGAACGTTCATGCCGCTCGCCGACGAGCGCGGCGTATGGGTAGCGCGGTGTCACTTTCAGAGCCCCGGGTTCTCGCACATGCGAAACACCGTCTCTTTCCGGATATCGACGGATCGAACGCGTACGCCGTCACGGACACGCAGTTCGCGACCGACGAGTGGCTCTCGGACCGACCGATCGACGAGGAGCTCCGGTCGCGGCTCACCCCGTTCAATCACGTTCGGGTCGGCAGCGGCTACCCGGACCTCGTCGGCGTCGGCGCTCTCGAGTCCGATCTCCTCGCCGTCGACCGGCTCGGCGACGATCCGCCTCTCGTTGCCGTCGAAGCGAAGGGCCACACCGCGACCGCGGCCGCCGACGTCGAGCGCGGCGTCATCCAGGCGTACGACCGGCTCCACGAGGCGAACGCGGCGTACGTGGCCGCGCCCGTCGACGCCGTCTCGCAGTCGGACCGCACGCTCGCACGCGAGCTCAACGTCGGCGTCCTCGGTGTCCACGAGGACGGTGGCGTCGCCGCGCTTGAGGTCCCCCGCGTGGTCGGAAATCGGACGTCGAACGAGGCGGCGGCGATCCGGTTCCAAGCGACCGCACAGGGGGTCGCCGAGAAATCGTTCGGGCTGAACCATCCGAAGAACTACCTCGGCTACGCGCTCGCGCTGTACCATCCGGCGGACACCCGTGACGTACTCACGACGCACGTCGTCGGTGCGGTCGACGGCGCGAAACGCGGGGCGTCGTTCCTCGGTCTGGTCGATGAGCGACCCGATCGAGCGGTGTTGACCCCGCTCGGCGAGGAGGTCGTCCGGTTCGCGGTGAACCGATACGCGTCCGTCGAGACGGCACTCGAGGCGTTCGACGACTGGAAGCGCTCGCGGAAGCGGTTCATCACGGTCGCCCCACAGTGGGGGTTGCTGACGCGCCGGGTGCTCTGGCAGTACCCGGCGACACAGCTGCTCGTCGAGGAGCTCCAGACGATGTTCGACGACGGGATCGCCGCGCCGTCGCTCGTCGACCTCGTCGAGTGGCTCCACGTCCACCACCCGACGTTCACCGTCGAGCTGTTCATCCGCGGAACGGGGGGCGTGCGCGAGCGTGTGCTCGACGCGGACGGGGAACTACGAAGGAGCGAGCTCGCCGACGGGGCGGTGTTCCACTCGCCGACCGTCTTCCAGCTGAAAGCGATGCTGTACCACGCCGGGGTGGTGGCCGAGCGCGGCGCGGAACCCCACCGACTCGACCCGACGACTGACTCGTGGGCGTTGCGGGAGCCGCTTCACGCTCGGTGAGCGTGTACGTGGACCCCGACAGCGGGCATCCATCAACGAACTCCGTTGACCCGCTGAGACGGGCTTAGTTCGACTCCGGCCCCTCCGCTCTCGGCAACGCGATCACGGGGAGCTCGGCCTCCGTCACCAGTCGTAACGAGAGGTCGCCGGACAGGAACTGCATGAGGCGGTTCCCCTCACGCGCTCGGTACGCGATCGCGGTCGCATCGATCCCGTCGGCCGCGGAAAATATCGCTTCGACCACGTCGTCGCCGTACGTGAGGTGGTCGTCGGCGTCCGGAAAACGCTCGCGGAACGCGTCGAACGACTCCGCGGCCATCTCTTCGGAGTAGGAGGCCGGGATCTTGTCCGGTGCTCCCGTGGTCGTTTGGACGACGTAAACGACTGTAACGTGCGCTGGAGAGTGTCGTCGTAATTCGGCCGCAGTTACCCGTGCGTCCTTTCGGTTGGCGACTGGAACGAGAACGTGGTCGAGCAGGTCCGACGCCCCATCCCCGTGATTCGTTGCCATACCTACACGTCCGCGATCGACCGTAATGAAGCTGTGCGACGCTTACATTCGAGGCGGCCACACGACGGACACGTTACCCTCGCTACTGGCATCCCACGCACCATCGCTGGCGTCGAACAGTGGATCGGATCACCAGTGTGATCGAGGCGATCCGCAAGACGATTAACAGCCGTCGCCCACCCGACGAGCGACTCGCGAGCGGTCCGCACGGATCCGGTCCGCCAGCGACGCGATCGACGCCAACACTGGGTGCTGCGGACCGTCCATCGGATCGTACAGGTATTCGCGGAACGTCGGGTCGGACTCGTCGCCGGCTCCCTCAATGACCATCGGTGGGTTTCGGAGCGCGGCCTGTCGATCGGCCGCCGCGTCGTCACACCGGCGTTCGAGACCACCCAGCCGTTCCCAGACGTCTATCGAGGCGTCGACGCGGGACCCCCTCGGGATCCCGTCGAGATGCTCGTTCAGCCGACTCCGCTGTCGGTCGATCTCGGTGAGTGTCGTCTCCACGTCGGCGAGGTCGTCGAGCTCCTCGTCGATGGCGTCGGCGAGCGACGTTCGGGCCCGTGCGGCCTGTTGTCCCCGGTCGACGAGCGTCGACTGCAACGCCGGAGAGAGCGTCCCGTTGGTCGCCAGCGACGTCGTCGTGTCGGGGCCGAGCTCGGCCGCGAGGCTCTCCGCGACGCTCTCGTCGTACTCCTGGGTGTAGTGCGGGAGCGACATCACGGTGTCTCGGTAGGTATTCAGCACGTTCCGCAGTCTGATGTCACCGGGTGCCCTCGCGCTTCCGGTCCGGTGAGCGCCGATCACCGGACCGTCGAAACCGCCTCCAGCCGTGTCGACCGGAGCGGGATCGAGCCCGGAGACGCGCTCGGCGAACTCCTCGAACGCGTCCCGCTCGTCGATCACGCGGCGTCGCTCGCGCCGGCAACACGCTTTCGCGTCCCTGACGTACGCGAACGCGACGAAGGCGACGAGCCCGGCGATGACGACCGCGGTGACGACTCCCGGTTCGGTCGCCATCGCCGTCAGCTCACACGAGAGGCTGGTACAGTCGGCCCCGAGCGAGGCCTCGCTCGGGAGCCGAAACGTCACGTCCGCCCCCCGGTTCACACTCATATAGTTCGTTAACAGTGTGCACACTCAAAACCGTTTTGGCCCGCGTCCGGCGCGAACGCCCCGGGATCACGGAAGGAAAAGCGGCCTCCACCGAGGGGCCCCTGTGCCGAGAGACGGCCGTCGGAACCGTCGATCCGTCCGACCGGAACGGTTTTGCGGATCGCCGCCCGGATCCGACCGTGCCGACGCTGCTTGACGACCTGTCGGGGTTCGAGTTCGAGGAGCTGATGGTGGCGGTGTTCCGCCATCAGGGGTACGCGAACGTCCGCCAAGCGGTCCGGACCGCCGACGAGGGACGCGACGTGACGATGGTCGACGATTCCGGGCCCGGAGCACCGGTCGGCGTCGTCGTCGAGTGCAAACACACCGACACGGTCGGACGGCCGGTCGTCCAGAAGCTCCACTCCGCGGTCGGAACCTACGACTACGACGGTCCGGTTCGCGGGATGGTGGCGACGACCGGGCGGTTCACCGGGCCGGCTGAGGAGTACGCGGAACGGGTTTCTTCGGCCCCTGACGACGTCGACATCGACCTCCTCGACGGGCGACGACTCCGCGAGATCGGCGAGTCGATCGGGATGGACCTGTACAGCGGCCGGATCGAGGTGTTGTGTGACGAGGCGCTTCCACCGCCGGAGGACGTCGACGACGCCGTCGCCGAACGCGACGCGGCCGCCGCGTCCGTCGAGAACCTCTCCCCGGATACCCTCCCCGAGCCGACCGCGCGGCTGTCGTTCGCCCCGTGCCTCCTCGTCGAGACGGAGGTGGACGCGACGTTCGAGACGAGCGTCGGCGTGATCCACTCCGTCTTCGAGCGCGAGCGACTCGCGGTCTCGGCCGACCGGGACGGGCCGTCGCTACTGTCGGGGGACGTCGCCCGACTCGTCGCCGACGGATCGAACGGACGCACTCCGCTGCCACGGGACCGCTTCGACGACCAGGGCGACCTCGAGATCACGAATGCCGACGAGACTCCCCTCGGGACACCCGGCGACGGGAGCGGTCACCGGTCGGACGGGAGCCCCGATAGCCCGGTCGACCCGCGATTCGACGCCGTCGAAGTCCAACGCTTCGGTCGGACCGAGTCCGAGTACGTCGACTGGGTGACCGAGCGACAGCGCGACCGACACGAGCGGACGGTCCGGTACACGGGGGACAACAACGTCACCTACACGAAGACCTGTACGCCCCGTGCGTCCGACGTTCGAGTGCTTGCCGTCGACCCCGTGTACCGCCCGGAGGCGACGACGACGACCGAGCTGGGCGAGTACGAGTACGACCACACGTTCGTCACGAACGGCGACAGGCGCGTGACGCTGCACGACGAGTTCGGGACCTGCGTCAACTGTGAGACAGCGGGGGAGAACGGCGGGATCGAACCGGACGAACCGATCACCTACTGTGCGAACTGCGGGAGCCTCAACTGCGACGACCACGTCCGTGAAGAGCGGCTCGTCGGCGAACCAGTGTGTACCGGATGCTCGACGACCGGCGAGTTCTTCTTCGCGACGAAACACTTCTACGACGAGGCCAACCGCGCGGCGTTCGCCGCGGAGTACGAGGCGATGCCGTTCTACCGGAAACCGCTCGAGAACCCGAAGCTAACCGTGGCGGTCGCGGTAGGCGTGGTGGTGTTGCTCCTACTGCTGCTCGCCGCGATCTGATCCGTCGACGTCGCGTCGGCCGGACCGGTCGCTCGATAGGCGTCCGACGGCGGTTCGATCGACCGCCGCAGCCGACACCGATTTGCCGTCACCCGACGAACATCGAGCGTGACCGCTCGAACGCCCGGGATCCACCACGTGACGGGTATCGTCGGGGACGCGGACGCTGCCGTCGGCTTTTACGCGGGAGCGCTGGGACTCCGCCTGCTCCGAACGACGGTGAACTACGAGGACGTCCTCCAGCACCACCTCTATTTCGGGGCCGGTGCCGGCCGCCCCGGGTCCGTGCTCACCGTCTTCCCGGACCCCACGGGGGACCCGGGACGGATCGGGAAACCGAGCTACGAAACCGTCTCGCTCGCGGTGCCGCCGGGGTCGCTGGAGCACTGGCGGGAACGGCTGGCGGCCCGAGGGATCGACGCGACGGAACCCGACGCCGAGGAACGGTTCGGCGATCGGGTCCTGCGGACGACCGACCCCGCGGGGACCCCGGTCGAACTGGTCGAATCCGCGGATGCGGGCGATCAGTGGACCGGCGGGCCAGTCCCGGAGTCGATGGCGATCCGGGGAATAGACGGAGCGACTGGCCTCCCCGCGGACCCGTACGGTGCGGCGAGCGTCCTCGAAACCCTCGGGTTCGAGTACGAGGCGGAACGGGACGACCGGATCCGCTACCGTGCGCCGGGCGAGCGGGCGACGCGGATCGACCTGCTGGACCGCGACGCGCCCTACGTTCGCGAGGGCCCAGGGACCCTTCATCACGTCGCGGTCCGGGTTCCGGACCGCGAGGCGCTGCTCGACTGGCACACGCTGTTCCGCGAGCGCGAGCGGGGGTTCGACGTCTCCCGGGTGAAAGACCGCCACTTCTTCCACTCGCTGTACGTCCGCGGACCTGGCGGCCTGCTCGTCGAGCTCGCCACGGAGTCGCCGACGCCGGAGGGACCGTCCGGGCCCGGGCTTGCCGACCCGGCGA
>NZ_JBHSWW010000015.1:0-24796 GCF_042661865.1 Halorubrum tibetense
CGTGACTGATCTCGAAGAACGGACCCGACAGCTCCACGTACTTGATAACATCCTGCGGCACAATATCCGCAACGAGCTGAACGTGATCCATGGTCGAGGCGAGCAGCTTCAAAGGAATCTTGAGGGCGAACCCAAAGCCGCTGCCGGCACCATTGTTGACCGGGCCGAAACTCTGTTGACGACGAGTGAGAAGTCGCGGGAGATTACAGCTGTTCTCAGTGACCCACGCGAGCCGACCTCTGTAGATATCGGGCAGGTGGTTCGGGGTCTCGCCGAAGAGACAGCCGATGACTGGCCCAACGCAGATGTTGACGTTACAGGCCCGACAGAGCTCGTCGTCTCCGCGACCGGATCGATTGCTGCCGCAATTGAAGAGCTGTTGACCAACGCTGTGATCCACAACGACAGCGAAAACCCCCATGTGCGTGTCAACCTCGCTGTCGAGGGATCATGGGGACAATCAACCACTCTGGAGGTAAGATCCGCGTCGACGAGCGCGAGCCACGCGGTACCGAGATTACAATCTGGCTTCCGCTGGCAACTGCTGTGTAGCAGTCTAATAGAGTACTACCTATTCGGTGTGTTCCGCGAGAATGTTGTGTACTGCCCAAGCGATCCATCCAAATGTAACAGCTAACAGTACTACGATTACATCCCCAAACGAGTCATGTTCTATAATTACAGAGAATACGCCGATAGTGACCACTATGGCCAAGAGAACAGTGACTATATCTCTGAAATCGGATGGATTCCGCAGGTTCGGCCATTTTAACACAACTATACATTAGAGGCTCATAATAATAACAGTACCTACGGTCCTACTCAAATCATCCATCAATAGATAATTCACCGCCGTTTATAATACAGATTATGTATGGCGACCGTGTAGTTCTATATGTGTCATATTATGCGTTTGACTGGGGTTTTTTTTATTCCTGAGTGTTATCACTGTAGTACAAGTAACGTTTATGAGAAACACGCTAGTATGGGTGAGACACCGTGACTGCTGAAGAGGGTGAACTCGCTCGAAATCTCGGATTCCTCGAAGCGATGACGCTCGGTGGCGGGACGATGATCGGTGCCGGAATTTTCATTCTTCCCGGGATCGCGGCTGAAGGGGCCGGACCGGCCAGTTCCCTTTCGTTTGCGATCGCGGGCGTTGTTGCCTTATTGGCCGCTCTTTCTATTTCCGAGTTAGCAACCGGGATGCCGGTTGCCGGTGGAAGCTACGTGTACGTCAACCGTGCGTTAGGTGACCTCTTCGGATCCATCGTCGGGTGGGGAATGTGGACCGGATTGATGTTCGCGTCGGCGTTCTACATGATCGGCTTCGGCCAGTACATCGTCGAACCGCTACCGTTCCTCTCTGGACGTGTGCTTATCGTCGGACTCGGGCTTGTTGGCCTGCTCTTTCTCGTCGGCGTCAACTACAAAGGGACCGAGGAGTCCGGGGCGTTCCAGAATTGGATGATCGGAATTGAGACGGTTATTATCCTAATTTATCTCGCCTTCGGGATCTTCTTTATCAATCCGAGCAATCTCGAACCGTTTGCCCCGACCGGCCCCAGCGGGATTATCGCGACGACTGGAATCGTTTTTGTAACGTTTCTCGGATTTGAAATCATCGCTACTGTTGCAGAAGAGATCAAAGACCCCGGTCGGCTTATTCCGCTGACGATGGTCCTGTCGGTCGTCTCAGTGTCGATTCTATATGTCATCGTTATGATCGTCAGTACCGGCGTTATAAACTGGCAGGAACTGGGTGGTTCACTCGTACCTGTATCCGACGTGGCCGCCATCTCAATGGGACCGATCGGTGTCATAGCGATCGTCTCTGCTGCGGCAATCGCTGCGATCTCAAGTTCAAATTCTTCGATCCTCTCGGCTGCCAGAGTGGTATTCGCCATGGGACGTGACGGCGTTATGAGCAACAAGCTGAACGTGACCCACCGGAAGTTCCGGACGCCCCACCGTGCGGTCATGGTCACGGGCGCTATTACTGCGGCACTGATCAGTCTCGGACTCCGGATCGAAGAGATCGTTGCCCTGTTGGCAGAGGTTGCGAGTTTCAGCTTCCTCGTTTCATATACGCTCGTCCACGTCGCCGTCGTCGTCGTCCGACGAGCGGAACCGGAAAACTACGACCCCGAGTTCGAGATGCCGAGCCTTCTGTATCCGGCCGTTCCGATCTTGGGCGTCATCCTTTCGTTCGTCGTGATCTCTCAGATGGCGCCCATCGTACAGTATATCGGTATCGGTATCATCGCGCTCAGCGTTCTCTGGTACTTCGGATACGTACGAGGACGCGTTGATGACGATACGTTGGTCGGCGATGCGATCGTCGGTAACGGGGACGAGCGGGAAGGCACGGAGGAAACATACAGGGTCGTCGTGCCCATCGCAAATCCGGAAACACAAGGAACCCTACTGCGGCTTGCCGCAGCCAGTGCCCGTTCGCACTCCGAAGTCGAGCAGCCCGAAATCATTGCGCTCAATGTTATTAAGGTGCCGTCCCAGACAGCGCTCGAACAGAACCTCCAATTCGAGGAAGAGCGCGTCGAGCGGCAGCGTGAGCTCTTCGAGAGCGCTCGAGAAGCGGCAGGCGAGCTGGGTGTTAACCTGCGAACACGGGCGATAGTCGGTCGAAGCATCGGACAGATCGTTTTGGGGGTGCTCGAAGAGGAGGACGCAAATCAGGTGCTTCTCGGCTGGCACGGGACGAAACGGAAGCGTGACTACGTGTTCGGCTCGACCGTGGACCCCATCATTAGAGATGCCCCTTGTGAGGTCACTGTCGTGAATCTCAAGAGAGAACGTATCGGTCACCCTGTCGCATTGGCTGGTCCGGGACCGCACGCACCAGTTGCAGCCCGTCGGGCGTTTGAGTTCGCGCAGATTCAGGGGCAGATTCCCACACTGGTGAACTTCCAGCCCTCTGTCGACGACCGAGAGACGGATGAAGAGACGCCAGATCCGTATGAAGAAGGTCAAATAGCGATCGACGCTGTTGCCGAGCAGGCCGGACTCGCTCCAGATGACTACGACTCCCGAGTGCTAGTCGGTGGTGATCTAGAATCGACGATTATCAGTAATATCGGTAGTGACGAGTTTGTTTGCGTTGGAGTGTCCGAACAACAGGCGATATCAAAGATTCTACGCGGATCTCTGGCGGATCGCATTGTTCAAGACGCAACTGGCAACGTCGCCCTGATCCGAAGCGGAATCAAAACGCATCGAACCGTACGTGAAGGAATTGTGGAACGGTTATCACAAGGCCCAGAGGAGGAATCCCAATCAGACGATGACGCTTCCATATAAGTAGTTGAACTCAGATCAACCGACAGAAATAGTCGAACACCTGGTATTACTCGGCGAGCGGTGTTTCATTTCGTTTGAATTAGTCGTCATTATTTCGTTCCGCTGTGCCTTCGCTCTCCGGATCGTAAAATGACACTTGTTCAGTGGTCTCTTCGAATCGAACCGTGTTTCCTGACTCATAGAACGATACTTCACGCTGGGGGAACGGTATCTTGATCTCTTCCTCGCGGAATCGCTCGTCTATCCGTTCAATCAACGAGTGTCTTGCCCGTCCTCGTAACGCCGGGTGTTCAATATGACATTGTAACTGTGCGACGATAGCCGAATCTTCAAACTCCCGAAATCGAACGGCTGGTGCGGGTGCTTTGAGTATCAAGTCCTCCTGTTCGGCTATTTCGAGCAGCGCTTTTTTTACTTGCTGTAAGCTCGACCCGTACGCGACACCCACATCGAGTCGTATCCGTCGACGGCGTACAGGAGAGGATTCGTTGATAACTTGTTTTGAGTTCAGTTCGGAGTTCGGGACCGTAATGGAAATGTTATCTCTCGTGAGTATCGTCGTGCTTCGAATACTCATATCAATAACTGTCCCGCGTTCGCCCGATTCCAGCTGTATCACGTCTCCGAGTTTGTACGTTTTGTCCAAATACAGTGAGATACCACTAAAGAAATTGCCCAACGAGTCCTGAGCGGCAATACCGAGGACAATTCCAATTATCCCCGCAGATGCGAGAAACGGGGTGATGTTGACGTTCCAGATGCCTAAGAGCAGAGAAAAGCCGGCAAGAATAACGAAGAACGTGAGTACGTTTTTGATAATGGGCGTGATTTCACGGTCGGTTGGAGCGTTATTGCTGGCTCCGATAATACGTCCTCCGACACGGATTGTTGCATAGGACCATAGAACAAGGATGATGGACATCGCAGTAGAGGCGATATAAAATCCAATTCCCACCTCCGGAAGTAATTGAGCGCTTGCGTACACCCCAACGAGGAAGACGGTTACATATAATGGAATATGAAGCTCTTCAATAATGATTCGATCGTACTCACCAGTTGCCAGTCTTTTAGACTGATGTAGTGCATAATACCCGACAGATTCAATTATTTTCGCAGCGACAAAAGAAAATGAGAGAATTAGAACAACTTGTATCGACGTCGGTATCACTTCAATATACTCGCTGACAATAGGCTCCATAGCGGAGTACAGTTCGTAAGCACATGATAAGCTTTTGCTACGTGGAAAACTCCGACAAGAGACTTGGAAACAACGTTCTTAGACTTGTGGTCCGATAGATGATGGCTAGTGTTTTTCACCGAAAGCCACACACGCTCGCGATACCGATCTCGGTACCACCTCCTAGACGGTCCCTCGTAGCGTTGATTGCGTTTCTCGAAATCGGTGTTTTTGCCCTCTACAGGTATTACTACATCCAGATTTACTGAGAGCCTTGATCGTCGTCGGACCGAGAGCGGTCGGACCATGCTGAAAGACCCAAGCGATAGCGTCCGCTGACGTTCTTACGAATTAAACGCAAAAATCACGATAGTCTCGGATCTAAATACTGAGTTTTATTTAACCCTCGAATCTATCTCAACCCGACTCCGCCTCCGAACCTATACATCTTATTATGTCAGAAATCGCACTTGCTGCTGACTTCGCCATCATCATCGTCGCAGCGGCCGTTGTCGGGTTGATAGCAAAACAAACCGGACAACCAACGATCATCGCGTACATCCTGACCGGTCTGTTGCTTGGCCCTGCCGTATTCGGCGTTATCACTCCGGGAGAGCTCACAGAGACGATGGCGGAACTCGGACTCGGCTTCCTGTTGTTTTTGCTCGGTATCAAAATGCGGATCGATGATATCAAAGATATCCTCCGGCCGATCGTCAATATCGCAGTTCTTCAGACGATTCTTCAAACTGCGCTCGCATTCGCCGTGGCGTGGTTTCTCGGTTTTACCCTCACTGAAACGGTCATTATCGCGTTGGCAACGGTCTTCGGAGCGACGCCGATCATCGTCAAAATCCTCACTGACAAGGACGAAATCACGGCAATGCCCGGCAAGATCGATGTCGGGGTCCTCATCGTTCAGGACATCTATCTCGTTTTCGTGCTCGCGTTGTTGGGTGCGGGTCAACTCGGGACACCGACAGAGGTCGGCACGACTATCGTCACGATCACCCTCCTTATTTCGCTCATCGGAGTTATCGCCTTCGCGTCGTCACGATACCTTCTCCCACAGCTGTTCCGCCGTGTCGCCGATAACAAGGACGTGTTCTTTTTGGTCGCGATTGCGTGGGCGTTCCTCTTTATTTTAATTTCCCAAGAGTTGGACCTCTCTCTTGAGGTGGGCGCGTTCCTCGCAGGAATGTCTATCGCTCAGTTGCCTTACAGTACAGAGCTTGAGGATCGGGTTACGCCCATAACGGACTTTTTCATTCTCGTATTCTTCGTTGCGATCGGCCTTCAGCTCGAAGCCGCAGACCTGTTCGCCTTCTGGAGAGAGGCGATTATCGCCTCGGTCGTGCTGATGGTCGGAAACTTTTGGATCATGTTCTACCTCATCGATCGCGAGGACTTCAGCGTCGAAACGTCGTTCCTCGGAAGCTTGAATATGATTCAGGTGAGCGAGTTCTCACTGGTGGTCGGTGGTATCGCCATTACCGCGGGGTTCATCGACGAACCGATTCTCGGGTATCTCAGCCTGATGGCGTTGATGACGATGAGTGTCTCCGTGTACATCATCAACTACAACCACCAGATCTACGACCGCGTCCAGCCGTTCTTCAGTCGTTGGGAATCCGAAGAAAAGGTTGATGCCGAGTTGCCGGAGTACAACGATCACGCAGTCGTCATCGGATACGATGAAATCACGAAGAATGTGTTACCCATTCTCGACCGGGAGTTCGATCAATTGGTCGTCGTCGACCGAAAAGCGGCCCACCGAGAAGAACTCGAACAGAAGGGGTACGACACCGTATATGGTGACTTCAGACATACGGAAGTCCGCAAGGCTGCGGGTCTCAAACGCGCATCCTTCGTCCTGAGTTCGACGATGCAAGCCGAGGTGAACAAAGCGCTACTCTCGGAGCTCTCGAGTAAAACGACCGTCTTCGTCGAGGCGAATTGGATCGACGATGCCCGCGAACTCTACGACCTAGGGGCGCATTACGTCATCATGAGTACCCATCTGACGGGTGAACGCGTAAGCAATTACTTGGAGCTGTATTTCGATGATCGCGACGAGTTCGAACGGATGGCCCAAGTCGATATTGAGCGAATCCAAAAGTACCCAACCGAAGGGCTTGATATGGATGATGTGACGGTCCTTTCGTCGGACGAAGACGCTGCCGCAAGTGGGGGTGAGAAGGAATGACAGAGCTCTTGACGGCGATGGGGATTATCTTCGTGATCGCCGGGGTGTTCCTGCTCGGCGCGAACTACTTCAGACTGGCAATTGTTCCGGCGCTGATCCTCGCAGGAATTGTCGCCGGACAGTTCATCCAAGAGGATAGTCTCCTCGAAATCGCACAGTGGGGTATCGCATTCCTCGTATTCGTGTACGGGGTGAATCTGGAGTTCGGGGACATCCGCGACGTTTTGCGGGACAGCGAAGTTGCGGCCTTCGGTCAGTTCGCAGTGATCGGTGGCATCGGATACGGTGCTGGAGTGTTGCTCGGATACGATGCTCTCAACGCGGCTTACTTCGCCGTCGCCGCAGCACTGAGTTCGACGATCGTCGGGACGACATTGCTTCAATCGGAAATTAGAGAAAACCTCGTACACGGTCGGCTCGCTAACTCCATCCACTTCATTCAAGATCTAATCGCCGTTCTCCTCATACTGATCCTCGCCGCAGAGACGTTCACAATTGAGGCAGTCGGTCAACGACTTGCGGTTGGCGTCGGTCTCTTGGTGTTCGCATTCGTTATCAGCACGTATCTGTTCGACTATCTCCTCAAACTCGCCGAGGGATCCCAAGAACTGTTGTTGATCAGCAGCGTATCGATCCTGATCGGGTTTATGGCTATTTCCGAATTTCTCGGAATGTCAATTGTCGTCGGTGCGTTCGCGGCTGGCCTAGCGATCAAGCGAGACTTCACGCGCAATCTCGGAATGCTCAACGGTATTCAGTCGATTCGTGACTTCTTCGTCGCGATTTTCTTCGTTACGGTAGGTGCTCTCGTCGCTATCCCAACGCTCGAGATCGCGCTTACCGCGCTCGTCTTGATGGTCCTCACTGTTCTCGTGAAACCCCTCATTATCATCGCGACGCTGCTTTGGGAGGGATACGATACGCGAGCTGCGACGTTTACCAGCCTGAGTCTCGATCAGGTGAGTGAATTTGCGCTCATCATTGCAATTCAGGCATTCATACTCGATCACTTACTCCGAGAGTTGTTCGATGCGATCGTTCTCGCCGCCGCAGTCACGATGATTACCTCCAGTTTCACGCGTCGACACGACGATCGGATCTATCGAGTGCTTTCGGAGCTGGGACTGAACAGATTCCACGGCAAGAAGACTGACACCAAAAGTCGGATCGATTCCGGGCTTCGTGATCACGTCATTATTGTCGGGTTTGGGCGGATCGGTCGCCAGCTGGCGTCCCAATGTGAGCAAGTCGGTCGGGAGTATGTCGTCATAGAGAACGATCCAGTTCGGCTCGAAGACCTCAAAAGCAGTTGTACACACTTCGTGTTCGGAGATGCGCTACACGACTATACGTGGGAGAAGGCCCAGCACGATTCGGCTCAGTTGATCGTTTCGACCGTCGATACGACGTATCTCTCGGAGCGAATACTGACCCTCGACACGGACGCCGAAATGATGCTGCGCTCCTCTAATGCTGAGGAAGCACGCTCACAATTACAGCAGGGTGCGGATTATGTGATTATCCCAGATTTACTGGCAACCGAGCAGCTGACGGAGCATCTCGGGGACGTGCTTTCAGGAGACGTTGATCGAGAGGCCTTACGAGAGCACCACCTCGAAACACTTGACGAGTTCGAACAGGCTGGATTTGCCTCGTTAGGTAAAACAGATTTCGAAGAGCGGCAGTGGTGAGAACAGTTGGTCATTAAGACAATCACGGGGTAACGTCGTTGTATGGCTTCACCAACGTTTGCAATTCGGCGTATCATACGCGCGCAACGAGAGATAAGTCAAACCTCACAATCGAACGAGGTGAACCCCCGAGACGACTACCTGACTCAAGGAGAGAGTCCCGCCGTTCACGGCGGGCGTGAATCCGACACTCCACGTCACAAACCACGTTCGACGCTTACTCCGGGGTATCCTCTCTGACTTTCTTCTCGCCTTCGAGAAGCAATCCCTTCCACGTCAATCCACGGTGCTTCTTCAGTTCCTTCAGTCGTTCGTATTGTTCGTCATCGTCAAACTCGACACGAATTGCGACCATAATGTATCACACGAACGGAACAACTATGTGCGTTACGGTACAATAAGTAGTCAATGAAGCGAGCCAACTCGTTTGAGGTGATTCCGCAGTCCGACGAGGACGGGGAATTGCTCCGACGCCTGTTGGACGCTTCTGCCGCTCTCTGGAACGAAATCAACTATGAGCGCCGTGAGAACTATGCTGATCCAGACGGGGACGTGTGGGACATCAGCGAGTATCGCGGTCGCTATGGCGGAACACTCGGCGCATCCACGGTTCAGCAAATCGAACGGAAGAACCGAGAAGCGTGGAAGTCGTTCTTCAGCCTCAAAAAGAAAGGCGAAGCAAACGGCAAACCCGGATTTTGGGGCAACGAAGACGAAGGGCGAGAACTCCGCACGTACATCCGCAACACATCGTACTCCGTTGAGTGGGGCGAATACTCCCGGCTCGAAATTCTGGTCGGCAAAGACCTGAAAGACGACTATGGGTTGGGACACCGCGAACGCCTCCGACTCGAAGTTCGAGGCGACCCCAGCTGGCAGGAGTACGAGAAGCAGGGTCGGTTGGAGTTGTTTTACGACGAGCAAGCACAGACATTCAGGGCCTTTCAGCCAGTCACAATCAGCGAAAATCAGTCTCGACTGGCACAACCACTGGCTTCGGAAGAAGCCGCTCTGGACATCGGTGCGAACAACCTCGTCGCCTGCACGACCACGACCGGACAGCAACTCCTGTACGAAGGACGTGATCTGTTCGAGCGGTTCCGCGAAACTACGCGAGAAATCGCCCGACTCCAATCACTGCTGGAGGACGGTCGATACAGCAGTCATCGTATTCGACGCCTGTACGACCGACGTACCAAGCGACGTGACCACTCCCAAGATGCACTCGCCCGTGACCTCATCGAACGCCTGTACGACGAAGGCGTTTCGACGGTGTACGTTGGGGCGTTGACGGACGTGCTTGAGACGCACTGGTCGGTAGAGACGAACGCCAAGACGCACAACTTCTGGGCGTTCAAAGCGTTCGTGAATCGGCTAGCATGTACTGCTGAGGAATACGGTATGTCGGTTGAGATACGGTCTGAAGCGTGGACGAGTCAGGAGTGTCCGAACTGCGGTTCGACGGAGGACACGACGCGTCACCGTGACACGCTGACGTGTCCGTGTGGATTCGAGGGACACGCCGACCTCACAGCGTCAGAGACGTTCCTTCGACGTCACCAGAACGCTTCGAGTTCTGGTTGGCGAACGAGACGCGAAGCGTCTCGTCAACGGCAGGCGACAGTAACACGGTCGATGGCACGACCTGTATGCCTCAAGTGGGACGACCATGACTGGTCAGAGTCACCACGCTCAGTTCCCAACGAGGAGCATACGAACCCGCAAGTTGCCTCCGTGGGTCGGTAAGCGATACCCCCAGCGTGAGGAAACCTCGCCGTCGTCGGGCGTAGCCCGACTGCTTGAGGGAGCTTCGCTCCCTCTCCGTTCACGGCGAGGAGGATGTCATGCGACCGGGCTCGAGAGCTCTGTCTATACCGCAATATCGACATTCCAGATGGTTCATCTCTCCAGCGGTAATCAGTCAAAAACGTATTTTCAGTCGTCTGACTCGGGCACGTCAGGTTGCTCCGGCGGTGTATGAGAGAGTTCGCTGACCTCCTCGCCGCAGTGGGGGCAGTACTGTGTTCCGCGGCGTCTTGCTGAAATTTCCTCTGCAAAGCCGGACGCGAAAATACCGGCTGGGAGCGCGAATAGAGCCATCGAGATCCATTTCGTCGACGGGACGACGGAACCGACCGACAGATACGACACGGATCGACCCGTACGATCGGTATGGCAGACACGACGGCAGCGAACGGCGTTACCGCGCGCTACGAGGAGACTGAGGAGGAGCGACTGCTCACGTTCACCGCGGACGGCCGGAGCGCGGCGGTCGCCCAGAACATCGAGGGATACGCGATGTTAAAAGTCCGAACCGCCCCCGACGGCGACGAGCTCGAACGGTACTACGGGTTCGATATGGCGCTCGACCACGCCGCAGAGCTGCTCGGGGTCGCTGTCACCGACCTGCCCGTCCCCGAGGACGCGGCCGACATGGGAATGTGATACTGTGACACAGAGGGGGCGATCCGAGCCGAGGAAACCAGCAATTCGTTCCGGTATCGCGCACGGGTCCGAATTAGCGCTACAGGGGCGGTTCGTTCGTACCTGTCGCTATTCCCGGGGCAGAAGCCTCAAATCGACGTATTTGTCCACGTCGACCTCTGTCACACTCGCGTAATAATTACTGTAGGGCATCATAGTCGCGGTTGAATATTCTCCATAGCCATATTCCCTTATGAGTGGGACCGGTATACAGTACTACGATGAAGCGAAGACAGTTCCTCGGCGGCACCGGCGCGGCGATCGGCAGCTCGCTGCTCGCCGGCTGTATCGGGGGGAACGACGGTGGGACGGTGACAGTCGATTACGCCTATTACAATCCGGTCAGCCTCGTGTTACGCGAGAAGGGATGGATGGCGGAGGCGTTCGACGACACCGACGTCGACGTCGAGTGGGTGTTGAGCCTCGGTAGCAACAAGGCCAACGAGTACTCGCAGGGCGGACAGGCGGAGGTCGCCTCCACCGCGGGCGTCGCTGCGCTGATGGCCCGCTCGAACGGCGTTCCGATCACGACGCCATACATCTACTCGGAGCCCGAGTGGACCGCGCTCGTCGCCTTCGAGGACAGCGGTATCGAGACGGTCGCCGACCTGGAGGGGAAACAGATCGCCGCGACGCGCGGCACCGACCCGTACTTCTTCCTGCTACAGGCGCTCGACGAGGCGGGACTGACCGAGGACGACGTCGAGGTCGTTCACCTCCAGCACCCCGAGGGTCAGTCCTCGTTGGTCCAAGAGAACGTGGATGCGTGGGCCGGCCTCGACCCGCACATGGCGGAGTTGGAGTTAGAGCACGACGGCGCGGAGCTGTTCTACCGCGAGCCGAACTTCAACACGTACGGCTTTCTCAACTTCCTCGACGAGTTCATCGAGGACCGTCCCGAGGACGCTCGCCGGGTGATCGGGGCGTACGAGCGCGGCCGCGAGTGGGCCATCGAGAACCCCGAGGAGACGGCGAGTATCCTCGCGAGCGAGTCGGAGATGTCCGAGCCGGTCGCCGAACGCGTGTTTACCGAGCGCAACGAGCTCTCCGAGGTGATTCCCGGGAGCGCGCACCGCGATCTGCTCTCCGAGCTCGCGCCGATCCTGGAACGCGAGGGACTCGTCAACGACGACACCGACCCGGCCGGCAGCATCGACGAGCTGCTGGACTCGGAGTTCGCGGTCGGCATCGGTCCGGAGGGTGAGTGAGATGGCGACCACGCGGGAGACGGACACCGGCGGTGTCGGCTCGGATCTCACCGGCGTGCTTCCGGATGCGACTCGATTCCGGTGGCTGCTCGGGCTGGTCGCACCCGCCGCACTCGTCGTCGTCTGGCATCTGCTGGTCGCGACCGGCGTGTTCGCCCCCCACCAGCTCCCGGAGCCCCTCCGCGTGGTCGAGACGCTGTACGGGATGGGCGTCTCCGGCGAGCTGTGGGGTCACATCTCGATCACGCTTCAGCGCGTGTTCCTCGGCGTCGTCCTCGGCGTCGCCGTCGGGATACTCTTCGGGACGCTAACGGGATTATACGGGCTCGCGAGTGACCTACTCGATCCGCTGTTACAGAGTCTGAAGAATATCCCCTCGCTGGCGTGGGTGCCGCTGTTCCTGCTGTGGTTCGGAATCGGCGAGAGCGCGAAGGTGCTGCTCATCGCCGTGGGAGCGTTTTTCCCGGTCTACCTCAACCTCTCGACGGGCATCGCGAACGTGAGCGAGGAGCTGATCGAGGTGGCCGAGGTGTACGACCTCGGTCGGCTCGAGTCGCTCCGACGCGTGGTGTTCCCGGCCGCGGTGCCGAGTCTGCTCGTCGGGATCCGTGGCGGCGTCGGGCTGGCGTGGATGTTCGTCGTCGCCGCGGAGCTGATCGCGGCGAGTCAGGGGATCGGCTTCCTGATGAGCGACGGACGGGTACTCGCCCGGCCGGACATCATCGTCGGCTCGATCCTGCTTTTCGCGTTCTTTGGGAACCCCTCGGATCTCGCGGTCAAGGGGGTGGAACGTCGTGTTGTCGACTGGTGAGCCGTCGGAGTCGGACCCGGAACGCGAGTCGGGAGACCCGACGCTCACCGTCCGCGGACTCACGAAGCGGTACGGCGACACGGTCGCGCTCCAGGACGTCGATCTGACCGTCGAGGAGGGGGAGTTCGTCGCCGTCGTCGGTCCCTCCGGCTGCGGGAAGTCGACGCTGTTACGCGTCCTCTCCGGGCTCGAAGAGTCATTCGGGGGTCGCGCCGCGGTCGACGGGGTCGACGTCCGCGACGGCGGAAGCGACGACGTCGGGATGGTGTTCCAAGAGCCGCGGCTTCTCGCGTGGGCGGACGTGCGCGAGAACGTCGCCGTCGGCCTTCCGGACGGCGTCGATCCCGACGCGCCCGGGGCTCAAGAGCGCGTCAACGAGCTGATCGAAACGGTCGGTCTCGACGGGTTCGCCGGGAGCCGCCCCGGCGAGCTCTCGGGCGGGATGGCCCAACGCGTGTCGCTGGCGCGGGGACTCGCGTACCGGCCCGAAGTGTTGCTACTCGACGAGCCGTTCTCCGCGCTCGATCAGCTCACGAAGTACGAACAGCAGGACAACCTCTTGGAGGTGTGGACTGAACGGGGAACGACGATAGCGCTCGTCACGCACGACGTGGAGGAGGCCGCGTACCTCGCCGACCGCGTTCTCGTGCTGGGCGGAGAGCCGGGCACGGTCGCGACGGTCATCGACGTCGACACGCCGCGGCCGCGCGACCGCACCCACCCGGAGGTGGTGGCGGCCCGAGACGCGATCACCGACGCGCTCGGAGTGTAGGAACGTCCGGGTACGTGAATTCGGAGCCCGTGCGCGCGCCGGAGACGAGAAGAGTGTAAGAACGTGTATCTTCCTTATGAAGCACGTTCCGAAACGGCAGAACCGCTCCGAGACCATATTAATATATACTATATAAGGAATTATGGAGGCGTTGAGGGACCGGGGTTTTCTCGCATGGAGTGAACCACGCACCCGCCGCGGTCGGTCGAATCTTGCGATCGGCGGAATGCTTAAGTATCGGTGACCGTTGCTGTGAGTCGATGACAGACATCACGGAGGATTCGTCGGACACCCCGGCGGATCGAGTTCTTCCAGGGCACGATAGCTTCTAACATCGATATCGGTCCTGTACGGATCTTCGACACGACGTTACGAGACGGTGAACAGTCACCACGGACGTCGTTCAGCTACGACGAGAAACGCCGCATAGCGGCGACGCTGGACGACATGAACACCCACGTCATCGAGGCGGGGTTCCCGGTGAACTCGGACGCGGAGTTCGAGGCCGTGAGCGACATCGCCGCCGCGACGGACACCACCGTCTGCGGACTGGCCCGCGTCGTCGAGGGCGACATCGACGCCGCCATCGACGCCGGCGTCGGGTTGGTCCACGTGTTCGTCTCGACGAGCGACGTCCAGCTCGAGGACTCCATGCACGCCACCCGCGAGGAGGCGAAAGAACGGGCGGTCGCCGCCGTCGAGCAGGTGAAAGACGCCGGCGTCGAGTGCATGTTCTCGCCGATGGACGCCACGCGAACCGACCCCGACTACCTGATCGACATCGTCGAGGCAGTCTCGGACGCGGGTACGGACTGGATCAACATCCCGGACACCTGCGGCGTCGGGATGCCGACCAGTTTCGGGCAGACGGTGAAAGCCGTCGTTGAGGCGACGGACGCGCGTGTCGATGTCCACACCCACGACGACTTCGGGATGGCCGCGGCGAACGCGGTCACCGGCTTCGAAAACGGTGCGGAGCAGGCGCAGGTGTCGGTCAACGGGATCGGCGAGCGCGCAGGCAACGCCGCCTACGAGGAGGTCGTGATGGCGGTCGAGTCGGTGTACGGCGTAGACACCGGGATCGACACGACACAGATCACGAAGCTGGCACGGATCGTCGAGGAGGCCTCGGACATCCCGGTGCCGGCAAACAAGCCGATCACCGGACGGAACGCGTTCGCACACGAGTCCGGGATCCACGCGGCCGGCGTGATCGAGAACGCCGACACGTTCGAGCCCGGCGTCATGACGCCGGAGATGGTGGGTGCCGAGCGGGAGTTCGTGTTGGGTAAACACACGGGGACCCACAGCGTCCGCAAACACCTGGTCGAGGCGGGGTTCGACCCGACCGAGAGCGAGGTGCGCGAGGTCACCGAACGCGTCAAGGAGTACGGCTCCGGCAAGCGTCAGGTGACCGCGGGCGACGTCGAGCGGTTCGCCCGAGAGGCGAACGTCGCCCGGGAGGAGGAGGTCCGCGTCTGATGGTCTCCCCCCCGATCGCCGAACCCGCCCAGCGACTGCCGTTCGACGTTCAGGGACACTCCCCCGACCTCGCGGGTCGGTACGGACTGGATAGCCGGATCCAACCCCGGCGACAGGTATTTACCCCGGGATCCCGTGCGGTCGCACGGAATGCGACGGCGACACGGGTCCCACTGGGCCAGCCCGATCTCGGGAGCTGTCGCGCCGGTTATCGTAGGGGTCTGACCCCCTACAGCACTTTCTCCTCGCCGACACGACGTACCGACGAACGCCACCGACCAGGCCGGCGGTCGGCCGACGCGGCGGCGTTCGGATCGACCCGAACACACACCAGCGAGACTACGACACACCACACACGACGATGAGCGATTCAGCAGCACACACACGGGAGGACGACCCCAAGAGCGCCGACGAGGCCGATGGACCCGCCCCCGAATACGACGAGGGGCGGTCGGACGAGTCCCGCGGACCGGCCGAGAATGACACCGCTTCGACGGTGTCGACCGGGGCGGAGTCCGTCGTCACCGCGCTCGAGGCGGCCGGCGCGAAAACCGCCTTCGGCGTTCAGGGAGGGGCGATCATGCCCGTCTACGACGCGTTGTACAGCTCTTCGATCCGCCACGTGACGATGGCGCACGAACAGGGTGCCGCGCACGCGGCCGACGCATACGGTGTCGTCGCCGGCGAGCCGGGGCTCTGTCTGGCGACGTCGGGGCCGGGGGCGACGAACCTCGTCACCGGCATCGCGGACGCCGACATGGATAGCGACGCCATGCTCGCGTTGACCGGGCAGGTGCCGACGGAGTTCGTCGGCAACGACGCGTTCCAGGAGACGGACACCGTCGGCGTCACGCGACCGATCACGAAACACAACTACTTCGCGGGCGATGCGGACGCCGTCGGCGACGTCGTGGGCGAGGCGTTCGCGCTCGCGGACGTGGGACGCCCGGGTCCGACGCTCGTCGACCTCCCGAAGGACGTCACGCAGACGGAGACGAACCGGACACCGGGACCCCCTGAGGCACCGCCGGGAACGGACCCGAACCCGGAGGCACGAGCGGACGCGGTGGAAGCGGCCGCTCGCGCGATATCGCAAGCGGAGCGGCCCCTCTGTCTGTTCGGCGGCGGCGTGATCAAAGCCGACGCGAGCGACGCCGCCCGGACGTTCGCGCGAACCTACGGGATCCCGGTCACCACGACGATGCCGGGGATCGGCTCGTTCCCGGAGGACGACAACCTGTGCCTCTCGTGGGCAGGCATGCACGGGACCGGCTACGCCAACATGGCGATCACTCACACCGACTGCCTGATCGCGGTCGGTACCCGGTTCGACGACCGGCTCACGGGGGGGATCGACACGTTCGCGCCGGAGGCGGAGGTCGTTCACATCGATATCGACCCGGCGGAGATCTCCAAGAACGTCCACGCGGACTACCCGCTGATCGGCGACGCGGGAACCGTACTCGAACAGCTCACGGGTGCGATACGGTCGGAACCGGACGCGGACGAGTGGCGCGAACAGTGTGAAGCGTGGCAGGAGACGTACCCGATGACGTACGCCACCCCCGACGACGAACCGCTCAAACCGCAGTTCGTCGTCGAGGCGTTCGACGAGGCCACCGACGACGACACGATCGTGACCACGGGGGTCGGCCAGCACCAGATGTGGGCTTCACAGTTCTGGACGTACACCGAGCCCCGGACGTGGGTCTCCTCACACGGCCTCGGGACGATGGGGTACGGCGTCCCCGCCGCGATCGGCGCGCGCGTCGCCGCGGACACGATGGGCGATCCCGATCGCGACGTGGTGTGTTTCGACGGCGACGGCTCGTTCCTGATGACGATGCAGGAGCTGTCGGTCGCGGTCCGCGAGGATCTCGACATCACGGTCGCCGTGCTCAACAACGAGTACATCGGCATGGTTCGCCAGTGGCAGGACGCGTTCTACGAGGGCCGACACATGGCCTCGGAGTACAACTGGATGCCCGAGTTCGACAAGCTCGCCGAGGCGTTCGGCGCGCTCGGCATCCGCGTCGACGGCTACGACGAGGTCGCGCCAGCGGTCGAAGAAGCGCTCGCGTACGACGGCCCCGCAGTGATCGATTTCCACGTCGATCCCGAGGAGAACGTGCTGCCGATGGTGCCGAGTGGCGGCGCGAACGGGCGGTTCGCCCTCGCGGAGGACCAACTATGAGCGAGAACATCGACGGCGACGTGGATCGGACGGACGGCGAAGAAACGCGAACTGACGGGGGCGAAACCGCCGGGATGCCCGGTCCGGCACCCGACGAGCGACCCCACCCGGAGGGTCGGCGGAACTTGGAGGGCAACCGGATCGACCCGGTCGTCGAGGCGAGCCACGACACCCGTCGCGCGGTCATCTCCGCGCTCGTCGAGGACGAACCCGGGGTGCTCGCGCGGGTGTCCGGGCTTGTCTCTCGTCGACAGTTCAATATCGAGAGCCTGACCGTCGGACCGACGACCGTCGAGGGTCACTCTCGGATCACGATGGTGGTCGAAGAGACGGACCCGGGTATCGACCAGATCGAGAAACAGACCGCAAAACTGAAGCCGGTCATCTCCGTCGGGGAGGTGTCCGGAAACGCGATCACCTCCGAGCTCGTCCTACTGAAAGTCGAGGGTGACGAGCCGGACAAAGTGCACGCGGTGACGGAGATGTACGACGGGACGGCCCTCGATGCGGACCCCGAGACGATCACCGTTCAGCTTACCGGCGACGAGTCGAAAATAGACGACGCGCTCGACGCGTTCAGCCAGTTCGGGATCATCGAGATCGCCCGAACCGGGCAGACCGCGCTCGCACAGGGGAACGTCCCCACTGCGCCAGGAGAGAAACCCGGAACGGCCGGCGAACCGACCACACCAACTACCGAGTAACATATGCCAGCAGACGACACACACACGTTCGATTCGACCGTATACTACGACGACGACGCGGACCCGAGCCACATCACCGACAAGACGGTCGCCGTCCTCGGCTACGGCTCGCAGGGTCACGCGCACGCACAGAACCTCTCCGACAGCGGGATCGATGTCGTCGTCGGCCTCCGGGAGGACTCCTCCTCGTGGGACGCCGCCGAGAGCGACGGGCTCCGTGTGGCGACACCAGATGCAGCGGCCGCCGAAGCCGACATCGTGAGCGTACTCGTCCCCGACACGGTCCAACCGGACGTGTACGAGCACGCGATCGAGCCGAATCTGGAGGCAGGCGACACGCTCCAGTTCGCGCACGGGTTCAACATCCACTACAACCAGATCCAGCCGCCGGAAGACGTGGACGTGACGATGGTCGCACCCAAGTCGCCCGGCCATCTCGTCCGCCGGAACTACGAGAACGACGAGGGAACACCCGGGCTGTTAGCGGTGTACCAGGACGCGACCGGCGAGGCCCGCGACGAGGGGCTCGCGTACGCAGCCGCGATCGGCTGTGCGCGAGCCGGCGTCGTGGAGACCTCTTTCCGGGAGGAGACGGAGACGGACCTGTTCGGCGAGCAGGCCGTGCTGTGTGGCGGCGTCACCTCCCTCGTGAAACAGGGGTACGAGACGCTCGTCGACGCCGGCTACTCCCCGGAGATGGCGTACTTCGAGTGTCTCAACGAGCTCAAGCTCATCGTCGACCTGATGTACGAGGACGGGCTCGGCGGCATGTGGGACTCCGTCTCGGACACCGCCGAGTACGGCGGGCTCACGCAGGGCGACGTCGTCGTCGACGAGCACGCCCGGGAGAACATGGAGGAGGTCTTAGAGAAGGTCCAGAACGGGCAGTTCGCCCGGGAGTGGATCGCGGAGAATCAGGCGGGACGACCCTCCTACACGCAGCTCCGTCACGCCGAGAAGAACCACGAGATCGAGGCCGTCGGCGAGGAGCTCCGCGGCCTGTTCGCGTGGCAGGAGACGGACGAGGAGGACGACGAGGAGACCGCCGAGGTGACGGCCTGATGGGTGTAGCCGCCTTCGACACAGGTCGGTCCACGAGCGTCGCACCGTCGGGTGACCGGCGATGAGCGAGGGGACGCTGTACGACAAGGTGTGGGACAGACACAAGGTGACGGAGCTGCCGAACGGCCAGGACCAGCTGTTCATCGGTCTCCACCTCGTCCACGAGGTGACGAGCCCGCAGGCGTTCGGCATGCTGCGCGAGCGCGACCTCGACGTGGCGTACCCGGATCAGACGTTCGCGACGACGGACCACATCGCGCCGACGGAGGCCGAGAAGCGCGAGCGGCCCCTCGCGGACGACCAAGCCGAGGAGATGCTCTCCGCGCTCGAACGAAACACGAGCGAGAGCGGGATCACTTTCTTCGGCTTCGAGTCCGGTAAACAGGGTATCACACACGTCGTCGCCCCCGAACTGGGGCTCTCCCAGCCGGGGATGACGGTCGCCTGTGGTGACAGCCACACCGCGACTCACGGCGCGTTCGGTTCCATCGGCGTCGGTATCGGTACCAGTCAGATCCGCGACGTGCTCGCGACCGGCTGTATCGCCGCGGACAAACAGAAAGTCCGCCGGATCGAAGTCGAGGGAAGCCTCGGCGAGGGCGTCTACGCCAAGGACGTGATCATGAAAGTGATACAGGACCTCGGCGTGGACGGTGGCGTCGGTCACGTGTACGAGTACGGCGGCCCCGCCATCGAGGCGCTCGACATGGAGGGGCGGCTCGCCGTCTGTAACATGTCGATCGAGGGGGGCGCACGCGCCGGCTACGTCAATCCAGACGAGACGACCTACGAGTACCTGCGAGGTCGTGAGTACGTCCCCGAGGGCGACGCCTTCGAGGAGCGAAAGGCGTACTGGGAGTCGATCCGCTCGGACGCGGACGCCGAGTACGACGACGTGGTCACGGTCGACGCCGACGGGATCGACCCGATGGTCACCTGGGGGATCAACCCCGGGCAGGCGATGGAGATCACCGATCGCGTCCCGCACCCGGACGATTTCGACGCCCGGACCGACCGGGAGGCGGCCGAACAGGCGCTCGATCACATGGAGATCGACCCGGGCCAGTCGATGGTCGGGTACGACGTCGACGTGGCCTTTTTGGGTACCTGTACGAACGGTCGGCTCTCGGACTTCGTGGAGGCCGCGAAGGTGTTGGAGGGCCGGACGGTCGACGAGGACGTTCGCGCGCTCGCGGTCCCGGGTTCGGAGACCGTGCGAGCGGAGTGTGAGGCACGCGGCATCGACGAGACGTTCATCGAGGCCGGCTTCCAGTGGCGGCGCGCCGGCTGTTCGATGTGTCTCGCGATGAACGACGACGCTTTAGAGGGCGACGAGGTGTGTGCCTCGTCGTCGAACCGGAACTTCATCGGGCGGCAGGGGTCGAAGGACGGCCGGACCGTCCTGATGAGCCCCGCGATGGTCGCGGCCGCGGCCGTCGAGGGTGCGGTCGTCGACGCGCGCGACTACCTAGACGACGGGCCGACCGGCGGTGCCGGCGGCGTCGAGGAGGTGGCGGACTGATGAGCGACGCCAACGGCGAGAACCACATCACCGAGGTCGGCGGGACCGGCGTGCCGATCCCCGGCGACGACGTCGACACCGACCAGATCCTGCCGGCGAAGTTCATGAAGGAGGTTACGTTCGACAACATGGCGGACTACCTCTTTTATGACGCGCGGCGCGACGACGACGGTGGGTTCAACGACCACCCGCTCAACCGGTTCGAGGGCGCGTCGATCGCGGTCGTCAACTCGAACTTCGGCTGTGGATCCTCGCGTGAACACGCGCCGCAGGCGATGATGCGGTGGGGGATCGACGGCGTAGTCGGCGAGTCGTACGCGGAGATCTTCCGCGACAACTGCAAGTCGCTCGGGATCCCCGCGGTGACAACGGACCACGAGACGGTCGTCGAACTCCAGGAGTGGATCGAGGCGAACCCCGACGGCGACATCGATATCGACGTCGAGGCCAAAACGGTCACCTACGGCGACACGACGATCGACGTCGACATCGACGGGGCGATGCGCGAGGCGCTCGTGGACGGTATCTGGGACACGACGGCGCTGATGTACTCCAACCGCAGCAAGGTCGACGCGACGGTGGACGGACTCCCGTACGTCGAGGGTGACGACTGAATGGCGGCGGAGATCGTCGTCATCGAGGGCGACGGGATCGGGAAGGAGGTGGTCCCCGCGGCCGTCGAGGTACTCGAGGCGTTCGACAGCGACTTCGAGTTCGTCGAGGCGGACGCCGGCGACGCGACGAAGGCGGCGACCGGCGAGGCGCTCCCCGCGGAGACGTTCGAGGCGGCCGCGAGCGCGGACGCGACGCTGTTCGGCGCGGCCGGCGAGACCGCGGCCGACGTGATCCTCCCGTTGCGGGAGGCGGTAGAGTCGTTCGTCAACGTCCGACCCGCGACGGCGTATCCCGGCGTCGACGCGCTCCGCCCGGAGACGGATGTCGTCTTCCTGCGTGAGAACACCGAGGGCGTCTACTCGGGCCACGAGGACCGCCTGAGCGATGACCTCTCGACGCTGACGCGGGTCGTCACCTCGTCGGCCTCCCGCGAGCTCGCCGAGTTCGCCTGTGAGTTCGTCGCGGACGGCCGGGGGCCCAACGGTGACGCAGACGAGGGGTTCACCGTCGTTCACAAAGCCAACGTGATGCGCGAGACGGACGGCCGGTTCCGCGAGGAAGTGCTCTCGGTCGCTGATGAGCATGACGTCGACGCCGACGAGGAGCTGATGGACGCGTTCGCGACGAAGCTCCCGCTCGACCCGGGGCAGTACGGCGTCGTGGTCTGTCCGAACCTCGCCGGGGACGTGCTCTCCGACCTCGCCGCAGGGCTCGTCGGCGGGCTCGGACTCCTCCCGTCGGCCAACATCGGCCACGACAACGCGCTGTTCGAGCCGGTTCACGGCACCGCGCCCGATATCGCGGGCGAGGGGATCGCGAACCCGACGGCGGCCGTCCTCTCGGCCGCATTGCTGTTAGAGTACCTCGGCCACGTCGAGGAAGGCCAACGGGTACGCGACGCGGTGACAGGTGTGCTCTCTGACGGTCCGCGCACCGGCGACCTCGGTGGGGAGGCGACGACCGACGAGGTCACCGCGGCGATAGTCGACCGACTGTAGCGCCGTCGACCACGTCCGCGGACGTGACTGCAAGCGAACCACAAGAAAGGAAACCCTGCGGCCCGTCGAAGCGAACATGAGTAATTACTCGGTCGCGATGGAAGCCGCCTGGTTGGTCCGAGATGTCGAGGAGACCGACGACGCTATCGGCGTCGCGGTCAGCGAGGCGGGCAAGCGACTCAACGAAACGGACAAGCAGTACGTCGAGGTCGAACCCGGCGTCACCGGCTGTCCCGCCTGCGGCGAGCCGTTCGACGCCGCGTTCCTCGCGGCGAACACGGCGCTGGTCGGCCTGCTGTTGGAGATCGACGTGTTCAACGCCGACAGCGCCGAGCACGCCGAGCGGATCGCGAAAAGCGAGGTCGGCGGCGCGCTCCGCGATGTTCCGCTCGAAGTGATCGAGATCATCGAGACCGAGTCCGACGACGAGGACGACGCGAACGGCGACGGCGGGCGGTAATCGCCCCGTTGGGCGAGCGACGGCGGGACGAACGGCGCGGCCGCCGACAGTACGGACGGTGAGCGCGACGGCGGGACGAACGGCGCGGCCGCCGACGATGGGCGATACCCGCCACGGGAGGCGAGGCCAGCCGCCGCCGAAACCTTTTCTAATAACCCCTAGTTATCCCACGTATGGAACTACCGACGCCGCAGGACCTGCGGGAGCGGCGGACGACGCTCGAACTGACACAAAGCGAGCTGGCGGACGCGGCCGAGGTCTCCCAGCCACTGATCGCCCGGATCGAGGGCGGGGACGTCGACCCTCGGCTCTCCACGCTCCGGCGGATCGTGAACGCGCTCCAGGAGGCGGAAGGCGAGGTAGTTCGGTCACGGGACCTGATGAACGAGACGGTTATCAGCGTCGCACCCGACGACGCCGTGCGGGAGGCCGTCGAATTGATGGAGGAGGAGGCGTACTCGCAGCTCCCGGTGTTACAGAACGGCGTACCGGTCGGGTCGATAAGCCAGGGGGACGTCGTCCATGCGGGCGAGAACGTCGGGGATCACCCCGTGAGCGAGGTGATGAGCGAGTCGTTCCCGACGGTTGCGCCGTCCGCGACCGTCGACGAGGTCCGGAACCTGCTCGACCACTACAAAGCCGTGATGGTCACCGACGGCGGCGAGACAGTCGGGATCATCACCGAGGCCGACATCGCCGCGCACCTGTCGTGAACGGGAAGCGGTCGCGTGGACCTGGCCGACCTCACGGCGACGAATAGGGACGGAGCGGCGGCCGCGAGCGGCCACGCCTTTTATGTCCTAACTCTACGCTACTGTGGGCACGGAGCCTCCACATGGACCCAACCGTCGATCCGACAGTCGTTTTGGTGGTCGGCGAGCCCGCGGGCGACGGAGCGTCGATGGCAACCGGGCTCGAACGCGCGGACGATCGTCTCGACGTGCACCACGTTCCCGACACGAGCACGGCACTGAGCCGGCTCGGCGGCCGTGAGTACGACTGTATCGTCGCCGCCGACACGCTCCCGTCGACCGACGGGATCGACTTCCTCGAGACGGTCCGGGAGCGCGAAGCCGACCTCCCGTTCGTCCTCTGTGCCGAGGAGGGCAGCGAGGCGCTCGCCGCGGCGGCGATCGCGGCCGGCGTGACCGATTACGTCGTGAGTGGATCGGGCGTCGACCACGCGGCGCTCGCGGAGCGGGTCGTTGACGCGGCGAAGTCGTATCGCGCCGACGTGTACGCGGACCGCCGACGGGAGCGGCTCGAACGGTTCGTGGCGGTCGTCTCACACGACCTCCGAAGCCCGTTGAACGTCGCCCAGGGCCGGCTGGAGCTCGCCAGAGGCGACTGTGAGAGCGACCACCTCGACCCCGCAGCGAACGCAGTGGATCGGAGCCTGGCGCTGATAGACGACCTGTTGACTCTCGCGAGCGAGGGCGAGGCCGTTACGGACCCGGAACCGATCGACCTCCGTGAGCTCGTCGAGGCGTGTTGGGAGACGATCGAAACGAACGACGCGACTCTCGTCGTCGAGACCGAGAGGCGGATCCGTGGCGACCCGAGTCGCGTGCGGCAGCTCTTCGAGAACCTGCTGGGCAACGCGGTCAGGCACGGCGGCGACGGCGTAACGGTCCGAGTCGGGACGATGCAGCCGATGTTCACCTCGACGCGTGCGGACGACGACCGCCCGATGGGAGTGTACGTCGCCGACGACGGCCCGGGGATCCCGCCCGACGAGCGCGAGCGCGCCTTCGAAACCGGGTTCACCACCGCCGGTGACGGTACCGGGTTCGGCTTGGACATCGCCCGCGAAATCGCTCGCGCACACGGATGGGATATCCGGGCCGTAGAGAGTCGGGACGGTGGCGCGAGGTTCGAGGTGACCGGCGTCGACCTCGACGGGTGACCGTCGGGTCTAGAGCGACTGAGGGGGGTTTAGAGCGTTAGACCACGGATCTCGACGACGGCGGACCCGGACTCGTCGGTATCGTCGTCGCCGTGAGCGCCGGGGTCGACGCGGTCTGCTTCGGTGCCGACACCGCCGGCCGACTCGCCAGCCGACCCACCGTCGACCGGCTCGACCCGGCCGACG
>NZ_JBHSWW010000016.1:0-23400 GCF_042661865.1 Halorubrum tibetense
CGTCACGGACTCGTACCCGGGGAGCACGCCCGGGAGCCCGCCGACGTCGCTGGCGCCCTGCACGTTGTTCTGGCCGCGTAGGGGGTTCACGCCGGTCCCCGGCCGACCGACGTTCCCGGTCAACAGCGCGAGGTTGAGCAGGGCGTGAACGTTGTCGGTGCCGCAGCGGTGCTGGCTCGTCCCCATTCCCGTGATGACCGCGGCGCGGTCGGCCTCGCCGTACGCCCGGGCCGCCTCGCGGATCGTCTCCTGGCACGATCGAAGCGTTCCTGCTGGATATGAAAGCGAAGACACATGTAATTGTCTTTGATCCAAGTGCGGAACAATGGCACGTTTACAAATCCTTCGGAACCGAGGGGATGAGCCATCAAGAGATGGTCGATTATGCGAGCGAACTCGCCAACGAGTGGCTCGCCCAAAGCCTCTCGGACCGCATCGCGGCCGCAGAAAACACCGAGCAGGACACATGATTCTCCGCTACTACGCTGATGCGGACGTCCGAGAATGGCACGACCATACGCTACGGCTCTTTCGAACGTTGTATGATACGCACGGCATCGATATCGAGATTGACCGGATCGACGAGCAGCACGGGACGATCACGGACTTCCCAGGCGAAATACGATCCTCAACGCCTGAGGATGTCTACGAGCGCGACCTCAAACGTAACTGTGCTCTAAACCAAACTATCGACCAGACACCGTCAGAGGCGTTCAAACGCTACGGGAAACTCAATATCGCTGGGAACGTTGCGGTAGTCGATGATGAGGAGACAGTCCAATGGGCCTCAACACTGCCGGGGTACGCTAACGGCTATCGGCCAGGGGCTGCGTCACAGACTGCGATGGACTTTCTGGAAGATATCGCCACCGATCCAAGCAACCGTCTCTGCGTTGAGTGCCTCTCTCTGCTGGATGGCGACGAAACCTTCTGTCCGGACTGCGGCTGCGAATTTCCATAGCGTACGCTATTGAATCGGGAGTACCGAACGCTGACTGCTTGGTATCACACAGGATACCTGAAAATGAGTAGCTCTATCAGCTGGTTTCATGCCATTAGCCGTTTATGTTGACCGCTTAATTGGTTCCTCATGATAAAGCCAGTATACGCAAATGGCCGCTTTTCACGGTTCTAGATAAGAGCGCCTCTAACGCTGTAAGACTGTGTAGAGTCGATTTAGCCCGACGCTGCCTTGCGTTCAACAAGGCGTCATATCTTCATATTTCAATCGAACGCAACTACCGTCACACCGGACTGTCCGCTGTTATCGTCCGACCGATTCATACGAGAGTGTGCCTCCAAGCGGAACGGACACCACGATGTCCGGAGAAATCAACACACGGAGAGAACTACTGATAGTCTTGCAGGGTTGACGTAGATTCTCGCTCAAGCAACTTCTCTATTGACTCGTGGATTCCAACGAGTTCGACAGTATCAGCCATCGCAGAGATGATTAGCTCTGGATCCATTGACACGGAATACTCGCGGTAGGTTCCACCGCGGCGACCCTCATTGCGTTCGGTGACGTCAAGAATCCCGAGCATAATGAGTTCGCTAAGATGATCACGCATCCGGCGTGTAACGAGCGGGTTGATCCCTGCCCGCTCGGCCATACTCGTATATCTGGGTCGAACATCCCGCGAGCGAACCGGAGTCTTTCCCTGCTGATCGAGCGTCAACACGGCATACAACACGAGGTGTCCATGCTGGGTGAGGCCCCCAATTCCTTCACGAATTCGTCCCCGTTCGAGTGATGTCCGGCCCTGACGAACGTGTTCATCGATGACGTGTTCGGCAGAGTCATCGCGAGCGATATCTCCTGCTTTCATTAATAGGTCGAGTGATTGCCTAGCGTCGCCGGCATCCTTTGCCCCGTAGGCAGCACAGAGGCGGATGACGCCTTCCTCAAGAACGCTCTCGTGAAACGCGACATCAGCTCGTTGCTGGAGAATCTGCTGTAGTTCTGTGGCGTCATAAGCAGGAAAGTGGATCTCCTCCTCACACAGTGAAGATCGTACCTTCGGGGAGAGGTCCTCACGAAATGAAAAGTCGTTTGAGATACCAATAATCCCAGTCTTGGCTGTCTCGAGGTTGCCATTCGCCCGAGCTCGCGGCAACTGATAGAGGATGGAGTCATCCTCGATGTGATCGACTTCGTCAAGGACGATCAGAATTGTCCCCCCATTAGTGTCTAACTCGTTCCAGAGCATATCATAGACAGCGGCTCGCGGATACCCAGTCGTGCTGATCTGATCGGTATCGTCCCGGAACTCGTTGACTAAGCGGGTCGCGATCTGATAGCTCGATGTCAGGCCGTCGCAATTGAGCATAACTACCGAGAGATCAATATCGTCGTACTCGGCCGCATCGGACTGAAGATGATCAAGTAGATATCGCGTTGCAGCTGTCTTGCCGACACCTGTCTTACCGTAGAGAAAGACGTTGTTCGGTTGCTCGCCGTTGATAACGGGCTGTAGGGTCGTCTGATATGTGTCGAGTTCCTCGTCTCGACCGACCAGTTGCTCGGGTTGGTAGTCCTCACGAAGGGCGTCTCGGTCACGGTAAATATCGGTGTCCCGCTCGAACATTCCCATCGTCGTACGTCTGTTGATAAATCGCTCCCAATATAAAACCACCCTGTCCGTAGTGTCTGCTGTTCTCTTCTTATTTATATTACGCCATCACACCCTCCCCCCACTATGTCCGCTGTTAGTAGAAATTGTAATCAAAGCACTCTATTTTGACTCTAATGTATAGATAGTTTTATTACTATTGTGCTATTACTAGTTCGTAGTCTTAAGATTATACTATTAAATTAGTAGGTGGCATAACTAAGTCTCCTACTTAGTTTACACAGAACTGCGGACACCGTGGAGGGAGGGTTCAACAATACTGATTATCCATTCTATTGTTTTCCTCTCCAGATCAGGTCCTATCACTGATTATCTAGGTCGTACACTACTGGTGGACACCACCGTGTCCGCCGTTCTCTCCCTCACGCTATCGGTCACTCGGTGGGTACCACTCCACCGTGTCCGCTGTTCCGTCTAGCCGCTCTCTGAGAACAGCGGACGCTATGGTGTGTAGACACTGTTCCGAGCTTCTGAGATACGGCCGCTTCATTCTACAGTAGTACCAGTCTCTCCGACACTCTAATACGCGACATTTAGATACTCTGTGCTTCCTATACTACTGACATCCGATGACTGAAATTCCTGATTCGTTCCGTTCTCTGTTCAGTGCTCAAATCGAAGAACGTGATGGGTCATATGTCATGGATATTCCGTCGAATGAAGTCGAACATGGCACGCTCGCTGTCGACGAAACGTACCGGATCGCCATCCTCGCGTCGAAATCTTCGAAAGAACAGGAGACCCAGCAAGACCAACCTCAATCAACTGCCCAAGAGGAAACTCTAACGTCGGACGGTCCTCCAGTAAATGAGGGTGAGGTCCGCGATGTGACGATCGAGACGACTGGTGATCAAGGCGATGGCATCGCGAAGGTTGAACACGGCTACGTCGTGATTGTCCCCGGCGGACAACCAGGTGATGAACCGTCGGTCGAGATCGAGCAAGTCAAAGAGAACGTCGCGTTTGCTAGTATCGTCGAACGCGACTTACGGGCGCTGTAGCGTCGATTTATCGCCTATATCTGTTGGTCGACGTCGTCAAAATTTTGGTAGTCTTGACTCACCACTACTCACTTTTTGGCTTACCGACGTACTCCGATTTCATCGTGCCGTTCTCACGATAGTAGCGATAGAGATACGGACCGTGCATATCCGAGGGATTCCCGTTGGCACATTTACAGCTGTCGTCGCCACAGGTGACTTTCTCTTTGACAACGGTCCCGCTTCCTGCGCCATCAGGCTCGTCGACGGGCTCGGCAGCCTCGGGAAGCTCGTCAGTGTCGACCGACTGGTCGCGATACTCGATGAGCGCCTCAATATAGTTCTGTACCTCTTGGAGTGTCCCCGTATCCTGTTTTGGGAGCCCCTCTGCGAGATACTTCGGAAGCGAGGTGGGTGGTGACGGCTGCTTCATACCTTATGTAACAATCGGAGCCATGTTAGCGTTCGGGTGATACATAAGGTATAGAACCTTCTCTACCAACCGTGAACACTTCAGCGATTACTCAAGATCGTAGGCCGCAATCTCGTGAGAGCCACACTGTGGACATTCATCGACTTCTTTCTCCACGCTGTACCCACACTGACGGCACTCGTGGTGCGTTGTCGATGACGGCTTGAGCCTAACAATCTGCTGGATGAACTGTTTACTGAGCATGGGTGGGGTCAACGATCTCACCACAGCTTGGACATTCGGCCCACACGCCAGGGCCACCGCCAGCGGTCTCAAAGTGGATGATTGCGTGCCGACCGGTGACTGTCTCGCCACAGAACGAGCAGTCGCCACGGACCGTCTCTGGGTCATTAGGACTCATTCTCACGAGTTCACGGGCTACTTCGAGGGGAGAGGGAGCGTGTGACACTGTTTTAGAGCTGATCTGGTTGTTAAAACCGACTCAGCGGTGCTCCCTCTACTCAAAATTTGAGACTCTGTGACTTATAGTTCGGGCGAGCGGGGCGAAAGTACTGTTCCGGGACAGCAGCGTGATTGTGAATCGTGAGTAACCATCATACGAGGACACTCCGAGAGCGGTGGGTGGTGACTACGCGCTCGCGGGAGTACCATCGGCGTCACCGCTATCGATGAGCGGGTAGTCGATGTGGACCTCGATGCGGTCGAACGGAACAACGGGTTGAATCGCACCGCTGGGCCCGCCCTCTTCGAGCATGAGGATGCCCAGTACTTCCAGATGCTTCAGGTCCGAGTGGACGTCGGACACGTCACGCTCGACGAGACGCGCTGCCTCGCGCATGCTCTCAGGCGCCTCTTTTGCGATCGCCCGGATGAGCTCAAGGCGCAGCGGCGTGAGACTGTCGACGAAGTCGTCGTAGGTGCCGAACTGGAGCGTTGCCTTTCTATCCTGATCGTCGAGATCGTCGGCCTCGACATCTTGGACGAACTGGAGCGCGTCCTCACGGAGTTGTTCTCGGTCGCCAACGGTGATGTGGAGTGTGGTCATGGTCGGGGTATCGTGTGTTGGTATTCGGTCAGTGTGGCCGGGGCGGGTCGCCGCCGACGGCGTCCCAGTACTCGTCTGCGCTCGCCCAGAACTCGACAAGCCGGTCCTCCATCCCGGGGAACTCGACGTCGTCAGCCATCGGTATCTCAGCGCTCAGGCGTTCGCCTTGCGCTCCCGTTCCGACGCCGATGTGAGCGGGAGGTCGGCGTCGATCTCGTCGTACCATACGGCGGGGCGCTTCGCGCTGCCGTTCTCTTCGAGCTCGAGAAGCCCGTAGTCGGCGAGGTCGTTCACGTTGTCGAGGACCTCCGGTGGGTTCCGGTCGACGAGGCGAGCGAGTTCACGGATATTCTCCGGCTCGTGTTCAACGATTGCTTCGAGGAGTTCGAGGCTGGTCGACCGGAAGACGCGACCGAACGTCTCGAGGTCTTCGATCGACAGCGTTGGCTCGCTGGGTTCGACGTCATCGCCAGCGTCGATCGCTTCGAGCCGCTCCTCGAGGCCACTACAATCCGCGGACTTGATCCGGACGTAGAGTGTTCGGGTCATGATTGTTGTAGTGTGGGGCTGGGGTTTCGATTGTGCGTTGATCAGCGTGCTCGGGTCACCAGGACGGACGCCGTCGTTGGCAGATGGTGATGAACCATCACCCCGGTTTATTCCTTCGCAATGGGTAGAGGAAGACATGAGCCGCGAATCCCCTGCCGACGCCGACATCATTTCCGACGAGGAGCTCACCGCGCTGCTCGCCGAGGCTGAGGAGAGGACGCCCGGGGAGATCGAGCGCGGTGCCGCCGAGATCGAGATCGCTCCCCCCGAGGAATCGACTGTCGTCGACATCGACGAGTAGTGCTACTGCTTCGACGTGGTTTCAGTGCTACTGAGAACCAGCTACAGATGATCTACCGACTGGCGGTCTTGTTCTCGAACACAACTCGACTCTATGGCGGCCATTATCGATGACCTCCGTTCTGAAGATTCACACTGAAGTTACTGGTTAAGATCTAAGACGGCTCGTTTACCAGAATAGAGGCGAGAATGCCCCTTCCTCCACGAGTGAGTACCGCGAGCGAGTAGGGAGGGGATGAATCGCCGCACAGGGGTAGTGTTCAGATAAGCTGATTCCATGCGAAAGCAAACGATCTCAGCCACTCGTTTGCAGTTTCTGCTTCGGCGTTGCTGAAACAGTTTGAGAAACAGATAGTTCTGCGTTTTACCTCACGAAAGACACGTTCGACGCTGTTCCGATTTCCATGTCGTTCGTATCTGAAATCGAGGCCGTGTTTTTCACAGGCTCGGTGAAGTGGAACCGCGCCATCAACAAGAAAGATCGCGTCATCTACATCGTGTTTTTCGCGGAGTTCCGCAAAAAACTGATCTGCGATCACGTTCGTTCTTGTCGGTTCAAGCTTTGTATGTAACAGATCGTTTGAGTCAGGATCGACGGCGGCGTACAGCCAATATTGTTCATCATCAAGCTGAATCACAGTTTCATCAACCGCAACGTGATTCGGACTCCGACCAGATTTCGGCTGTAGATCAGCCTTATGAACCCAATTATGGACGGTAGATCGAACCCGATCAACACCGGATACCTCAAGAAAAGAAACAGTATTCGAAAGTGATAATCCAGACAGATGTAGCTGAATACTGAGCTTCATCAACAGCCGCGGTGTTGCTTCTCGCTCCACAAACTCTAAGTTGATCTCGTCTAAACAGCCGCTGAGGCGGTCGTTTTCGGGCATGAATCACTTTGAAAACGCACCGCCTCACCTTTCAATCCTTATCTGAACACCGCCCGCACAGGAGTACAAACCATTAACTCAATACATTCCGAATTAGGAGACAGCGATGGAATACAGTCACCGCTACCGCGCTTTCCCGACACAACAGGTAGCGGAGCGACTGGACTACCATATCGACGTTCATCGCCAAGCGTACAACTTCACGCGGTACGAATACACGAACCACAACGACGCTGATACTATCGGATCGGCGTACAAGCATCATGACCGTCTCACCGACTGGAAAGATGAATATCCGGTGTTCACAGAGGTTCACTCGAAAGCACTCCAGCGAACCATCACACGGTTCTACCAGAATCTCTCGAACCTCTCCGATCAGAAAGCGCACGGACACAAGGTTGGGATGCTCAAATGGAAACCGCCGCGTGAGTACCAGAGTATGACGTATTCGCAGTCCGGCTTCGAACTCAAAAACACGAGTGGCCGGCGTGCGACCCTCTGGCTCTCCAAAGTCGGTGACATCAAAATCCGCTATCACCGCGAGATCCCTGACGAAGTCTCTATCAAAGAGGTCACGATTAAAAAAGAGACAACTGGAGAGTGGTTCGTCTCGTTCGGCCTCGAAACCGATGAGACAAACCTGCCCGAAAAACCGGACGTGGAGACGCTCGGAACAACAAACAGCGTCGGTATCGACCTCGGTATCTTGAACTATATCCACACGTCGGACGGGAATCTCGTGGACTGGCTGGACCTCGAAGACGAGTACGACCGACTCCGCCGGGAGCAACGAAAACTTTCGCGGAAGGAACACGGGTCGAACAACGACGAAAAACAGCGCAAAACGGTTGCGAAGGTCAAACGCCACATCCGCCAGAAGGTGCTAGATTACCAGCATAAGCTCACGACGTGGCTCGCCACCGAGTATGATGCGGTGTTTGTGGAAGACTTGGACGTTGCTGAGATACTCCAGGGTGACGGGAACGCGCGGAATAAACAGGCTGCGGCGTGGCGACAGTTCATCACCCTACTCGAATACAAAGGTGAGCTGTACGGGACACACGTCGTGCAAGTCGACGCAGCGGGAACGACAAAGGAGTGTGCGTCGTGTGGTGTTGAGACGGCAAAACCTATCTGGGTACGAGAACACTCGTGTCCGAGTTGTGGATTTGCGTGTGACCGAGACGCGAATGCGGCGATGAACGTCTTGCAGAGAGGATTTGCCGAACTAGGGCTGGGATGGCCCGAATCAACGCCTGTGGAGACTGCGCTCCCTACGGATACTCATTCGGTATCTGCAAAGCGCGTCATCGAAACAGGAAGCCCCACCCTCAAGGAGCGAACGGCGCATGCAGTGGGCGAGTAGGGTGGGGTAGTTCACCGGCCGAATGCTTATCACACTACTCAGGTAATACGCTGGTAATGAGCACTGAAACGAGTACGAACGACGATCCTCAGGGTGGGCGAACTATCACGCTCACTCAGGCGGACGACGGCTGGTGGGTCGCCCATGACGAGGAGACAGGTGTTGCGAGCCAAGGTGAGACGAGGCAGGGCGCCCTTGACAACCTCGATGAGGCAGTCGCGCTCCACAAGGGGGAGATCGGCGAATCGATCGATACCCGGGAGGAAGAGGAGAAAGCACTCGAGAATCTCGGTATTGATCCGGATGAGGTAGCGCAGGCTCGTGATGAGCACGATGGCCTCCCCGACTTTATGCAGTAAATCGGATGGCGTCACGCGATTTCTCCGGGCGCGACGTCGTCAAGGCACTCACAAAAAACCGATTCGTTATTGTTGACCGGACCGGTAGCCACGTCAAGCTGCGGTACGAGCACCCGACAAACGACGATGATGTCCGCGTCGTCTCTGTACCCCAACACGACCGGATCCGAATTGGCACGTTGCGCAACATCGCAGAGCAGTCCGGCGCGGAGGACTTCGAGAAGTGGTGTCAGTGGATTGACCAGCAGTGCTGATACGCCACTCAGCTAACCCGCCGAAGGTATTGGACTGTACCCCCGGACGGATCTACAGATGAGCAAGGCGAGTGCCTCGGGGCTTGACCCCGAGGGTGAAGCCGACAACGCCTAACCCATCAACGCTAATCCATACCTTTACCACATCCACGTCCGTCGATTAGGGTATGGAAAAGTCGCTTACGAAGACACTTGTCTTTCAACTCCAATCCGGTGATGAGCGACTTCTTTCCGAAGCGTACCGCGAGGCGCGATGGGTGTACAATCAGACCATCCGGTTAGCGAAAGAGGGGATGGACTGGGACGACATCTCACCACGTCTTGAAGACGAAGCTGACCTCGTGAAGAACACCACGCAACGAATCGTCGCCAAAGCACTCGACGCACTTCAGCAGTCTTACGACCGCGACGACTACAACACACCCAGTCACGAGAAAACTGGGCCATATCCGTTGCGAATGAACTTTACCGAGGGATACAACCTCTCCCTAAAAGACGACGAGATACACTACCGAATCAGTGCCCAACCGTACAATCCGGTGAAAGGTACACTTCGTGGCGCACCAGACAACCTCGAACTCCTCGAACGAGCCCTCGAAAGTGACGAATGGCGTGTCGGAACCGCTGAAGCGATGACGCGTAACGGCAATCACGAACTGCACGTCAACGTCACTCATCTCGAAGCCACGGTTCAAGACAAACACGACACTCAGACTGTCGTAGGGGTGGATATCAACGAGGACTGTGTAGCTCTTTCAGCCCTTCGTGAAGACGCTATCGTTGACTCAGTGGTCATCGGCTACCCTGAAATCAAGCAAGAGCGCCATCGCTACTTCACGATCCGAAAACGGATGCAAAACGCTGGCCAGACAGCGTTCGACCAAGTGCTCGAGGACAAGGAAGAACGGTATGTTCACGACCAACTTCACCAAATTTCCCGGCGAATCGTGGAGTGGGTTCAGCAATTCGAGTCGCCGCTCGTTGTGTTTGAAGACCTCAAGCATATGCGAGACTCGATTGATTACGGCACTCGGATGAATCGTCGGTTGCACTCGTTGCCGTTTCACAAACTTCGCTCGTTCGTCGCGTACAAAGCGGCGTTCGAGGGGATTCCGAGCGACGACATAGACCCGGCTTACACCAGTCAGATGTGTTCTTTCTCGAAGTGTGAGCATACGGCTCAGTCGAATCGTCGGAAGAAACGGTTCAAGTGTAACGCGTGTGGTCGGCAAGACCACGCTGACCGGAACGCGGCAGTGAATATTGCGAAGAAAGGATTGGAGTCGTTGGATCGAAATGTGCCTGCTCTCAACACGTTGCCGACTGTTAGGAAACTGCGACGGCAGGCATCGGGCTGTGTGAACCAGCCGACCGTGACCCCCGCGACCGTTCGAGGCCATCAGGCCGATGGGCGTGAGGGAGTGTCCGACTAACCCACGGGAAGCCTCGGGGCTTGACCCCGAGGCGGTTCACTGATTCAGTACGTTACTATTGTATAGTAACGAGAGAGTCCGGGCCTTACCGCTCGTTTACCCGGTTGTCCGTCTGAGAGAATGCCTCGGTCGCCATGTCGGCGCGCTCGGCCGCCTCAATATGCTGGTAGGCCTCGCGGACCTGTTCCTCACTGTTGTCGAGATACCGTGCGGCCGCGGCGTAGCCGAACTGTCGAACAAGTACCTCCCCGACGCCCCGGCGCCCGCCGTGCAGTTCGAGATAGTCCCCGTCGAGTGAGAGGTCCAGTTCGTCGCGACGCTCAGCGAGCGCTTCGTGGGTCCAGAGCCGTTCCATGATCGACCGGGCGCCGTCGGTAGTCAGCGGCTTCGGCGCGTCGAGGTCGTGCTCGGCGGCGACGATCAGGTCGGGGGCCCCAGCGCGAACGCGCTCGATTGCGTCGTCGTTGAGGCCGTCGGCCGCGAGCTCCTCAGTGACATGGGAAGCGAGTGACGGCCGGTGCAGCGTCGTGAACACCGGCCACGAGTCCGGCACGTCCAGCACCTCGGCGTACCGGCGCAGGGGACCGATGACGGGCTCGGGGAGCGACGCCTCCTTCCACTCGCGACTCTTCCGGAACACGGTGACGCTGCTGTCCGCGAACGACACGTCACGCCATCGGATCCCGTTGCGGCCCTCCCGGTCCTCCTTGGGTGCCGAAAGGAACTCCGACCCGCGCAGGCCCGTATACGCAACGACATAGACGAGCGCCTGTTCGCGACACCGCTGGTACACCTCGAACCGGGCGCGCTGTTTGGCCTGCCACGTCTCGCTCTCCGGGTCGTCCCGGTCGGTATGGGAGACCTCGATCGCGCCGAGCGCGTCGAACGCTTCGGAGACGCGCCGGTCGACGAACTGCGTGATCAGGTCGCGGTGGATCGGCTCCCACGCCTGCTGGTCTCCTGGACGTCGGCCGTCGTTCTCGGGGAGTGGATCCTCGGCGTCCGACTCCCGGGCATAGTGCCGCGGGATGTACCCCTGCGCGTGCGCCCACCCGCACCACGACGCGACGTGCGCGTAGTAGGTGAGCACCGTCCCGGCGGCGTACCCGGCGGTTGAGAGATACCGCGCGTAGTCCGAGAACACCGTCGTGTCGAGGTCCGCGAACCGGATGGTGTCGCCGTCGACGACGCCCAACCACGACTCTGGCGGGGAGGCGTTCGCCGAGTCGGCGGTCCGTCCGAGACACCAGCGGCGGAATCGTTGGAGCTCGCGTTCGGCGTCGGCGCGGTACGCGCCCTGCTCGCCGGCGTCGCCTTTGCCCTTGTCAGTGAGGTACTTCGTGAACGTGTCGTCGATCGCGGTCTCGACGGAGCGGCGGCCCGTCATTGGACCTCCGGGGTGTGGGGGTTGTGCCGCCGGAACGCCGCTCCAGCAGCGGCGATCGGGCTGGAGCGACTGTGTAGGGAAGCGTCGGCCATAGTTCTGGATCTGCCTCGTTTGGGGCCACGGGTGGGGGTCACTAGGAGTTTACTCCGTCTTACCGAGATAAGACAGAGTAAGTAATTTCGTCCGAAATGTGATTCTGTGAGTGCTTATCGAGTGATATCGGCGGTCAGAGCCTATCTGACCGGTGTGGGCATACTGTTATATTGTATATCGATATATAGATTTCGCGCCCTGTAGATCCCCACAGTTTCGGAAGATAGGCCAGTTTTGGATCGAATCGCCATCAATTCGTGGTGCTTCTCACCGATCAGGCATCGGTTTTGAATCCCTACTCTCGAACTGCCGGACGGCGTACGAAATTGCGTGGATTTTGGCGCTGCTGAATACGGTTGTCACTCTTGATCGGCGGACCCAGCGAGGGCTCAGCGAGTTAGTCGTGTGGAATCAATGCTGAGGCAACGAGCTCAACACACTCACCCGCAGTAATCACAGGTGCGTAGTCCATCTCGCCGTCGGTGTCCGCTTTCAGCAGGAAGTCGGTGAGCCGCCAGATATTGTACAAGAGTACGGCAAACACGAAGTAGAACAAGCGAACGCGGTAGTCTTTCGAGGAGGTCTTGGCGAGAAAGTCGCCCTTGATCGATTTGTACTCGCTCTCGATTTGCCACCGGCGACTATACCGTTTACAGAACGCCTCGGCCTTATCGGGTCCCACTCGGAGATTCGTCGCGAAGACGGCTGTCCCCTCCCCACTCGTCGACGGCACGTACAAGAGCCGCATTGGATGTGATCCAGATTCAACATGGACAGAAGCCGACTCAACAGCCACCTCTTGGTCGTCTTCCTCCATTTGTTCAAGTACATCCCGTTCGGAGCTGGAGACTCGCTTGGGTATGAGGTAGTTCACATCGAGGTTTGAGAGTGTCTGTAACACTTGTATCGAATCGAACTCTCGATCACACAGCACTGTCTCGATTGGAACATGCTCTTTCGCTCGTCGAACGAGCCGTCGCACAGTCCGATGGATCTGATTTGACGGGTTCTCATCCCACTCAGAGCTCTCTCGAACTGGTTCCACGGCGAGAACGAGCGGGATATTCTGTCCGATGATCGAGAGCGTTGCGAATTTGAAGGCTCGACTGTCTCTATCTTTGGTCCCGCTGACCATCGGCATCTCCTCGGTATCCCCGTAGTAGGGAATGGCGGTGATATCGATCGCGGCAGTGACTGGCCGGCGGAACGATGCTTCTGAGGCGATCACGGAGAGCAAGCGGTCCGTTGTCTCATTGAAGCCGTTTATGAACTCGTCAGGTTCGAACTGCTTGACGGTGCGGAGGTGGGTGTCGCCATGCGGTCCGTACTCTTCGCCACGACGATATTGGAAGCGAGTCGCCCCCTGTGCGGTTCCGCACCGAACCATCCCCATGAACGTCTGTAGCTCGAAAAATTGTGTGTCCTCGTACGAGGCGTTCGACGCCCGACCAGAGTCGAAGTGTCCATAGGCGTGATCACGCGCGAGGCGCGTTGTCTGGACAATCTCGTCCTGTGAGAAGGATTTGTCTTCTACTGGGTTTGCGTCTTCTTGCGTGTCGTCGACGATCTCTGCCTTAGGCCGCACCTCCGGCGCTGAGATGTCGCGATCGTGGACTTCTTTGACAACGAAGTGGGCGGCAGCGCGGGCGTATTCGTGGGCTGTGTCGTCGAATCGGTTTTTCCACGCTCGCGAGAACGCTGATTCGTCGGGCACTCGACTGAAGCCGAGGATAGTCGCTACTTCCGGTTGTCGGGTGAGTCGTCGGGTAAAGTTGGCGTATGAATCACCCGTTATTTCCATGAACACGAACGAGAGCACCATCGCGCGAAACGAGAGTGGCGCAGGATGCCATGCTGGATACCCGTCTTCGATCGCGTCTATCGTGTGATCGAAATCATCGAATACGGTGACAAGATCGGTTTCTTTGAGTCTGTCCCGGATGGTGATCCCGAGCTGGTACGCTTCGCACAGAGACTGCATACGGGGGTCATCTTTGGAAGGAGGACTGCCGGAACCACTCATTTAGAAAATGGTGAGGTCGATAGCAAAGTTACCATACCGACATGACTACAAACATACTCTCTCATCGTCGAATGAATTGTAAGCGTGTGGCGGATGGGTGGTTAAGTATCAGTCATCAGCCGTGGAGCTTGAGGATCCATCTTCGGTCGTAGTCGTCTCGTCTAGTCGCCCGGTCGTGTATCCCCGCCAGTCGTACCGGTCTTGGAGATACAACGCGACCTTCACCAAGGCGAGCAGCACCGGTACCTCGATAAGCGGGCCGATGACGGTCGCGAACGCGACGCCGGAACTGACGCCGAAGACCGCGACGGCGACGGCGATCGCGAGCTCGAAGTTGTTCGACGCCGCGGTAAAGCCGATCGCGGTCGTCGTCGAGTAGTCGGCACCGATCCCGCGACCCATCCCGAAGCTCACGAGGAACATCACGACGAAGTAGATCGTGAGGGGGACCGCGAGCCACACCACGTCGAACGGCTGCGCGAGGATGTTGTCACCCTGCGTGGCGAACATCACGATGACGGTGAACAGCAGTGCGATCAGCGTGAGCGGGCTGATTTTCGGGACGAACTGCTCTTCGTACCACTCCTCGCCCTTCGAGCGGACGCCACCCAATCGGGTCACGATTCCTCCGGCGAACGGAATGCCTAGGAAGATCGCGATCGCCCAGAACACCTGTTGGACGGTGATGTCGAACGCGCCGATCCCGGCGACCATCGCGTCGAGACCGAGAATCGGCGGCAGAAACAGCGCGAAAAACCAGATGTACACGCCGTAGGTGACGATCTGAAAGACGCTGTTGAACGCGACCAAGCCCGCGGCGTACTCGCTGGAGCCGTCCGCGAGGTCGTTCCAGACCAGCACCATCGCGATACAGCGGGCCATTCCGATGAAGATCAGCCCGAGGAAGTACTCGGGACGGGCGGGAAAGACGGGAACGATGCCACTAAAGAAGATCACCGCGAGTGCGAACATCAGCGTCGGCCCGATGAGCCAGTTCTGTATCAGGCTCAGGGAGAGGATACGCCACTGGGAGAACACCCGCGGCAACTGGCGGTAGTTCACCTTGGCGAGCGGCGGGTACATCATCGCGATGAGCCCGATCTCGACGAGGTAGTAGTCTTGGATCGGATCGACGACGCTCGGGGCGACGTACCCGAGTCCGACGCCGACGGCCATCGCCCCGAAGATCCAGACGGTCAGGTACTTGTCGAGGAAGTCCATCGAGCGCGGGTCGCCACAGGCGTCGCAACCGCAGTCGGGCCCGTGCTCGTGTGGCGTCTCGCTCACGACGCCGTCACCTCCGCGGCATCGAAGGGATTGGATGGCGATCGATACTGGAGCGTCGGAAGCGTGTTAGTGTACATTACGTGGATGGCGATGTCGCCGGAAGTGGCTACTCCTCGGCCGCGATCACGTCGAGTTGTACGTCCGCACCGCCGGGGAGCGAGCAGACGCCGACGACGGTTCGCGGAGGCAGTTCGACGTCGTCGAAGCGCGACTCGTAGACGTGATCGACCGCTTCCGCGGCGCTCGGGTCCGTGAGCTGGATCTCGAGTTTCATCACGTCGTTGAGCGTCAGGTTTCGGTTGTCGGCGAGAGCCGATTCGAGTCTGTCAAGTGCGGTCGTGAATTGCTCTTCGATTGAGTGACCGCTCAATAATTCTCCCTCGACTTCGGGGAGAATACCCTCAAAAAAGCGCAAATCTGACGAGCCGGTACGCTTCCCGAACGCTCCAATGTTCCCGGTTCCGTCGCGCTGACGCTTGCTTTCTGTGCTTAGAGACGCCTCGTAGGACATCTCGTCGGTACGATGCTGATCTGGCTCTGAGCCGGTCGTCTGTTGACTCATAATAGATGAACAGTTGCTCATATATTAAAACCTTTTGAAGCACTCCGCATCCATCCGGAGTCTGCGTACTGTGGGTTACACGACGAATCCGCTCCAGTTCGATCGAGTCGGCGAGAACAGCAGTTACACCGCCGAAAAGAGTGACCGCGTAGCCACAGGTTTGGTATCCACGGGTTCGAAGAGGTAGCGACTACGTCGAGTACGTTTCGGTGACAGACACCTCATCGACCGGGAGTAACCGCATCGCGTCGCCGACGAACGTCCGAAGTCTGCGGTCGCGGTCTCGGGACGGCTCGGCCGCAGTGACGGAGACGGTAAGGCGACCGTCAGTCAACGCCGTTTCGGCGTCGAGACCGTGGAGTGCGCATAATCCTTCGACGCGGTCGTCGCCGGTCGCTCGTTCGCCGACGGACACCTCGTACTCCAACGTGACACCGGCTAGCGGATGGTTGTAATCGAGCTGAGCGGTCTCGTCATCGACGGACTCGATCGTATACCGTCGGCCGGCGACAGAAACGGTTCGCCCGGCTTCCTGCTGGTTCGGCGGTAGGAGTGAAGCGGGAACCGCCTCACGCTTACGTGGGTCGCGATCGCCGAACGCGTCGTCTGGGTTTACCGTGACGGTCGTCGACTCACCAGCTCCGACCGCTCGTATCGCCTCCTCAACTGGCTCGAACACGTGCCCTTCTCCGAGCACGATGACGATCGGGCCGTCAGCTTCAATCCCGTCCATACTAGCGTCCGCCGAAACCGTGGGATCTGTCGTGTCCACGATGTGGCCACTCTCCGTAGCGCGGGTCGTGTACGCGATCCGCACGAAGTCGCCGTCCGCGAGCGTGGCAGGGTGATCAGCTGTCGTCATTCTGGAGCCACGTTTTCGGGGTGGAAGCTCATACGGTCTTTCTGGTCGCTCTCGCCGAGGCGACGCACCCGGCCGGTGGCGTACTTGTATCCGGGATTCGGGTTCGCTGGGTCGAGATACCCAGGAACGATGTCGTTCGCGACCTGTCCCGGATACAGCCAGTAAGTGAACGCGAGCCCCTCCGGGACCGTCTGGCCCTGTACTGCGTCCTCGTCGTCGACAACGTACGCGACCGCGGTGAAACTCCCCTGCTCGTTTTCGCTGTACTGGTTGTACACGTCGTCGTTGATAACTTCGACGAGGTCGCCCGCTTCGATGTCACGCTCCGCGGCGTCGTTCGGATGAAGCTGGAGTACGTTTTGTTCGTACCGTTTGGAGATGTACTCCAGCCGCTGGTGAGTGTACATGTTCTGCCAGAGACGGTTGAGCCGACCGTTCGTCACCCACAGCTCGCCGGCCTCGCAGTCGGGCGTCAGCTGCTCGTACACGTCCGCGACTCGGTCCCAGTCGACGCGCATGAAGATCGCCTTCCCGCTATCGGTGAAGAACCGCCCGTCGCCCGGCATCTCCTCGCCGTCGGGCGTGTGAAGTCGCGGCGTCCCCTCGATCTCGCCGTCTTCCAGCCGGGCGGGAAGCCGAACGCCGTCGGCGTCGAGATCGCGCATCACTTCTGTCGGCGTCGTCCCGTCCTGTTGTGCCTTCTCATCGAGCGCCTCGATGTGATACGGGTACGAGTCGCCGTGCTCGGCGGCGAGGTGATCGAACAGGTCGTCGCTGCTCTCCCAGTCCATGTCGTTGGCACCGAGCCGCCGACCGATGTCGGCAAAGATCTCCCAGTCCGGTCTCGCGTTCGGCGGTCCCTGCATGAACGACGCGTAGTGGCGGAACCGCCGCTCGCCATTCCATCGGTGGTGGTTGCTGTCCTCGCCGGCTTCGACCGCCTTCGCCGGCAGCACGATGTCGGCGTACTCCGTCGTCGAGTTCGGGTAGATCTCTTGGTGAGTCACCACCATGCCACCGTCGTCGATGCGCTCGCGGAACGCCGCCATGATATCGCCGACGTCAGCGGTCTGCGGCTGTGAACCACTCGTTCGCTCGCGGACCCGATTCCGAAGCGACTGCGTGTCGTGTTCGTGCCGGAGCGGGTCGTTGCCGATCACGTGCCAGTGGTCGATCTCGCCGTTGCGAACACGTTCGATCGTGTTCGGCGGGATCGGTACGTCTTCAACGTGTTCGCCCGTGAAGCTCTGCGTCGAGTGCTCCGCGATAACCTCACCGCCCGGTCCACCTTCCCACCAGCCCTCCTGATGACCGCCGAGCCGCGTGATCCCGGTTCCTTCGTGGCCGACGCTGCCGGTCAACAGCGCAAGATTCGCCATCGCCGCGGTGTTCTCGTGGGACCATCCCCAGATGAGGCCCTTCTCGTAAGTGAACAGCGTCTGTGTCTGGTCGCTATCGGGCTGGGCGATCCGCTCTGCGGCGTCGCGGATGTCCGTGGCGTCAATACCAGTGATCTCCGCAGCATTCTCAGGGGCATATCGATCGTCGGACTGGAGGAGGTCGATGTACTCGTCGGGCGTCATCCCGAACTCCTCCTGATACCATCCCTCCTCGTCGATCGCGTCGCGATCGTCCATCACCCACTCGTCGACGAAGGCCTGATCGTGCCAGCCCTGATCGACGATGTGGCGCGCAATGGCGTTCAACAGGACCGGATCGGTCGCCTCGTTGATCTGGAGGAACAGCCCGTCGTTGTTTTCGGCGTAGTTCGCAGTGAACGTCCGACGGGGGTTGATCTGGATTATGTCCGCGCTTCCGGCGTCGACGTACTCGTGGAAGTAGACGTCTTGATTTTCGTACGGGTCTCCCCCCGCGATCACCATCGTCTCTGCCTTAGCGGCGTCTTCATACGATGTGGACCAGTCGTACAGCCCGGAGTGTTCCACACCGGGGCTCTCGGGGGTGTACGCCGGTCGGTTGTGGAATCCGAAGTTCGGCGAGCCGATCACGTCGAAGATCAGCTTTGACCCCGCGAAGGTGTTCTCGACGAACTGGTAGGCGTACATCTTCATCCCGTAACCGTTCGGCTCGTCGCGGGTCGCGTACTCCGTAACCCGCGCAACGACCTCCAAGGCCGTGTCCCAGTCGACGGGGGTCAGCGAACCACCGATCCGGATCTGCGGCTGTTTCAGCCGGTCGTCGTAGTCCTCATTGTGCTTGCTGTACAACGACTGCGCCTGCGTCCCGCCCCGGACCGAGTGCGATCCGTTGTTGACCTCGGCGTCCGGATTCGGCCGGAATATCACGTGGTACTCTTGTCCGTTCTCCTCGATGATCTGGTGCATGTTCGGCGAGGGCCAGTCGCCGTACCCGGCGGGATAGTCGACGTCGAGCGCGTTGTCCGCGGCGTCGGGGCCACCCTCCTCGCCGACGGGCCACTTGAACACCTCGTAGCTGCAGCCGACGATACAGTACCGACATGAGCGAGAGGATCGTTCGGCGTCGGCCGGCGGAATGGGAACCTCATTCGTGTTCGGGTTGTCCGCCATCCTCACTCACCCTCCTCCTCGACTGGCTCCCCGTCTGCCAAGTTGTTTCGGCGGCCGTGTACCAAGCCAGCCATTCCCGTCGCGAACACGTCACCGTCTTCTACATCAAGTCGTACCTGCGGAAGATCAGTCGTTGCCGGTCCCATGATCACGAGTCCTCCCTTCGCGAGGTCAAACGTCGTGTAATGGCACGGACACGGACCCGCGACGCCCCGGTCGGATTCGACGTTCCCCGACACGGCACACCCCATGTGCGTACACAGGTTGCTGAACGCAACGATGCCGTCGCCCGGACCGACGCCCCCGTTCGCCGCCTCCGATAAACGGGTCAAGAACGTGCCTGAACCGTCGAGCGGGTATTCAAACTCGACAGTGTCGCCGACGGACAGTTCGTCCACTGACGCAACGCGAATCCGCGGATAGCGCTCGATTCGACCGACGCGTTCGCTTGGTGATTCCGCTGGCCCGCTATTCTCTGCGGTTGGCGCTTGAAATCCGCACCCCGCGACTGACGTCGCTCCTGCCGTCCCGACGGCTCCGAGCAACCGTCGACGAGTGATAGAATCATCATCATTCTTCATGCTGTACCACCGATTTAGAACATGAACACTTGTATTTTTCTCTTATTGAGCCCGATATCTCTCCCAGCATATAATATATAACATAATAAAGCACAGACACTACACCATGTCCAAGCAATCGCTATGGATCCGCTGTCACCGTCTGATTATGATTTGAGCAGTTATTCAATGGTTGCAGTACTCAACCACTGTTGTGTGAGTTCACCGTGTTGTGCGCGAAAACTAGAGTATGTTTTGAGTAGGCGCTCAACACTCAATTCCGGTGTTAACCGGACGCTCAGCACACAGCTTGACTGAACAACACCTGACCGTGTGCTGAACGACACCTCACAGCAGGTGATAGAGGCCGGCCGCGAGAAGCGCCCCGAGGATCGGACCCACGATAGGCACCCAAGAATACGCCCAGTCGGACGATCCCTTGTGTGGAAACGGGAGCACCGCGTGTGCGATGCGCGGTCCAAGATCACGTGCGGGATTGATAGCGTAGCCGGTGGGGCCACCCAACGACAACCCGATACCGAGTACGACCAGCGCGATCGGGAGCGCCGACAGCGCCCCGAGACCGAATCCGACTTCTTGCCCGTCGATTGTGATCGACTGGAGTATCTCACCTGACGCGGCGTCGAAGAATCCCGCAGAGTTCAGATATAGCACCCCGAAAACCAGTACAAACGTCCCGATGATTTCGGTCAACAGGTTGGACGAATAGTTTCGGATCTCCGGAGCGGTCGAAAAGATTGCAAGCTTCGCGTCTTCGTCTTCCGTCGCGGCGAAGTGGTCTTTGTACGCCAGCCATACCACTACGCCTCCCAAGAATCCACCGACAGTCTGTGCGACAATGTAGGGTGGGACCTGCGCCCAATCGAACAATCCGGCAGCAGCGAGACCGATCGTCACGGCAGGATTGATGTGACCACCGCTGACTTGACTGATGGTGAATACGCCCATGAACACCCCAATCGCCCATCCCCACGTGATGACGATCCAGCCACCACCGTTTCCTTTCGTCTCGTCGAGAACGACGTTGGCAACCACGCCTCCCCCGAATATAATGAGGATCGCTGTTCCGATGACCTCTGCGATGTACGGATGCATTTCTATCCAATAGATTTATAAATGTTCATCTATTAAAATGGATTGGATCCCTCTGTCTCGACATACATATTTAACCGGAAACAAAGTGGAGCGGCTGCTTAAGCCGGAGCCGATCAAAGTCGTATTGGCATACCAGAGTCGGTATGTGTAGCTGATCGTGTATATGTCGACTTCAGCTACTCAGATACGGGAAACACCGCGAGGTCGCTCATTACGGAAGTCGACGTTATACGGTGGCCTCGCTCGCTTCGTCACTATTCTGCTCGACATTTATCGTTTCATTGCAGTCGAGCCCGACGTAGACTTCGTAGCTGTCCCACATCATGCACGTGCGCCACCGGCTCCTGCATTTCAATTGTTTTCAAGCGATCACCACGATCGGTCTCATGTCTGCCGACGCGTCCGGCCGGCAGACAGGGTTTCGGCGTGGCTCGACGTACCGACCGGACATGTTATCGGTCCGATTGTCTTCCCTATCGCGTGCGGTCAAGAGCGTTGACGAGGGCCTCCGCACGCTCTGTCGGCGAGTAGCTCCGCGACCTCCCGTCCTTTTCTTTTTCGACGAGTCCCGCGTCACAAAGGAGTGTCAGCGCGTGGCTGACGGCACTATCACTTATCGACACGTACGGCGTGATCGCGTCGAATCGGACCGGCCCGTCAGCCTCGACGAGGAGCCGGACGAGTCGGTAGCGCGTCTCGTATCCGAACGCCGACAGCGCCTTCACGTCGGCGGCGGTCGTCGCGTCGTCGATCAGGGCATCCAAGTCTGTTCCGCCGAGCGGGTCAGAGGAAGCGTCGGCCATAAACGACCAGTTCCGCCGCGACCGGATTAACTGTTCTGTCGGCTTGCCGCATAGCCGGAGGAGAAACGAAACAGGATCTGTTACGGAACCGAACTGACGACCGCGGTCACTCCTCGGCCGCGATCACGTCGAGTTGGACGTTCGCACCGCCGGGCAACGAACAAACGCCGACGACGGTCCGCGGCGGGAACGCGACGTCGTCGAACCGCGACTCGTACGCCCGGTCGACGGCCCCCGCCCTGTCCGTATCCGCGAGCTGAATCTCGACTTTCATCACGCTGTCGAGAGACGTGTTGCGGTTTTCGAGCATCAGTTCGAGCCGGTCGAGGCACATTTCAATTTGTTTGTCGATCGGCTCCGATCCCTTCACGTCTCCGTTGATCTCCGGGAGGATACCCTGAAAAAAGACGAGATCCGACTCGCCGGTCCGCGTTCCGAACGCGCCGATTGCGTCAGGGCCGTCGCGCTGGCGCTTGCTCTCCTCGCTTAGCGACTCATTGATGGATATCTGATTGCTACGGTCTACCTGATCGTCGGATACGGCCATCTGCTTTGACATACACTTTAGTAATTCTTCAAGCGTTAAAGAGAATTACGATCTCCAAAATGCGCAAAAACGATGATGTACTCGCCATCTATTACTAGCGGAATAAGGTACATACGCTACTATCACTATATTACCCGATGAGACGCTTAAACACGTTACACAGAACCTATCGACACGGGTATCGATTCGGATCCGTAAACAACACCGTCTGGGTGTCGTTTGAGCGCATTACCGCTCCGACTCGAATTGTATTTACGATTGTGCATCTAACCAAATATGTTAAGTCACATCGAAAAATATCGATTTGTATGTCGATACTCAGCCGACTGCTCGGTGGCGAGTCGAGTGACAACGATACCTGCTGTGACCTGCAGATCAAGGAGGTAGACGCCGACGAGACCACGGAGGATGCGTCGAATGAGGGCGGCAATCGCGCGGAAGACTAATTCGCGATGTCGGACAAACCGAACGCAGTGAGTCAAACTGGTACTGAGTCTGCCAGCGGAACGCTTCGACGGATGGAGGGAGAAGCCTGCTGTGACGGACCGTTCCCGGCGACGCGACGCGCCGACGACCCGGTCATGGAGGCGAAGCTGTCATCGTTCAAGGCATTGGCCAACGAGAAGCGGCTCGCAATCGTTCACGCGCTCAGAAAGGGCGAGCTCTGCGCCTGCGAGTTGGAGACCGTCCTCGACGCCCCGCAGTCGACGGTCGCGTCACATCTCCGGACGCTCCGTGACGCGGGAATCGTCCGCACGCGCAAGGAGGGGAAGTGGACGTACTACCGGATCGCGGACACGGCGAGCCTCCAACTGCTCGATCTGGCCGCGGCGTTGGGCGAGAACCGATGATCCCGCCGGGAACCGAGGCGGCGCTGCTCGACTCGTGGGGCTACTTCCTCCATCTCGCGACAATCCTCACGCCGTTGTTCATCGGTGCGTCGTTCCTCGTCGGCCTCGCACAGGAGTACCTCCCGCCCGAGCGCGTCGAGGAGATGCTCCGCTCGCGCGACCACGGGAGCGGGAACGTCCTCGCGGCGGGGCTCGGGGCAGTAACGCCCTTTTGCTCGTGTTCGACCGTGCCCATCTTGGCTGGCCTGCTCAGCGCCGGCGCGCCGACGGGCATGGCCTTCTCGTTCCTGCTCGCCTCGCCGATCGTCAACTGGATCGCCGTGTTCCTTCTCTTCGGCCTGTTCGGGACCGGCGTAACCGTCGCGTACGTGACGACCGCGCTGCTCGCGGCGATCGTCGCGGGCCTGATCATCGGCACGTTCGACCTCGACGGGTACGTGAAGGACGTCCGGATCACGACGGGCGGCCGCGAGATCGCGACCGACGGCGGGGCGTCCGCGACGGACGCCGCC
>NZ_JBHSWW010000017.1:0-23333 GCF_042661865.1 Halorubrum tibetense
TGTGGGTGAAGCCGAACCGGTCCGCGGCGTCCGCGAGGGCCGCCTCGTCGCGGCCGACGAGCGTGTGCCGCTCGACGTCGGGCGCGTCCGGGAAGAACATCGGGAGCCGTGCCAGCGCGTTCGAGTGGGCCTTGCCCATGAACCGGTACCCCAGCACGCCGACCCGCAGTGGTGTGTCAGTCATCGGGATCACTCCGCCCAGTAGGCGTCGCCCGGTTCGGTCTCGAAGACGGCCCGGGAGAGCAGGTCGACCGCCTTCTCCAACCCCTCGCGCGAGGAGGTGAGCGAGTCCTCGTGTTCGATCGAGAGCGCCCCCTCGTACCCGACCATCCGGAGGGTGGAGACGACGTCCTTCCAGTGTCCCTCGCCGTGGCCGTAGCCGATCGAACGGAACAGCCACGAGCGGTCGGCCTCCTCGGTGTACCCTGTCGTGTCGAGTACGCCCTTGACCCGCGCGTTCGACTCGTACACCTTCGTGTCCTTCGCGTGGACGTGGTGGATCGCGTCGTGCTCGCCCAGGAAGCGGATCGCCTCGGTGACGTCGATCCCCTGCCAGTAGAGGTGTGACGGGTCGAAGTTCGTGCCGACGCGCTCGTTCGTGGCCTCGCGCAGGGCGAGCAGTCCGGTCGGCTCGTACACGAGCATGTTCGGGTGCATCTCGATCGCGAGATCGACGCCGTGGTCGTCGGCGTGGGCGGCGAGCTCGCGCCAGTACGGGATCGCGACCTCGTCCCACTGGTAGTCGAGCGCGTCCGCGTGCTCGGTCGGCCACGGCGCGGTGACCCAGTTCGGCGTCGTGTCGCCCGGCGCGCCCGCCGGCAACCCGGAGAAACAGGTGACCGTGTCGACGCCGAGCTGGTCGGCCAGTTCGACGGCCTCCCGGAGCTCGCGGTCGGCCTTGTCGGCCCGCTCCTCGTCCGGGTGGAGCGGGTTGTTGTGTGTCGCTAGCGCGGAGATACGGAGGTCGTGCTCCGCTAGCAGTTCGTCGAGTTCCGCCTGGGCCCGCTCGTCGTCGAGGTAGTCGCCACGGTCGAGATGGCCCTGTCCGGGCCAGCCGCCGACACCGAGCTCGACGGCGTCGACGCCGAGACCCGAGAGGTACGCGAACGCCTCCTCGATCGACTGGTCCCCCAGCGGGACGGTGAGTACGCCGATGTCCATATCGACGTATCCTCACAGCCCCCGAATAAGTGTTCAGGATACGGCGGGGGTCTTGCCAGCGTGTTGGGCCCCCGGATCCTCTTGTGGACCACCTGCAACATGAACACGTACCGGGATTTTTATGTAACTACGCGGAACGATTCGGCCATGCGATTCGGGGAGGCACTCACGGAGGCGCTGAAGTACCACGCGGTAGCCGTCGTTCCGACCCTTATCGGGTTCGTCATCGCGTTCGCCGCGCTGTGGGTCGGGGTGTTGACGCCGCTCCTTGACGCGGTCGCCGGGGTGACGGCCCAGCCGGAGCTCGCGTTGGAGCGCGCGCTCGGAGCCGAGTACAACTTCGTCGTTGCCGGCGTCGGCGTGATTATCGGGATCGCCGTGCGCCGTGTGGGCAGGACGACACTCCTCTTTCGAACGCACGGGAACGCGGTCGTCGAGGAGGTCGATCGGGAGGTGATCCCGGAAGCGCTCGTCAATGCTCCAGGCTCGGCCGGCGGTGTCGGTACCGGAGCGGACGCCTCGGACCCGTACGCGTCCGCGGCCGACGCCGACGGTTCGGCGACGGACGACGACCGTGGCTCCGGCGTGATCGACGACCGCACCGGAACCAACGAGCCGATCGGTGGGGACGACGCGGAGACCGACGACGACGGCGATGACCGCATCCGCGAAGACGGCGCCCACGACGACGACGGTGTGGTGTCGGGAGCGGACGGTGACGACGCGGACGAGCGGGTCGGTGACGACGCCGACAGTATGACGGAGGGCCCAGACAATATGACGGAGGGGCCAGACAACGCGATGGACGACGCCGACGAGCCGAGAGGCGATGACGTCGACGAGCCGAGAGGAGACGACGCCGGACGCCCCGAACGGGACGACCGGTAGTCGGAGACGCTCCGGGTGTCGATCGTCCGACGACCGATCACGGTCGGATCGGACCGGCGGTCCGGCCGATTCCGGCAACCGAACCACATGAGGTTTTAACGGGTGGAGCGTGTATGACACGTATGGGAATCCTCTCGCGCGCCTCCTACGTCATCCGCTCGAAGGTGAACGCCCTCCTCAATCGGGCGGAGGACCCCACGGAGACGCTCGATTACTCGTACGAACAGATGCGTGACGAGCTCCAAGACGTCAAACAGGGGATCGCGGACCTCACGACCCAGAAGAAGCGTCTGGAGATCCAAAAACGCAAGCTCGAGGAGAACGTCGAGAAGCACAACCGGCAGGCCCGCGAGGCCGTCCAGCAGGACCGTGACGACCTTGCACGCAAGGCTCTCGAAAAGAAGAAATCGAAGATGAGCCAGATCGAGGAGCTGGAAGGCCAGATAGCGGAGCTCAACAACACTCAAGAGCAGCTCGTCGACAAGAAGAACGAGCTGCAGAACCGGATCGAGGAGTTCCGAACGAAGAAGGAGACGATGAAGGCCCGCTACGAGGCCGCCGAAGCCTCTTCGCGCGTCAGCGAGGCGATGACGGGCGTCGGCGACGAGATGGAGGACGTGAGCCGCTCCATCGAACGGGCCGAAGAACGCACCGAGGAGATGGAGGCACGGGCCGAGGCGATGGACGAGCTTCAGGACAGCGGCGCGTTCGAGGACGCGCTCTCGGACAAAGACGACATCGACCGCGAGCTCGACGGGCTCACCACCAACAGCGAGGTCGACGCGGAGCTGGAGACGCTGAAAGGCGAGCTCGGGAAGGCCGAGGCCCCCGCCGAGGACGCGAACGGGGAGTCCGCGACCGACGAGGAGATCGACGCGGAGCTCGACGACCTCCAGGCCGACCTCGACGAGTCCGATCTCGAAGCCGACCTCGACGAGGAGATCGACGTCGAAACGGGCGTCGAGGCGGACGTGGAGCTGGAAGAGTCGGAAGTGGACGCCGACGAACCGCGGAACTGACCCGGATACCTCCCTCCGGGCCGACGAACCGACCGGTTTTCCGCCGCCCGTCGCCGCGACGACGCACCGATCCGGTTAGCCGTGAGTGTATCCCCGGTCGGGGAGCGGGTCGCCGTCGGCGGTGACGCCGGCTTCCGGTTCCGTAACGGTTCCCACCCGCGTGAGTCCCGCCGGGCAGGCGTCCCGCAGCCGGTCGACTGCCGCCGGCGGGACCGTACACACGAGCTCGAAGTCCTCGCCGAAGTGGACGGCCATCTCGAACCGATCGGTCGCCTCGTCGCCCGATCCGCCGACTGGGCTCTCACCACTCGCGTCGGTCGTCTCCCCGCTCGTCTCGGCGACCGCCGGATGGACCGGGAGGGCGTCGCGGTCGACGCTGAAGCCGACATCGCTTGCTTCCGCGAGCTGGTGAAGTGACCGTGCGAGTCCGTCGGAGGAGTCCATCATTGCCGTCGCGTCAGCGGCGAGCGCTCGGCCGTCCGCGACCCGCGGCGTGAACCGGAACAGCTCGTTCGCGCGTTCGACGGCCGCGTCGGTTTCGCGGTCGAACAGCCGGAGGGCCGCTGCCGACCGGCCTAGCCGGCCGGTGACACAGAGGGCATCCCCGGGCTCCGCGCCGGAGCGGAACACCGGACCCGCGTCCGTGACGGACCCGATCGCGGTCGTCGCCGTGGTGAACTCCGTGTGGGTGTCGAGATCGCCGCCAACGTACTCGGCGTCGACCGACTCACAGACGTCGACCGCGCCGGCGACGAACTCGTCGAGCTCGGTCGGGTCGAACGCGTCGTCGGCGTAGACGGCGACCGCCGCGATCGCCTCGGCACCCATCGCCGCCACGTCGGAGAGCGACGCGCCGACCGACCGCCATCCTGCGGTGTACCGTGCCGTTCCCGGTGGAAAGTCGGTCCGCTCGTGGAGCATGTCCGTCGTGATGACGGTGTCGCCGACGACGGCCGCGTCGTCGCCCGCGTGTGGCAAGTCCGCCGCGAGCCGTCGGAGGGCGTCGCGCTCGTTCACACGTGGTCGTACGGATGCGGACCGATTTATATGGGTAGGTCCGATCGGTCGTCGCGTGGCAGTCCGTGTGTCTCGTTGACGTAGACCATATAAAGACGCTTAAGACATTAACTAATATTATCATTATCAATCATTATGTTTATTACCGGTGTTCCCGACGCACCGAGTGCAATGTCAGTACCCGTACGCGGACACGCAGCAACACGACCCACGGATCGTTCGATCACCAGACGACCGCCACAACCACCCACACCGGATGACACCTGAAGACACCACGAACGCGGACACGACGAACCGACAGCAAACTGACGACACGACGCCTGAGGGTACGACGCCCGACGGGACCGGCCGATCCGAAACGGATCGACCATCGACCGACAGTTCTCCACGACCGATCCCCGGCCGCACGCCGATCACCGAGGAAGCCGGTGCGCCCATCGTCCCGATGTTCCCGGCGGCCACGGACGCCACGAACGACCCTCTAGCGACCACCTTCGAAAAAGCGCAGCGTCCGACGCGCCCGCCGACGACGGAGGAGCAGGACGCGCCGCTGGTTCCCGACCTTCGCCCGACCCGTCGTGCGGCAACCGACGGGGGGGCCCGATGACGGCCGTTCCGATGGCGGGAACCGGTGACGGGCCGCGACCCGACCCGACGACGTTCACGCCCAGCGCGAGCGACCGCCGCGACGATACGAAGACGGAGTGACTTCGATGTATCCCAACGAACTCGACGACGACGTGTATACCAGAGATATCGACAACCCGGCAGGCAGGCAGCTCCGCGAGCGCTTCGACGAGCAGGAGTACACGTTCGCACCCGGGATCTACCACGCGCTCGACGCCCGCCTTGCGGAGATGGCCGGGCTGGACGCCGCGTACATGAGCGGCTACTCGACGGTGCTCGGCCAGTTCGGCTTCCCCGACCTAGAGATGGTCACGATGACCGAGATGGTCGAGAACGCCAAACGCATGGTCGAGGCGACGAACCTGCCGATCATCGCCGACTGCGACACCGGCTACGGCGGCGTCCACAACGTCCGCCGTGCGGTCCGCGAGTACGAGAAGGCCGGCGTGGCCGCCGTCCACATCGAGGACCAGACCTCGCCGAAACGCTGTGGCCACATCGCCGGCAAACAGATCGTTTCCCGCGAGCAGGCCCGATCCCGGTTCGAGGCCGCGGTCGACGCCAAACAGAGCGAGGACACGGTGATCATCGCGCGAACCGACGCCTACGGGTCGGCCAACGGCGACTGGGAGGAACACCTCGAACGCGGGCGGATCTACGCCGACGCCGGCGTCGACCTCGTCTGGCCCGAGATGCCCGACCCGTCCCGCGAGGACGCGATCGAATACGCGGAGACGATCCACGAGACGCACCCGGACCTGGATCTGGCGTTCAACTACTCCTCCTCGTTCGAGTGGGGCGCACAGGACGACCCGCTGACGTTCGAGGAGCTCGGCGACCTGGGCTACCAGTACATCTTCATCACGCTGTACGGGCTCCACTCCGGGGCGCACGCGGCGTACGAGGACTTCGCCGCCATCGCCGAGAACGACGAGCAAGCGCAGTTCGACCTCGAAGAGCGCTACATCGGCCACGAGACAGAGAGCCACCACGAGCTCTCCTTCGTCCCGCGGTACCAGGAGACCGAAGCCGAGTTCGATCCCGAGGCCAAGAAGCGCCAGGAGGAGTCGGCAGGCTTCACCGAGGACGAGAGCGACCCGATCACCGCGGACGGCTCCGCCGGGGGGGACGACTGATGTCCGGCGGATCCGCCGAGACCGAGCCAACGAGCGAGGAGGCGGACACCGAGACGACGAACGAGTCTCCCGAATCCGACCCGACAGCGGTGACGCTCCGTCGGAGCCAGCTCGCGACGCCGGGGTCCGACCCGGAGATGATCGCGCGTGCGCCGGACTCCGGGGCCGACGAGGCCTTCCTCGATCTGGAGGACTCCGTCGCCCCCTCGGAGAAGATCGACGCACGCGAGAACGTGATCGAGGGATTGATCGAGTACGACTGGTCCGACACCCGCCCGTGCTACCGGATGAACGGCGTCGATACCCGGTGGTTCTACGACGACGTGATCGAGGTCGTCGGCCAGGCCGGCGAGTACCTCGATACGATCATGGTGCCGATGGCGAACAACCCCGAGACGGTCGCCACCGTCGACAACCTGCTGACGCAGGTGGAACGGAACTCCGGCCTCCCGATCGGCGACATCGGCCTTCAGGCACAGATCGAATCGCCGGAAGCCATGACGAAAGTCGCCGACATCGCCCGCGCGTCGGACCGGCTCGAATCGCTCGTGTTCGGTCCCGGCGATTACACCGCGAACGTCGGTGCGGCCGGGCTCACGATCGGTTCCGGAGGCGGGTACCCCGGCCACTACTGGCACTACCAGCTGGCCCGCATCGCCCACGCCGCGAAGGCACAGGGGCTGCAGGTGATCGACGGTCCGTACGCCGAGATCGAGGACACCGAGGGGTTCCGCGACTCCTGTCGGTGGGCGAGCCAGCTCGGCTGTGACGGTAAGTGGGCGATCCATCCGAGCCAGATCGGCCCCGCCAACGAGACGTTCGCTCCCTCGCGTGAGGAGGCCGAGAAAGCCCGACGGATCGTCGACGCCTACGCGGAGGCGAAAGCCGAGGGCCGCGGGGCCGTGAGCGTCGACGGCGAGATGGTCGACGAAGCGACCGACAAGATGGCGCGCGGCATCGTCGCCCGCGCGGAGCGCGCCGGGATACTGTAGGTCGTCGAAGACCCCTCACGGGCTCGGGGTCACTCTGCAAGTCGGGGAGCATCCGGCGGGAGACCGCCGCCCGAGAGCGGCGGAGTTTTCCCGCTCCCGCCCGCGTCCCCGGTATGGACGACGACCTCATCGATGAGACCGGGCGGCCGCGGTCACGGTACACCCGACTCCCCGGCACGGGCTTCTTTTATCCGGACTCGCTGGACGACGAGCGGGCCGAGCGGCGCGCACGCGAGGCGATCGAGGGCAGCGAGGCGGTCGTGGTCGCCGACGGCGACGCCGACGGGCTCGCCTGCGCCGCAATGATCCGCGAGACCCGAGACGCCGCGCTCGACGTTGAGACGGTCGAGGCCGCGATCGCGGATCGGCTGGAAGCGGACGACGACGTGACGGACGACGGCACGACCGATGACGGAGCGTCCGGCGACGAGGAGGACCCGAGCGGGGACGACCCGACGGCGGACGCACACACGCAGTCACCGGTCGGGCTGGTGTCGGCGGGACCGTACTCGCTCGACACCGCGCTCGAACGGGTCGTCGCGTACGCCGACGACGGGATCGACCTGTACGTCTGTGACCTCTGTCCGGACGAGTTCGAGCCGATCGCCGATCAGCTCGAGTCGCTCGCGGCGTCGACCGCGTCGATCCGCTGGTTCGACCACCATCAGTGGGACGAGTCGGTGGCTGCGGCCGTGCGCGAGGCCGGCGTCGACCTCACGGTCGGCGAGTCCGACGAGGAGTGTACCGCCGACGTGGCGCTCCGCTCGCTCCCGTACGACTTCGACGATCGGTGGTCCGAGCTGGCGACGGTCACCCGCGACCACGACCTCTGGATCAAGGAGGACCCGCGGTCCGACGACCTCGCCGATTACTCCTACTGGGCCGCCAGCGAGGAGTACGCGGCCGTGATCGGCGCGTACGGGGCCGACCTCCCCGACACCGTCCTCGAGTACGTCGCCTCCCGCCGGGAGGAGAAACGGGCGCGGATCGACCTAGCGGTCGAGCATGCCGTGACCCACGAGGTCGGTGAGTGGACCGTCGCCGTCACGTACGGGCGATGCTCACAGAACGAGGTGGCAGAGCGACTCCGCGAGGAGGGTGCCGACGCCGCCGTGATCGTCAAGCCCGCCGGCTCCGCCTCGATCCGCGGATCGGACGGGTTCCAGCACGCACACGAGGTCGCCGGCATGGTGAACGGCGGCGGTCACCCGCAGGCGGCCGGCTGTAAGCCGGACATCTACGACGACATGCTGGATTACGCCCAACACTGGACGACCGAGGGACAGGCCTGTAAGCGCGTGATACTGGCGGCATTCGAGGCGGTCGCCGCCGACGTCGCGGACGACGGGGACGCGGTCGCCGACGACGATCAGTGAGCGGTTGCTGACACGTCGTCGAGTAATCGGCAACTCCTTATAAGCCGTCGTCGCGTTCGTCGCGGACGTTTTATAAACCGCCATCGCGGCGCTGTGGATTGCGTATCAATCAATTCTCCAAGGTCGGTAGAGTGGCCGCGGTTCCACGGTCGGAACGGACGGCGTGGATCGCTACGCGTCGCACGGATGACGGGGGGCGCTGCGGGTACCCGATCCAAGCATGTGTCCTTATAAATAGAAACCGCTGCGAGAGAACCGGGACCTTACGACGACGTCGGTGACATGCTGATGTTCAGGCTCTTCTGGACCAGCTGCGTGAACGCCATCGAGCAGAAGAAGTACCAGACGATCCACATCTGGATCGGCCCGATGATCCCCGTGTCCCAGGTGACCGTCCCGGCGAACGGAACGACGAGTTCCTGTGCCGCGATCGCCGGGTATGCAGCCTCTGCGCCGCGGTATCCGACCACCCAGAACATCCAGAGGAACGCGGGGATGGTGAGGAACATGATCCACACCATCGGGCGGAACTGCTCTTTGAACATCCCGAGCTGGTCGCCCATCGCCTCCATCTGCTCCTCTTGGATCGCGTCGAGCGCCTCGTCGTCGTCACGCTCTTTCGCCTCCTTTCGTCGCTCTTGGATGTCCTTCATCCGGTCCTGATACACGCTCATCTTCTCCATGTCCATCAGGCCGGCCCGCAGCAGCGTCGAGTACAGGCCGGTCGCGAGCGCGAGGACCATGATAACGACGTAAAACGGGACGATCCCCATCAGCGGCCCGAACACGAGGTCGATCGCGCCGGCGATCACGTCGCGAACCGGGGCGACCGCGTACCCGACGAACGCGCCGAGCGTCGCGACCAGCGCCAGCTTGTCCCACTTCGTCCACGAGGTGGTCTCCGGCGTCTCGAAGTCGCCGCCGCTCGTGAGGTCGTCGTCCTCCTCGAGCCCCTCCTCGATCCCGTCACGGTCCGCGATCGCGAACCCGGTCTCGCCGTCGACGAGGACCTCCTTCTCGATGAGTCGGCCCCACTGGCCGCTCGTTATCTCGTCGCGGACGTCGACCCACTTCACCTCGTCGTCCTCGGCACGATCGAGGACGACTTCGAGGGCGTCCCGCATCTCGCCGTCCTCGCGGACGAGCGCACGGACCCGCCGTTCGACCTTGCTCATTACGACCCGTTTGGACTCGGACGGTTAAGAACCTTGTAGGATCGCCGCTCGGACCTGTCGAGTCGGTCCTGAACACGGCGAAGCGACCGATTACGTCTCGACAACGTCGGTTATCCGGTCGAACACGTCCTCGGGGGACGCCTCGCCGTCGACCTCGACGAGGTCGCCCCGCTCGCGGAAGTGCTCGATGACGGGCTCCGTGTTCTCGCGATACACCCGGAGCCGCTCGCGGACGGTCTCCTCTTCGTCGTCCTCGCGTTGGACCAGCCGCTCCTGGATCGTCTCGTCGTCGGGCCAGTCGTACTCGACGTGGTAGATGTCGCCGGTCTCGGGGTCCATCCGCCGGCCGGTGAGCCGGCTCACCAGCTCCTCCTCGTCGACGTCGAGGAAGACGACGGCGTCGAGGTCGGTGATATCCGAGAGGAACTCAGCCTGTTCGAGGTTCCGGGGATACCCGTCGAGCACGAAGCCGTCCGCGTCCGACAGTGCGGCCTCGACGATCTCGTTGACGACCGGGTCGGGGACGAGCTCGCCCGCCTCCATGAACGATCGAGGGGTCCCGAACTCGGTCTCCATGTCCTTGTTCGCGCGAAGCGCGTCGCCGGTCGTGACGTGGTCGACCTCGTACTCCTCGGCCAGCTTCTTGCTCTGTGTTCCTTTGCCCGCGCCGGGTGCACCCAACAGAAGGATACGGTGACTCATATTCGAGCGCTCGCCCGCCGCACGTAAAGCCTTGAAGATACGCGCCGCGGACTGCCGGGGGATCCGAACGGACGGAACCGGACGGAGAGAGGAGACGAAACGGAGCTGCCGAGTCGGGTCGATCGGAGCGAGGCAGCCAACTCGGGGCGATCGAAGCGGGGAAGCCAACTCGGGGCGATCGGCTTTCACTCCCCGTCGTTCAACCGGAGCGCCATCTCCAGCTCGAAGCTCTCGGCGTTGGAGGTCTCGAAGCCGATCTTCTCGTACAAGCCGACGGCCGCGCGGTTCCACCGCTCCACAGTGAGCCACACCTTCTCGATGCCCGCCGCCTGTCCGTGTCCGAGCAACACTCGAATGAGGTGGGTGCCGATTCCGGCGCGCTGGTACGTCTGATGGACGAAGATCGCGAGCTCGTAGGCGTCGTCGTCGGGGACGAGCGTCGCGTGGCCGGCGGCGTCCTCACCACACCAGGCGATCACGTTGAGACAATCGTCGTCGAGGATCGCGTCGAGCCACTCGCGGATCCGCGACTCGCCGCCGGGCGGGATCCCCTGCGCGCGGTCGGCTGGATCGAAGGAGTCGTACATCGAAACGAGCGCCTCGTAGGCGTCCACGGACCCGTCGTACGCGCGCACCTCGATCTCCCGCTCCTCCCGGTCGGCGAAGGTGACCGGCGGCGTCGGGAACCCCTCGGTGACCGCTTCCGGATACCGTCGATCGCTCATCTGACCAGCGTGACCGACGTCTTGGCGTTCAGCAGGACGAACTCCGCGATCGGCCCGATCGTGATCTTCCCCATCGGACTGGTGTGGCCGCCACCGAGTACGATCTCGTCGAACGCCTCGCGCTCGGCGATCTCGACCAGCCGACTGCCGGGATCCCCGTCGACGTGCCGAACCTCCGCCTCGATCCCGGCGTCGGCGACCGCCTCCTCGGCCCGGTCGATCACATCCGCCGGGTCCGTCGACGAGTCCGGATTCTCGACGACTGCGATGGTGAGGTCGTCGTCCGCGACCGCCGCGCGCTCGACCGTTCGGTCGAGCGCGCGAAACGAGTCGTCGCTGCCGCCGATCCCACAGAGCACCTTCATATAGCGCCCCTCACGGCCCGGGGAGAAAAGCGTTCGGCGACCGCACGGACAACCCTTTTATTCACACGACGAATGGGGCTGAACATGAACGACTCCTCCGGTCCTCCCACGGACGTCCCGGGCAGCGACGATCCGACTGGACCGGATGACACCGAGGAGGCCGAGGACGCCCCGCATGGAACGGGCGGGAGCACCGCCGGGAGCGACGAGGTCAACGACACCGCCGACGGACCGTCAGAAACCGAGGAGCTCCCGCCAGACGTCCGGAAGTACGAACGGTTCAAGAAGATGGACGGGGCGCGATACGAGCGCGTCAACGAGTTCCTGCGCGACCGCACTTACATCACGGCCCGAGAGTGGGCGATCGCGCGCTTGTGTGCCGACTTCCGCACGGAAACGGGCGTCGAGATGACGAAGATCGGCGAGAACCTCCCCGAGCTCGTCCCCTTTATGACCGACACGTACACGCCACAGGCGGTCAACCAGGCCCGGTACTCTTTCGAGGAGAAGGTGACCAAGTCGGGGGCGACGTTCCTCTACGGTGCGATGTCCGGCTTCTTCACCGCGGAGGACTTAGACGAGATGATGTACGAGGTGACGGAGATCGCGAAGTTCCTCCTCGAAGTCGAGGGCGTCGACCTCGCTGTCGCCGACGAGCTGGAGGCGGAAGACCGGATCTCGGCGGTGATGCGGGAGGTACGTGAGTCGTCGGCCGACCTCCGCGGCGAGGAAGTGCGCTGCCCGGAGTGTGGACACGTCCATGAGCCGACGGAGGAGTGACCGTGGCCTCAAACGATGGGGACGGCCTCCTCGATGCTATCTCCGACGCGGCGCTCGTCATCGACTCGTCCGGCACGGTGCGCGCCGGCAACGGTCACGTCGAGTCCGTGTTCGGCGAACCGAGCGAGGCGGTCGTGGGACGATCGGTCGACGAGTTGCTCGTCGAACCGGACGCGTCGACGGGATTCCGCTGGGAGGCGTACCTCGCCAACCCGACCGCGGTGTCGATCACCGACGGCCCGGACCTCCACGCCCGTCGCCGCGGGACGGAAGGAACGGGGGTCCCAGTCCGGGTCGGACTCACGCCGGTCGACCGCGACGACGACGTCGCGGTGGTCGCGACGGCGGTCGATTTCAGCCGCGAGCGGGCACGGACCGCGGAGCTTCACCGCCGGACCGAGACGCTCGCGGCGCTCCATGGCGCGACACAGGAGCTGTTGAAGACGACGGATCGCGAGGCCGCTGCGGAGGCGGCCATCGAGTACATTGACGACGTGCTCGGCCTCGCTATCGCCGCGATCTGGCTCTACGACGAAGACCGGGACGCCCTCGAACCGGTCGCGTGGACCGACGCCTCCGACGAGCTGATCGGGGACCACCCGACGTACGCCGCATCGGCGGACAGCCTCTCGTGGGAGGCGTTCGAGACCGGCGAGCCACGGTACGTGCCGGACACCCACGAGGACTCGGACCGCCACAACCCCGACACGCCGATCCGGAGCGAGTTGATCCTCCCGCTGGGGCGGTACGGCGTCCTGAATATCGGCGCGACGGCGCGGGACGCGCTCGACCCGTCCGATCGGACGGTCGCGCGCTTGTGGGCAGCCAGCGTCACCATGGTGTTCGTACGGATCGAGCGCGAGCGGCAGCTTCGCGCACGCGAGGCCGATGTCTCCCGTGAGCGCGACCGGCTCGAGGAGTTCGCGAGCCTCGTCTCACACGACCTGCGCACACCGCTCAACGTCGCGGCCGGACACCTCGACATCGCCCGCGAAACCGCCGCGGACGACGAGACGCTGGAGACGGTGGCGACGGCGCTCGACCGGATGGAGGCGATCATCGCCGACCTGCTAACGCTGGCGCGACAGGGTAACGTCGTCGACGACGTCGAGCCGGTCTGCATAGCGACGCTCGTCGCGGAGGTCGCGACGACCGTTGGGATGGCCGATGACCGGCTTCGGGTCGCCGACGACGTGATCGTCCCGGCGGACCGTAGCCGGCTCGCCCAGCTGTTCGAGAACCTGCTGGCGAACGCGCTCAGACACGTCGGCGACGACGTCGTCGTCACCGTTGGCACGCTTCCGGACGGTGACGGGTTCTACGTCGAGGACGACGGGGAGGGGATCGATCCGGATCGTCGCGAGGAAGTGTTCGAGGCGGGCGTAACGACCGACGACGACGGCACTGGCTTCGGACTGAAGATCGTCGCCGAGATCGCCGATGCCCACGGCTGGCGCGTCGATGTAACCGACGGCGAGGACGGGGGTGCGCGCTTCCGTTTCCACGACGTGGGCGGGATCCGCGTCGACGGCGACACTGGTAGCGATGACGGCGACGACGACGGTGATGACGGCGACGACAGCGACTAGATCGGGTCGAACGGCGGAAGCGCGCGCGTCGATAGCCCGTCCGGCGTGGAGAGGACGTCGACGTTCGACCCGCGGTCGACGCCCGGGAGTTCGATATCGATCCGGCCCTGTCCGGTCACCCCGTTCTCCGAGACGTGGGCGATGACACGATACGTTCCGGGCGTCGCCGCGATCCCGCGCAGCTCGATCGCCTCACGGGCCCCGACCGTCCGTTCGCGATCGATCACCGATACTCCGTCGAGCAGCGCCGCCGTCTCGCCGTCGGCCGTCTCGTGTCGGACGACCTCCAGTGTCACCTCGCGGGGGCGGTCGAGGGCGTTACAGAGGCGGACACCGAGCGGGGCGTCGACGCTTCCGTCGTCGGGGCCATCCCCCTCGATTCGATCGCGTTCCACCGACAACCGGATCGTCTCCTCGGGAGTTACGCGGTACGGGACGGGTCGCGAGTACAGCTCGCCGACCGACCGCTCGCCGTTCCGTTCGTGAGAGACCGTCCCGGCGTGCTGTGCCGTAACGTGGTAGCCGTCGCCGGCCTCGTAGTCGAACGTCGCAGTCGTCGTCAGGTCCAGCTCCGTGGCACCCTTCCGAACGTGTTCGTTGTGCGTTCGGACCTCCTCGACGGCCGCCACGTACTCCACGACCGACGACTCCGTGAGCGACGCCGGGCGATCCGGCGGGTCGCGTTCCGCAAGGGACGGGCTCCCGGCACCGATCCGCTCGACGCAACCGCTCCCGGCGACGACGCCGGCGACGCTGCCGACCCCGACGGCAGCCCTGACCGACCTCGCGAGGAACCCGCGTCTGTCCATGCGTGGACGCTTGCGCGAGGCGAGCATAAGAACGGGGAAGACACAAAGAGCCGTTTTCGTTACCCGTCCCGCTCGGTCCGGACGCGAGCGACGAGCGGATCAGTCGTCGGCGACCCCGGCGACCCGCCCCTCGTCGTAGCCGGGGACGGTGCCGTCGTCGTTCCAGCCACGGATCTCGTAGTACGCCGATAACGCCTCCTCGAATCCCTCGATATCGTAGGGGAGCGTGTCGTCGGTCCGGTCGAACCCGCGAGCGTTGTTGAACGCGCGCTCCAGCTCGACGATCCGCCCGCCGAGCGCGAGCAGGTCCTCGTAGTCGGCGTCGAGCAGCGCGGCGAGCCGACCGTCGGTGACCGTGCCCCGCGAGAACTTACACACCACCGCCGAGTCGAGCACGGCGTTCCGGTTCTCCTTCGCGACGAGCTTCGGCGGTTTCCCCTCCAGCCCGCTCGGATCGAGCGCTTCGTCCTTCCCGACGAGCGGGTACTCGTACGGGTAGAACTCGCCGTACATGTGGTCCGCGCCGCGGTTCGCGGTCGCGAAGCCGAGCCCCTGTCCGTTGAGCGTGCGGCCGTCGTGACCGGAGAACGGCATTCCCTTTACCGTCCAGTCCGCCGCGCCGAACTCCTCGTGTGCGCGGTGAACACCCTCGGCGAGCTTGTCTCCGACACCCTCCCGGTAGGCGATCTGCTCGACGAGCGAGTGGACCAGCTCGGCGTTGCCGAACTCGTCTTCGGACTCCAAGAACATCGAGACGACGTCGCCACAGGAGATCGTGTCCATCCCGAGGGTGTCACACAGCTCGTTGGCCTGCATCACGTCGACGATGTCGTCGACGCCGGCGTTGCTCCCGAACGCCATCACGGTCTCGAACTCCGGCCCCTCCGTCTCGATCCCGCGGTCCTCGTCCCGGGTCGGGAGCTTACAGGCGAACGCACACTGCGAGCACGTCCCCTTGCGGTACTTCTTCTCCTCGACGCGATCGCCGGAGATACCCGACGCTCCCTCGAAGGAAGTCTCGGAGAAGTAGTAGGACGGGAGCGCGTCGACTTCGTTGGCGAGCTCCGTGACGCTCGAAGTCCCCTGCCGTTTCATGATCGAATCGGAGGTGGCGGCCTCGCGGTGGACGTCACCGGCGTCGTCCGGCCACTCGATGTCGACATCGCTCGCGGCGTCGCCGTCGAAGGTGATCGCCTTGAGGTTTTTCGCGCCGAAGACGGCCCCCAACCCGCCGCGGCCGAACGCCCGGCTGTCGGAGACCATCACGGACGCGAACCGGACCCCGTTCTCGCCGGCGGGACCGATACACGCGACGTGTTCCGCCTCCAGCCCGTGGCTCTCGGCGAACCGGTCGGAGACGGCGGGGACCGTCGCCTCCCGCAGCTCCGGAACCGCCTCGAACTCGACGCCCGGGTCGCCGTCGCCGTCCGCCTCGCGGACGTGGACCGCGAGGAGCTCGTCGCTCTCGCCGACGAGCTCGACGGCCCCGTAGCCCGCGCCGGTGAAGTTCCGCGAGAGGAACCCGCCCGCGTTCGACGACAGGAGCCCGTTCGTGAGCGGGGAAACCGTCGTCGCCGCCATTCGGCCGGTGTAAGAAGTCCGCGAGTACTGCATCGGTCCCGTCGAGAGGAACAGCCGGTTCTCCGGCCCGAGGGGGTCGACATCGAACGGGATCCGGTCGTACGCGAGGCGGGTGTTGAGTCCCCGACCGCCGATGTACTCGGCGAGTCGGTCGTCGACCGGCTCGGTCGACACCGTCCGATCCGTCAGGTCGATCGTGAGAAGCGGCCCCTGTGCGTGTCGCATGGGACTACCCTTTACCGGAACGGCGATAAACCTCCGGGTGCCCGCGTCCCTTGCGGTCCCGACAGCGCGGAGCGGGGCGAACCGCGTCGGTCTCGCCTACTCGACAGCGCCGAGCGCCTCGACCGTCTCCTCGAACACCTCGCGGGCGTTGGCGTTCAGGTCCCCCATCACGGCCGTCCGGTCGCGCTGGGCGGCCGCGATCCCGACGACGCCCGCGCCGGCGAGCGGGTCGAACACCGTATCCCCCGGCTCGGAGAAGTGGTCGAGCAACACCTTCACCACCTTCGGCGGCAGCCGGGTCGGGTACTTCGGCATCTCGGTCAGGTAGTTGCGTTTGATATCGAGCGTAGAGAGGTTGGCTTCCCCCTCCTGACAGTGGTCGTACTCGCACTCGTTGGTGTAGTACCACTCGTCACCCTTCACCATCCAGAACAGCTCGTACACGTTGTGTGCGGGGCGTTTCTTACAGTACGGCGCGAAGTTGTACGCCCAGTAGAGCTTCCCCTCCAGCCGCCAGTCGTCGTGATCGAGGACCGTCCGGTGCACCTGATGGCTGTTGTCCCGACCGGAGAACACGATCGCCTGCCCGTCGTCGGCCGTGTTCCGCGCGAGCACGTCGAGCAAGGTGTCGATCTTCGCGGCGTACTCCTCGGCGTCCCACTCGACGTAGCCATCGACGACGCGCGACTCGTCGCGGTTGTAGTTGCTCGCCTTCCCGTCGAACTCCAGCCCGAACGGCGGGTCGGTGATCGCGAGGTCAGCCTCGACGCCCTCCCACTCCGTCATATCGCACAACGAGTAGGACATCCCGGTCGGGGAACCGTCGTCAGTCATCGACTCGCCGAACGACCCCGACACGGAACACTCTCACGGTCCGTCGTCGAACACGCCCGTGATCGATCGGCTTCCCATTCCACTTGGTCGTCCGCCGTCGACCGCACCCCGGCTTCTCTCAGTCGTCCGTCGCCGATCGGGCCGCGACGCGGATCGCGCCGTACGCCGCGCTCGCGAGCGTCGTGACGATCACGACGATGCTCTCGACGACCGACAACGAGGGGAGCCCCCAGCCGCTCTCGTCGTCGCCGGTAGTCCCGTCGTCTCCGGTCCCGTCGTCTCCGGTCCCGCCGTCTTCGGTCCCGTCGGTTCCGTCCGTATCGCCGGCAGTACCGTCGTCGTCGCCCCCCGTTCCGCCGTCGTCGTCACTGCTGGTGGAATCCGACCCCCCGTCCGCGTCGGCCGAACCTGACTCGTCCTCAAACGCCTCGGACACGACCAGCCGAGAGGCGGTCCCGTCGGGGACGAACAGCCCGTTCGGGACCGGAACCGGGCCGTACGCGATATCCGGCGCATCGATGTCGAGCGAGAACCGTTCGAGCCCGTCGTTGAGCCCGAGCGCGACGAACCGACCGGTTCTGGACCCGGTGCTCGCGACGACGTACACGACGTCGTCGACGATGGTCGCGCCGCCAGTTCGTCGCCCTCCCTCGATCGTGTACTCCCACGCGAGCTCCCCGGAGTCGAGGTCGTACACGGCACACCGCACGGGGTCGTCGAGCCCGTCGTCGAGAAGCGCGATACGCCCGTTTCCGACGGCCAACGGGTGATTCGCATCCACTCGCAACTCGGTGGCCCACCGCTCGACCCCGCCCGTCGCGGAGACCAGTCGCAGGTGGCGGTCGGCCTTCACGACGATCCCTTGATCGGTCACCGCAGGCGGGGACAACACGCCGGCGTCGATCGCGTACTCCCACTCGACTTCCCCGTCGAACGAGAGTGCAACGAGCCGTGAGGGGGGAACCTGTCTGTTGGGCACGTTGACGTAGAGGGCGTCGTCGCCGACGGCGACGGTCGGAAGCATGAGGCCCGGTGCGTTGCTCCCGTTCGTACTGAACCGGGCCTCCAAGGACGCCGACCACGTCAACTCGCCGGTCGACGCCTCGAACGCGTACACCGTTCCCTCCGAGTCGGCGACGTACACCGTGCCGTCGTCGACGATCGGAGCCCCCGGCTGACCGCTCACGCCGAGCGACCACCGTTCCTCGCCGTCGTCTCGATCCACCGAAACGACGGCCCCGTCCGTCGTCACGCCGACGACCGAGTCGGGACCGACCGCCGGCGACGCGATGAACGCGTCGTCCGCCCGGTAGGACCACACGCCCGTCCCGGAGACGAGATCGGTGGCGACGAGCGCGTCGTCGCTGCCGGCGTACACCGTGCCGTCGTCGACGACCGGCGCGCTAATCCGGTCGGTTCCGCCGAGCGAGTAGGCGGTTTCCGCGACCGACGTGATCGGGTCGAGCGTCGCCGTCCCCGTGCGCTGCTCCCCGCCGAGTAGGGTCGGCCACGAGAACTCGTCGACGCCCGTCGATCCTGCCGTCGCGGTCAGTGTCCCGCCCGCCGACAACGCCACACTGCTCGCACCGACCCCTGCTGTGAGCCGGAGCAAGTCCCGTCGCGACACGGATCCCGAATTCATTAGTTAGACGATACGTTGTATGCGTGACGATTAAACGCCTCGGTGACGGAAAACGTTGTCCACCTCAGTCCGAGTGCGCCCGCCGAAACGGCCCCGGCGGGAGTCGGAGCTCGTCGAGCTCGGGGAGATGTTTGACGTTGAACACGACCCGCAGCTCGTCGGAGAGGGGGTAGCCGTTACACGAGAGCCGGAAGCCGCGGTCGGACTGCGCCTCGGAGAGGATGATGTTGGCCGGCTGGGAGAGCTCACCCTCGACGAGGTAGACGGCGCAGTTCGCACACGCGCCCCCACGACACGAGAACGGCCACGCGAACCCGCGGTTCTCGGCGGCTTCGAGCAGGCTCTCGTCGGGTTCGACGAGGAGCCGACCGTAGTCGACGTCTGGGAGGTCCGCGTCCGCCGCCTTCCCGAACAGGTCCTCGTCGTCGATCGACCATCCGCGGTCGACGATGACCTCGTAATCCAGATACTCCACGCGCGTCGGCCCGGCACCCGCGGTCTCGTCGGCCGTCAAGTCCACGTCCGACAGGTCGCTCCCGTCGCCGTCTTTCCCGATGTCGGCTCCCTCCTCCGTGAGCGCCCGATACGCGCGCCTGACGAGCTGGAACTCCTCCACGCTGCCGCCGCGGTCGGGGTGCGCTTCCTTCACCCGGTCACGGTACGCCCGCCTGACCGCGTCCTCGTCGGCGTCGTCGTCGATCCCCAACACGTCGAACGGCGACACCATGTCCGTTCGCCCCTAGCCGTGGCGGACACATAAACCGTCGACAAGGCGTCGATACCGCCGGTGTCCGCCCCGATGCCAGTACCGGTGTTCGAGCTCGCAGGGTGGACGGGGAGCCATGCGGACGGGCCCGGGCGCGCGGGTCTCGACCGTTTAATACCCGCGGCCCCGATCGGACGAGTAATGGGAAACGCGGATCTCCGTGACCTCGCCTCGATCCGGGAGGTCGCCTTCGACGAACTGGAGGGGAGCGTCGTCGCCGTCGACGCACACAACTGGTTGTATCGGTACCTGACGACGACGGTGAAGTGGACGAGCGACGAGGCGTACACGACCGCGGACGGGACGGAAGTGGCGAACCTGATCGGGGTCGTCCAGGGGGTACCGAAGTTCTTCGAACACGACCTGATCCCGGTGATGGTGTTCGACGGGGAGCTGACCGAGCTCAAAGCCGACGAGGTCGCCGAGCGACGCGAGAAGCGCGAGCGGGCCGAAACGCGGCAGGCGGCCGCCGAGGAGCGCGGCGACGCCGTGGAGGCCGCCCGACTCGCCGCACGGACCCAACGACTCACCGACACGATACAGGAGACGACCCGCGAGCTGTTCGACCTGCTCGACGTGCCGGTGATCGAGGCGCCCGCGGAGGGAGAAGCGCAGTGTGCACACATGGCGGCGACCGGGAGCGTCGACCACGCCGGCAGCGAGGATTACGACACGCTGCTGTTCGGCGCGCCGACGACGCTCAGACAGCTGACCAGCAAGGGGAACCCGGAGCTGATGGATCTGTCGGCGACGCTCGCGGCGCTCGAGCTCGACCGTCAGGGGCTGATCGACGTCGCCATGCTCTGTGGCACCGACTTCAACGAGGGGATCCACGGGATCGGCCCGAAAACCGCCGTGACGGCGATCAAGGAGCACGGCGACCTGTGGGGCGTGCTCGAGGCACGCGACGCCACCATCCCGAACGCCGCGGCGGTTCGCGAGCTCTTCGTCGACCCACCGGCGACGGACGCCGCCTTCGACGCGTCGATCGACCCGGACGTGGACGCGGCCCGGCGTTACGTGGTCGACGAGTGGGGTGTCGACCCCGGAGAGGTCGATCGCGGCTTCGAACGCATCCGGGAATCACAGGTGCAGACGGGGCTCGACCGCTGGACGTGACGCGCCCCGGAGAAAACGAGCAGTTGTCATCGGCTCGTCTGACGCCACGGTAGGTTTACGGTGATTCCGCGTAAATCCGTGGGCATGAAAGTGTTGGTAGCCGGGGGAACCGGATTTATCGGGTCGCACCTCTGTCGGGCGCTTGCCGACGGGGGACACGAGGTAACCGCGTTGTCCCGGTCGCCGTCGGAGACACCGGAGGGGGTCGACTCGGCCGTTGGCGACGTCACCGCGTACGACTCGATCGCACCGGCCGTCGACGGCCACGACGCCGTGGTGAACCTCGTCGCGCTCTCGCCGCTGTTCGAGCCCGACGGCGGCAACGTCATGCACGACCGGATCCATCGGGGCGGGACGGAGAACCTCGTCCGCGCCGCCGAGGACGCCGGCGCGGACCGGTTCATCCAGATGAGCGCGCTCGGGGCCGACCCGGACGGCGACACGGCGTACATCCGTGCGAAAGGGCAAGCCGAAGAGCTGGTGACGGGGAGCGACCTCGACTGGACGATATTCCGCCCGTCCGTCGTCTTCGGCGAGGGTGGCGAGTTCGTCTCGTTCACGAAACGACTGAAGAAGCTGTTCGCCCCGCTCGTTCCGCTGTATCCGCTTCCCGGCGGCGGGAAGACCCGCTTCCAGCCGATCCACGTGGGGGACCTCGTCCCGATGCTCGTTGCCGCCGTGGAATCGGACGACCACGTGAGTGAGACGTACGAAGTCGGCGGCCCCGACACCCTGACGCTCCGAGAGGTGACGACGCTCGTCTACGAGGCCGAGCGGAAGGGCGTGACGATCGTCCCGTTGCCGATGCCGCTGGCGAGGCTGGGGCTGGGCGTGCTGGGGGCCGTCCCCGGGTTCCCGATGGGCTCCGACCAGTACCGATCGCTGAAATTCGACAACACGACCGCCGACAACGACGCCTCCACGTTCGGGGTCGAACCGTCGGAGATGACCACGCTCGCGGGGTACCTGGGTCTCGAATGATCACGACACGGTTGGCGACCGCACGGACCGGTGACACAGCTGCGACGACATCGACCGGTGACCGGACGAATACGACGGGGCAGATCGGACCGGCCGATCCCGAACGTGTCAACAGGAGTATCAGTCCGGCTTTCGGCGGCCGGCAGAAACGAAAACCGCAGGAAGAGGCGGGGGGAACCCACAAAACAGGGATCGTGTGGATCTCAGGTCTGGTAACGTCACCAGAAGCCTTTTATTCGAGATTGCACTCTCCTCATTTCAGAGACCAAGGGATTTCACGATGAAACTGGCAATGATCGGATTCGGACAGGCGGGTGGGAAAGTCGTCGACAAGTTCCTGGAGTACGACAAACGGACGGGCTCGGAGATCGTCCGTGCGGCCGCGGCCGTGAACACGGCGAAGGCGGACCTAATGGGGCTCGAACACATTCCGGAGAACCAGCGGGTGCTCATCGGACAGTCTCGTGTCAAGGGACACGGGGTCGGTGCCGACAACGAGCTCGGCGCGGAGATCGCGGAGGAAGACATCGACGAAGTGCAGGGAGCGATCGACTCGATCCCAGTTCACGAGGTCGACGCGTTCCTCGTCGTCGCCGGACTCGGCGGCGGGACCGGCTCCGGCGGCGCGCCGGTGTTGGCGAAACACCTCAAGCGGATCTACACCGAGCCCGTCTACGGCTTGGGTGTGCTCCCCGGAAGCGACGAGGGGGGTATTTACACGCTGAACGCCGCCCGCTCGTTCCAGACGTTCGTCCGGGAGGTAGACAACCTGATGGTGTTCGACAACGACGCCTGGCGGAAGACGGGCGAGTCCGTCCAGGGCGGCTACGAGGAGATCAACGAGGAGATCGTCCGCCGGTTCGGCATCCTCTTCGGTGCCGGCGAGATCCAACAGGGCCAGGAGGTCGCGGAGAGCGTCGTCGACTCCTCGGAGATCATCAACACCCTCTCCGGCGGCGGCGTCTCCACGGTCGGTTACGCGGAGGAGGAAGTCGAGGAGCGAACGTCCGGCGGCCTGCTCTCGCGGCTCCGAAACGACGACGGCGGCGACGAGCTCGACAGCGCACACACGACCAACCGGATCACCAGCCTCGTCCGCAAGGCGGCGCTCGGTCGGCTCACGCTCCCGTGTGAGATCGAGGGCGCGGAGCGGGCGCTGCTCGTGCTCGCCGGCCCGCCGGAGTACCTCAACCGGAAGGGTATCGAGCGCGGCCGCAAGTGGCTCGAAGAGCAGACCGGTTCGATGGAAGTCCGGGGCGGCGACTACCCGTACCGCGGTGCCGGGTTCGTCGCGACCGTGATCCTGCTCGCGGGGGTCACCAACGTCCCCCGGATCAAGGAGCTCCAGCAGGTCGCCATCGAGGCACAGGACAACCTCGACGAGATCCGCGAGGAGAGCGAGGACAACCTCGACGACCTCGTCAGCGACGACGGCGACGAGCTCGAGTCCCTCTTCTGATCGGCCGGATGGAGGTCTTGGTCCCGTTCTCCACCGACCGCCCGAAAACCCGCCTTTCCGACGTGTTCTCCCCGGGAGAACGCGAGTCGTTCGCGCGCTCGATGCTCGCGGACGTCCTCCGTGCGGTGATCGACGCCGGTGGCCACCCACGCCTTCTAGCGACCGCCGACATCGACCCCCCCATCGAAGTCGATACATACGTCGAGGCCGACAGACACGTCGAGGCCGACGCGCCCGCCAACGGTCCCCTCCCCGCCGACGTTCCCGTCACCGTCGACGCCCGGCCGCTGACCACGGCAGTGAACGACGCGCTCGACCGGCACGAACCGACCGGATCGGAGCCGGTCGCGGTGGTGATGGCGGAC
>NZ_JBHSWW010000018.1:0-23253 GCF_042661865.1 Halorubrum tibetense
CGTTGTACACACTCGACACCTCCTCATTCCTTCCGAAAAGTAGCCTCGATAAGCCGCTGCTGTCACGCGGTTCTTCGCTTAGCTAAAGACGGATGCGTCCACACCAAAGACGACACCGCAGCTCTCCAAGCCGCTGATGAGTGGGAGATAACCGGACTTGCGCGGTTCGCCGCATTCGACCTCCAGTTTTTCCTGGCAGGTGAACCGGCATTTTGGTACGCACCGGGCGAGAATCTCACTCCTGCCCAGGTCGTCTGTCACAGTCTCGTGGCCGATACCGGATCAAGGCAAGTGAGCTACGCGCTCCTCCTCATCGAACACGCGGACATCCACGAGAATGATCTGCGCAGTACTGCACCGTGGTACGGTTTAGAACCCACAGCCTCGGATATGTACGCGTTTCTCAACGGTGAGGTTGACCAACGACAGAGCCGGGAGACAGTGCTCCCAAATCCCGACGAGTATGACTCATTGAAATCCCAGTACGGAGTGATGTGAGCCACAGGGTAGAGCGATGCCTGCTACAATTCCCGTTCGAGCACTGAATCGATTCGACTGATGATGGGCTCCTCATCCTCGTTACGTCGTGCGGCTTCCCGAAGGTCGTCGAAAGAGTCAGCGAGCGTGGAGACGACAGTATCAGGGAACTTTTGCGGATCGATGACAGGGATGTCTTTCGCGTCTCCCGGTTCGAGTTTCTTTAGTCCGCTTGACAACGTGTGTTGCTCTTGCGAGACAATTTTGTCGACGAAGGTGGAGTTCAGATATGCCAGGAGCGCTTTCTTTCCGGTCCGTTTGATCGCCGGGTCAGGGTAGACCCCATAGTAACTGTTCAGGTGTCGCGCGTTGGTTTCGTTGAGCAGGAAGCGGATACCCGACCGACTCATCGATGCTATCAGTATCGGTGCGACGTCACCGCGCTCAACACGGTACCAGGGCTCTCGGCGGTGGACGGTTGTCCGTGTCGAGAGCGTTTTGTGCTCAGGTAGGCCGTGCCGTAGATACTCCACTACCGAGAGCGCGGGTTCTTCCGTTGTTGTAGCTTCACTCCACTTCGCGCGGCCAGCCTCTTCATCGTAGGTCGTTGCAGGCACTCCCTCGACGGGATCGGTATGGTATAGCAGCCGGGTAGGCCGGTCGTTATCACGGTGATGTTGCCAGTCGTTTGAACGAACATCGTACCCCTCGATGTACTCCGGCTTCGGAACCATTCGTTCGAGGAATCGCTGCTCGATTCCCCATGCGTCGATGGTCTCCTGTGTGAGGCAAAAGAAATCGTTCTCGCCCGTCTGTAACCCGCGGCGAACGTCCGCGAGTTCCGAGAGCGGCGTGAGACGAGGAGATGTTTCGACGTCAATCGGGTCGAACAAGCGATCCCACTTCTGATCGGGAGCCAAGTCCGCCTGTTCAACGCAGTGCACGACTCCCCACTCCGTTTCCCCTTGCCTGCCGTTTCGGACCGCGTCGGTGAGGCTCGGGACGTCCTGCTTCTCGTCGACGTGAATGAACCGCGTCACGTTCGTGTCGTCATCCTCACTCCGTGCTTCGAGAAACAGGATCAGCTCGGTCGTCTGCGCATTCTCGAATACCGACTCGGTGTTCGGATCAGACATCAGGATCGCTTTCACGTGAAACTCTCGCAACAGGAACCGCTTGAGTGGCGTTCCGTAGTCCCGAGCCAGGAAGGCGTGTGGGACGATGACTGCCGCCCGATCCCCGGGATCGAGGAACTGCCGCAAGTGGTACAGGAAGTATGCATACAGCGGCGAGGTACCGGGGATCTCTACCCCTGTTTGGTCTTCGGCTTGGGCGTTGCGTTCGGCTCTGTACTCTGCGGGGAGTTCCTGATAGCGGGTATACGGCGGGTTACACACCACTGCGTCGACGTCGTGATCCAAGTCTCCCGGGGCGAGATCGAGGAAGTCAGTTAGTTGGGCTGTCGTGCCTTGTCGGGCCAGTGTCTGTGCTGTGATTCCCATACGGGCGGCGATTGGACTCCGATCAATCCCCGTGACATCTCCTGGATCAGTACTTACGTCCCACCGTGGATGGAACGGCGTCGACAAGCCGCCGGCACCCATGCCCGGATCGAGGACGGTGTCTCCACCGCTGGTCGCCCACGTCTGCATTAGGCTCCCAATTTCTGGTGGGGTTCTGTGCTGACCGATCGTCCTGCGGTACTCGCTTGGGAGTAGCGCTTCGTAGAGCTTCCCGATAGACTCTGCGGGCTGGCTCGAATACAACACTCTGTGTCGTTCGCTGAGGACTGCTTCCAGATCCGTCGCCTCGAATAGCTGCACAACGTCGTCAAGCACACACGCTTTGAATCCGGGGTGGCCTGTTCGTTCCTCGATTCGGCGAAGTGTGGTCTGCGGATTAGTGTCGAGCTGTGGCCACGCGTGCTGCTTCCGCTGTCGCTCGTAGAGTGCTGCCTGCAGGAGGACACTCAGGAGTGCCTGGCGTGCAATAATCGTCTGAACGGCTGTGTGTTCCAGTGACTCGAAGCCGTGTAACTCACACCAGTCTTCGAGCCGTCTCCGAAGCGACTGTGAGAGCTCTGAATTTAGAGCTGGAACGACAGTCTCGGCGGCAGTTTTGATAGCGCCGATCAAGGTCTCTCCGACTACCGGTACGAACCCTTGGGCGACTGGGTCCCACTCGTAGTTGAGTCGGTCAAGTATCCCGCCAGTGAATCGATTTTTCACCTCCGGTTCCCAGACTGGAATCCCGACGCTTGCGGCTGCTCGATAGAGCTCTGGTTCGGAGAACGGTGGGGGGAGGGCATGGCCGTCGGCGGCGAGTTGTTCGATGACCTCCTCGATCTGCCCACGTCGACGGGCTTCTAACCCCACCGATGTGATCAATAATTCGTCTCTCCCGTCGCTCGATCCTACGGAGAGTTCGGGGATCGGATGGTACGTTCGCGTGTCGCACTTCGTCCCTCGCCGCTGAAGGCGATTGACACGCCTGGGTTCTGGCATAAGCCTCGCTCCGGGAATGATCCGAAGTACGCCACCCACCTACCGGGTTGTGGGCTTCCGAGGCGACTCCCGGAGCTACGTTTCGACTAGGTGGCCGAACTCGTCGACGACGATTCCGCCGTCAATCGCTCGCTCCTCACACCAGTCCAGCGCTTCGTCGTCGGTCAACAGCCGGATCTCTTCGCCAGGCGTGCGCTGATTGCTGATTTTCTCTGCCCATTTCGTGGCTGCGCCCCCCTCGCCGTGAAGGAAGTGCTCGCCGTCGGCGGTCTTGTACAAAGTTTCGATCAGGTAGTTAAAATCGCCCCTGTCGGTCAGCGGTGCGTACCTAGCGATCTGTTCGGCTTGGTCTGTATCGTACAGTTTTCGGTCGATGACTTGCTGCATGCACACCGGCAAAACCCGTGGGTACGTATAAACGTTAGCCCGCGATTTCTAACTCCTCAGGGCGTTAGAAGCAGAATACGGACTCACAGTACGACCACCCGACTGACAGCACGACCATACCGCCAATAATGACAATTATCCAACTAACATACGCCCGTAGAGGCGATGTATCAAGAATGGAACCGCGCGCGTCGGGAAACCAGCGTGGTTGCGTGAATGATGTTTTTGTAATCCCAGTACGAGACTGTGGAGACCCACCGAAGAATGGTCTGATATTTGCACCGGGAGTCAGAGCCCGCCAACGGTAGCCAGCACTCCGAGAAGTACGAGTACGACGAACACGGCTGCGCTGACGACCAGCCACGTGTTCTCCTTCGCTTTCTCGTAGAACGGCATCGCCTCGTACTCTTCCCGGAACGCATCACGGTTCGCCTCGTCATAGAAGTACTTCGTTTTGAACGCAAAGCGCTCGGTTACCGCGCATCCGGTACAGACCGGTGTTTCCTCCAGTCGCTCAGTTTTGATGTGTGAGTTGCAATTAATGCTTCCGCAGTTCGCACAGTACGTGTAGGTGTTGTCGGTGCCTGCGATGTCGCAGTGGACGCATTGGTGGATTTCGTCTTCGCTCGTTACGCGAGATGGTCCCGCCGCGAAATACTCGTACGGATACGAGTACTCCTGTAGATCCGTCGTGTGTCGGACCTGCGGCAGGTACACCGGTTCGATTGACTGTATCGAAATGTCGGAGCGGTTCGGTTCACACGTTTTTGTGTACGTGACGTTGTTGTCTCCCGTGTAGGAGACCGTCGTGGTTTGGTGTTCTCTGAGTCGGTCTACAGCCCAGTCTTTGTACTCGGTCTGTGTCTGCCCGAACCGCCGCTCTTCGACTACATCGAACTGATCTTCGAACCGGTCCGCTTCGAGATCGACGGTCGCGTGAAGGTTCTCCAACACGAGGTTCGAGACGTCACCGGACGCGGTCTCCGGGTGGCCGCGTTCGGCGTGAACGACGAGCCGGGACCGATCGTTGACCCGGTGAATCACGCCGACCGACGTCTCGAAGACCGCGTTCGTGTCCGCCGTCACGGCGACGACCGGTCGGAACGTGACGTGAGAATGCGGTGCGGGAAGGTCCGTCGACTCGATGTTGTCGATGTCTTGGAACGCTTCCTCGGCGGGTGCCGCCACCGATGTCGCCGGATCGAACGGTCGAAGCGTTTCGTCGCACAGGATTTCGATCCGGCCGTTGTAGAGATCGAGTCCGATCTCGTCGGCGATCTCGCGCAGGTCTTCGCCGTCAATCAGCTCTATCGGGTACGGGTCGTCGTTCCGCCGGAGTCGCTGGGCGTACTCGATGGCCGGGCCGGTGAACCGACCGGTCGTCGCCACCATCCCGCGTTTCGGTCCGTCGAACTCGAAGGTGGCAATCGCCGAGTGCAGTTTCTGCACGACCGGACGCCCGACGGTTCCCGTGTGCTTGCACTCGACGACGACACCCCTGCGAGTCCCGTCAACGACCTCTTCCATCATGACGTCGCGCCCCTCGTCGGCCGTCCGTTCCGCCTGCCGGACGTTCTCGTAGCCGAGATTCCGGAAAACGTCTTCCATCACGTCCTCGAACTCGAAGCCGGAGAGATCGTCCAGGACTGCCATTTTGATGTTTTTATTTGTTGGTTGTTCGTCGTATATACGTTCCCTTGGATTAGTAGCGAAGCACTCAGGACGGCGTGAGTAGGTCGTCGATGTCCGCTACGCTGAGATCTGTTAACCGAATCGGCATGGCCCGCCTTTGCTCTGCCCGTACGGGCAGGAGCCGCAACGAGTCGTTTCATCAAGCGCCGCCCGATCTGGGTGATCGTCAGGGTCGGGCGAGGGGGTGGTTGCTAACATGATTCGACCGTTTTCGTTGCGTGTGAGCGACAATTGCTTAGTGACACGGTTCAGCGCGGCGTCGAACGTCGCGTGATCAACGGCGACATCGTGGGTTGTCCCGCCGTCGTGGACGTAGATGAGGTGAGCGCTGGTGACATTGATATCGTAGAGGTTCGTGAGTAACCAGGCGTACGCTTGCAGTTGGGTTTTGTATCGACCGGTTGCGTACTCAGCGTCGGAGCGGACACCACCAGTTTTGTAATCGACGATGTGCCAGCCGCCGTCCCATTTGTACAGCAGATCGATGTCACCGCGGATCAGGGTCGTGGTCTCGCCGAGGTCGTGCGTGACATCAAATGTTTCTTCGGCAAGAATGTCTCCGTCAGCAACGCTCGTCTGGAGGCGTGTACCGGTGTCAGTGGCGTCGAAGTTCGGGATCACGGTGTCGGTGAGCTCATCAACCACTTCTTTTCCGTGTCGTGTGCGGACAGCAGCGAGCTCCGTGTCAAGGTCACGGCCGGCGACGACGTGTGCTTCAAGGACGTCGTGGACGACGGTCCCCCACTCGGTTGGGGCGAGCCCGGCAGGCGGTGAGATGTCCTGTTCGCGGGGCGGTGACATCGGTGTGACGTCTTGGACGTGTTCGTACTGATATCGACGTGGGCAGGACAGCAAGTCGTGAACGGCCGTCGCCGTCAGTGACTGTGGTCGTAACGGGAGCGCGTCAATCGTATCTGTCTCCGGTGTTCCGGCGAGGAACTCGTCAACAGCGGGTAACGGTTCACGATCCTGTGAGACGCGCGGTGTAGCGTTGAGCGGCACGTCATCAATTCCGAGTGTGAACGGATCGTGACTACCGGTGCTGGCAGTGGAGTGTCCAGCAAGATCATTGAGGCGGTCGTCGGTTGGCGTGAGTTCAACGGTCCCGGTTGGTGCGTCGGTGTCTGCGAAGAACACGTCTCGCATTGGTGCCATCCACGTGGTATGCTCGCCGTGGTAGATCTGGTCGGTGCAGAGGCCGAAGAAGACGTGGTCGGCAGCGCGGGTGAACGCGACGTAGAGGTTCCGCCATGATTCGGCGACCTCACGTTCGAGGTGCCGGTTCAACGGGTTCCCGTACTGGAACTGCCCGTCGTCGGTTCGCTTGTCGGAGAGCCAGATCGGGCCGGTTGCCGTTGCGATCGGGCCGTTGGACCGATCGGTGCCGAGCCAGACGCCGTCATCGTCCGGACTGTCGATATCGACTCCGTCAGGGAACGGTGTCTCGCCCGGTTGTGGGCGGATGGCGAGCCCGTCGCGGCGACTGCAGACGAGGCGGTTGAGTTGTGTGCGCGGGAAGTTGAGGCGGTTCAACAGATCGACTAGGAACACGACGGGGAACTCGCGGCCTTTCGACGCGTGTACCGTGGTTAATATGACGGCGTCATCGTTCTCCTCGCTGGCGATCGGTGCGACGGTGAAGTCCGGTTGGTTCTGCGGAGTCAAATCCCGTAGCGTTGTGAGTCGATCGACGAGTTCCCGGTAGGCGAGGAGCTCGTCTTCTTCCCATTGGTCAATGAGTTCAGTGAGCGTCCACAAGTTCCCGTACTCACGGATCGCTTCCGGGTTTGTGAGCAGGACGGTCTCGAACCCTGAATGTCGGAGGATCTTGTGCACGAGATCGGATTTCGCCTCTTCACGACTCCACCGTAAGTCATCTCGGAGCGCGACGAGCCCAGCGATCCGGTCACGGTCGTCGGATGGGAGGCGTTCGGGCCAGTCGTCGAGCAACGCTTGGACGCTGCCGTTGAACCGCGGGACGGTCCGAAGCGTCTCATCGGAAACCGCGACCAACGGGGACCTGAGGATACGTAGCAACGACGGGCGGGAGTGTGGGTTAGCGAACCATTCGAGAATGTCGATGATGAGTTTGATCTCGGTTGTTTCGAACAGGTCATCGCTCGCATCGACCGCGGCGCGGAGCCCGCGTTCTCGAAGCGCGGTGGCGTACTCCTCCATGCGAGACCGGGATCGGAACAGCAGCGTAATGTCACCCGGGTCCGGTGGCACGGGCGTACTCGCTTCGGATTTCGTGTACGGATCGACCCGCACCGGCGGCTCGTCGTCGGGGTCCACGATAGTCGCAATCGTCGAGGCGATACGTTCTGTTTCGACGCGAACCCAATCGTCACGTGTCGTGTTCCCGGAGAAATCCATCGCGTGAACACGCGCCTGATTCGCGTCGCCGTCGTCACGGAAGGCGTCCAACGGTTCATACGCGATGTCGATGTCACCCATACCGCCGAGGCTCGGGTGTGAGAACACGTGCGAGAACAGTCGGTTGGCCGCCGCGATGATGTCCGGGTGACTACGGAAGTTCAGCGTCAACGGGACGTGCGTCAATCCGCGGATCCCGAAGTGATCATCGACGACACTCGGTTCGACATCCCGGTCACGGAGGTTGTCTGCGCGTTGTCCGGCATCGATCACGTCGCCGAATATCTCCGGTTCTGCCGACCGCCACTCGTAAATCGACTGTTTCACGTCGCCGATCAACAGCACTTGCGTCTGGTGTGCGTCGTTACGGATCACGTGAGACAGCACTTGACACTGCGCATAACTCGTGTCCTGCACCTCATCGACGAACACGTACTGGTACCGTGAGGCAAGACTGTCTCGCCACCGATCGGCGACAGCCGACGGGAGCCGTCCCTCCAAGCCGTGTGCGTCGCCGGCGAGTTCCCTGACGAGGAGGAACGTCACGTCAGTGTGTGATAGCGCGCCGGTTTCGAGCGTCAACCGGTCGTAGTGTCGTTCGAACGATTCGAGCACCACGCTGAACGAATCGATCACCGCTGCCGTGTTCTCGTACGTCTCCTGGACGTGTACGAGTAGTTGCGCGAGGGCGTCGTCGTCGGTATCGGATAGCATCGATGGATTCGGTACGAGCGACTCCAGGATTTCCTGTACGTCATCGATGGTTGCTGGCCGGTCGTGCCCGGCGTGCATTTCCGTGAGGCTCTTTCGAAGGTGTCGTGTGGCTTTCGCCGGCGTCCAGCAGTACTCCCGGCACTTCTGTTGGATCTGTACGACTAGATCACGGTAGCCGGCCGGCTGATCGTCCGTTGGCGGGAACGCGTCGCGGAGTTGCCTGAGTTCCGACGGACAGTCACCCCGCACAGCATCGAACACGTTATCGATGAGATCGGATTCGGTAACCGAATCGCGGATCTCGAACGATGCCGGAACCCCGATATCGACGGCGATCTCTTCGAGTAGCCCTTGGAGGAACCCGTCGATCGTGCCTATGTCGGCGTTCGTTTCGATGTTCCGCCACACCGCGTCGCTCAACTGGTCAGTTGTGACGGCGTCGTGTTCACGGAGCTGCGTTTTCAGTCGCGTTTTGAGCTCGTGTGCCGCGTCGTTCGAGAACGTCGTCAACAGGATCTGATCGAACGGATCGCGCCCGGCGTCGTCCTCCGCGACGACGGCTTGTGCGACCGTTCGGATCATCGTCATCGTCTTCCCGGTCCCCGCGCCGGCGTTCACACACACGCGACCGTACTGCGGGTCATGGAACCTGTCGAACACGGTTTGCTGTGGTCCCTTCAACGACACGCTGCCCCGCGTCTCCAACGGCGGTATCGCGGAGATACGCCCCGTCATCGCTCGTTCACCTTTTGGGGTAGCTGACACAGGTCACGATACACGCACGTCGCACAGCCGTTGTCACCGCTTCCCGTGTTGTTCCCGTACCGATCCGTCCCTTCGCCCACGAACGCTTCGTCCACGTTGTACACGGCCGTCTCACCGATGTCATGCTGCATCGCTTCGAGGTGCTCCGTGAGATCCGCCCGCCACGATTCTGCCAAGCGCTGCCATGTTGCCGGTGTCACGCGTCGTTCCGTCTGTTCGACCGCATCAAGACAGTCTTCCGTCCCTGGTTGCGTGACAAGGTACCCGTTCCGGCCGCTCGGTCCGCTCACGCCTTGTTCAACGAACACCACGCCGACCGGGTCAGTATACTCGACCGCGGCCCCGTGTAACCGGTGATCGAGATCGAATTTCGACCCGATCCGACACCACGCAGCGTCATCACACTGCCGGCACACGTCGTGACACTCCTGTGGGCGCAACGCCCCGTCACGCGGCGGCTCCCAGCACAACTTCGGTGCGTGCGTTGCTGCGCCACGTTCAGCAACGTAGAACACCGGGAGGTGATACGGTCCCGTGTCACGACCGTCGGCGTCCGGCTCATCTGCTGGTGGGAACGTCACGGTATCGACCCGGTGGGGGCCGAGCGCGAGCGATCCGTCGCCCACATCAATCGTTCGCCCACCGACCCAGTCCCAGTTACGGGTTACCCCGGCCGCCAATTCCGACTGAACGCGCTCATACTCCCGAATGAGCGACTGCGCGATCGACGACGGTGCGTTCGACGGCGCGTTCTCACGCCACCACGCGACGACCGCGCCGGGGTCGCTGAACGCGTTCAAATCAGCCTGCCGGTCCGGGGCGAGCTCTTCGATCAGCACGCGGATCGCGTCTCGATACCGGTCTGTCACGTGCTGTTCACGAAGAACGCGCGGCACGCGCCCGAAGCGACTCGTCGGATTCGACTGCTGACCGTCCGGAATCCGATCGCGGTCGATCTCGTCACCGTCCCGGTTGAACAGGTACTGATAAAAGTAGTACTTCAGTTCACACTGTGCGTACAGATCAACTTCAAACGACCGCGCCGGGTCACCCGTCACTGCTTCTCGGTCGATGTCCGGCGAGAACGCGGCGTCCGCTCCGCCAACGCCAACGCGGAACGTCGGGGTCGTCAACCGGTCAACCCGCGGGCGGATCGTCCCATGGAACGCCTCGCCGTCCGTCCACAACGCCAACCGCGCGAACGCGACCGGCGAGATAGACGGGCCAGACACGTGACCTGCGTCCGCCGCATGAAACGCGTACGCTCGCAACCGATCCCGCCCAGCCAACTCACTCCACGCCGACACCGCACCGTGCTTCGCTACCGAATCATTTGCGGTGGCCGTTCCTGCCGTGGCACCGGCAGCTCCACGCACCGTCGGTAACCAGTCATCAACGGCGATCCGGGACACGTACGCGTCCTCCGTTGCCTCCGGATCGAGGTAATCGACGAACGACGACCACGCCACCGGATCCGACGCCGAATCCAGGTAATTGTGCAGCAACGTAACGGATTCAGCACTCACGCCCGCGGCTGCCTCGTACAAGTCGAGGTCTTGGCCGTACTGGCTCTGTCGATTCTCGTAAAACACGTACGGGTCCACGTCTTCCGTCATTTCGTCGTCAGCTCCGTGTGCCTCGTCGTACACTGCGTCGAACAAGTCTTCATGCAGGAACGTCGGTGGTGTGAACGATTGCGGGAACGTCTCCGCGGACAACCCGAGCACGAACACGTGTGCTGCATCGAGGAAGTACGTGTTACCGGCGTCCACCACTCGTACCGCGCTCGCGTCCGCGTTCCGCGTCCCGATCGACTCACCGCCCATCACGTCACCGACCGCCCGCACAGCGATCTCCCACCCGCTGCCAGCATCAGCGTCCGCGGTCAACTGCTCAGCTCGGTCCACGTACGCCCTGACTCGTCCAGCCTGATCCTGTACGCGTTCCGCGTAATGACTCTCGTGTTTCGCCGACAAGTCCGAGCGGCTCGGATCCACCATCGGACCAACCGGGCTCTGCACGTCGGCCCCCACCGTCTGCTCTATGTGCCGCCCTAACAGTCGCTGAATCCACTCACTCAGCCACGCTCCGTCAGGTACCGACCGGGCAGCTTCCTCTTGAATCCACGCTAGGTACACCGACGCGATCTCCCACTCACGCCCCGACCGGTCACCCGCGAACTCCGCCCACTCCGACACGCTTCGCGGCCCAGACGTCTCTTCGGCCGCCGCGAACTCCTCTTCGAGCCGCAGAAACTCCGCCTGCGGCACCGGCCACGACCCCACGTCCGTGCCCGGGACACACAACCCGAGCCGTAACGGATCGATCACCGCTTCATACCCGACTGACGCGTCCGGCCTTTCCGACACCGACGCGATCAGATCGATCGTCGCCTTCACGAACCGGTACGCCGGCACGTTCCCCATCGGCACCCGCGTCTCGACGTGATACGGGAACTCATTCGTCGTGAACACGTCCTCGACCACCGACCGATACGCACCAGCATCACGCGCCACCACGACCACATCCTCCGGTACCACGCCATCCGCGAACAACTCCCGTAACCGCGCCGCCACCGCCTCCACCTCACGCCGATGATCCGGGGCCTCAACCAACTCCACGCCACCCACCGGCTCCTCACTCTCAAACTCATTTTGCGCCACCGCCAACACGTCGTCAACGACCTCGCTCACCGCCGACCGTCCCGCCGTACCCTCAGTGACGTCCACCCCGACGGCCCGTAGCCGCGATACCAGATCCGTTCGCGTCCCCGACCGACCAAACACGTTCACCGTCGGCCCACCCGAAAGATCGTCTAGCGCCGCAAGCAACCGCGTCGTCGGATTATCAAACACGTTCACCGTCGCCACACCGACCCACTCAACCGTCGGAAATACCGCCTCCCATTCACCAGCAAGCTGCTCGCTCGCAGCCGCAACCAAATGACTCCGCGACAAATACACGTGCGCAGGCACCTCCCCCATCCGCGCACGTAACGCTGCGTGAATCTCTGCAAACGCCGCCAACCCCTGTGACGATTTCCACGCCGCAAACGGGTCCGACAGCCTCACAGCGACCGCCTCCAACGACTCGTGATTCCGATGCGCTTCAGATGGCGCTCCGACGTTCGACGCCCGAAAATACGCTTCAAGCTCCGATGACAAGCGCGCATACGCGTCCTCATCCCATTCGACCCGATCGATGAACCGCTCAAGCGGCGTTTCCGGCTTCTCACACGCAGCCTCCGATACGATCTCAACGATAGCTCGCCGTCGCAACGACGGATCCAGCACTGCCGCCCGTGACCCGTGGTGAGCGGAGAGGACCGCCCGCGCAATATCCTCGATAGACGAGTACGACGCCGCCTGCGACGCCGGCACTCCCTCTGACACGAGCGACCGCTTCAGATTCCGCTCCGCGATCGACCCGGCCGTCACACACAACCGCCCCGACCGCTCCCCAAGCCCATGCGGCACCCCGCTCTCCCACTGTCGCAGCAAGAACTGATCTAACCGCTCACCGCGAACCACAACCATACCCACACCCGACACGCCCGCCCCGAATGATACTTTGGATCGCTTGAACCCACCGGAACACGAAACGAGGAGCAATGGTGCAAAAAGAGCTCACGTATAAAAAGACCGACCCTGATACCTGAAAGATCCACTTGAGAACGTGTATCTAGATGTTGGTGTCAAACCGTTGAGTGGGATATGCCCAAACCGACGGATGACGGGGACCTAATCCCCGTATTAAATGAGGTTGGTGTGTGGTGTGACCTCCTGGCAGGTCAGGCGTCGCACACCACTTGTTCAACCTTTGAGCCAGGGAGGTTCCGACCGGTGACCGGAATGACGACTGTCTGCCCGTTTATTTCGCCTCGGAGCGTTTCGAGGATGGCGAACGGCGGCGCACACGCGCCCTCCATCAAGATGCGTTCTTCTCGGAACACCGCCGCTACCGTCTCGACGATTTCCGCTTCACTCACCGTGTACATCTCGTCCATGTGCTCCCGCATCACCTCCATTGGAAGGGCATACGGGACGCGCGCTGCGATCCCGTCAGCGAACGTATTAGCCTCCTCTTGTGGAGTCAGATCACCGGTCCGCCACGCTTGGTAGGCCGCGTCAACGTTGGCGGCTTGAACGCCGATTACATCGGCATCAGTAACCTGCCCAACCGAGAGACTGTAGCCAGCTCCGATGCTACCGGCCCCAATCGGCCCGAGAACAACATCCACGTCAGGGAGTGTCTCGGCGATTTCCAGTCCCGCAGTTCCGGTGCCGACGATCACTCGCCGTTCATTACCAGGATGGACGTATCGATATCCCTCTTCAGCAGCCAGGTCGGCTGCCCACTCTGCGGCGTCATCGTAATCGGCACCGACGACTTCGACACGCCCGCCAAGTCGTTCGATCCCATCAATCCGGTTCTGGCCCGTCCCCTCCGGGACAGCGACGAGTGCGTCAGTACCGAACCAACGGGCGGCTTGTGAGAGTGCGCGTCCGTAGTTTCCAGTGCTTGCTGTTATGACTCCTTGCTGCCGGAACTCCTCACTCAACCCAGCAAGAAGACACGTGATACCACGAATCTTGAACGACCCCGTCGGAAGCGTATCCTCTCGTTTCAGGTAGATCTCAGCCTCGTACTTTTCAGAGAGCCATTCACTCTTGACGAGCGGCGTCTGGGGGAGATGCCCACTGAGATCCTTCTTTGCTCGATACACGTCAGCAGTCGTTGGCGGGGTAAGGTCGTGGTATTCGAAAATCGTTGAGGCATCGGGCGACTCTACACGATGGTGTGAGGACGACGACATACTCGAATCACTGTCCTCAACACGCGTGAAACTACCCCTCACCGGACCACGTTCTGACGGGTAACAACTAACCTCTCCGTCAGCAACGATCACGTATGCCGACAGAAACAATCAACGGCACCCAGTTGTACTATGAAGAATCAGGTGATGGAACGCCAGTCGTCTTTCTCCATGGCGTGTTGATGGGTAGCCGGTTCTTCAACAAACAGCAGAACAGCATCGCTGAGGACCACCGGCCAGTCGTGCTTGATTTCCGTGGTCATGGTCGGTCTGCGAAGTCAGAGACCGGTCATACACTCCCGACGTATGCCGCTGATCTCGAAGCGTTCCTTGAGAGTCAAAGCTTCGAGAATATCGTGCTCGTCGGATGGTCAATGGGATCGCTGGTTGCGTGGGAGTACATCGACCACTTCGGCACTGATCGACTCTCCGGGTTCGTATCCGTCGAGCAACAACCGCTCGATCTCGAACAAGAGGACTACGAGCACGGCGTGTTTGACTTCGATGAACTGATTGATCTCATGGAACTCGCGCAAACGGATCACCACGAACTGGGTGCGGTACTGATCGACCAGATGTTCGCTAACGAACCGCCTGCCGACGTCCGACAGCTCGTGTTCGACGAGATCGCCCGCGTTCCCCCCGCGATCAAAAGCGCAATCTTCTTCGATCAATCAGTCCGCGACTACCGCGATGTTCTCGGGGACGTAGATATCCCAACGCTCGTCTGCGTCGGTGAAGACGACACATTGTTAGACCCTGCTGGAGTCGAATACATCGCAGAGCAGACGCCGAACGCTACCCTTGAACGATTCACAGACAGTGGGCACTGTCCATTCCTCGAAGAACCAGACAAATTCAACCGAATCATCACAGAATTTGTTCATAACTGCACCGAGTAGCACTCAAACGATATGACTCGAACCCACTGATTCTGGAGGACAGCGGTCTATTCACAGAGAAACAAGGAGGAGCCTCACGGCTTCAGATGTGAGAGGAATCCGACCGAGTACCGATACCCTGTGTTGAGCGCGGTCAGGGGTGGTTCGTTCCGGCGTTAATGCTCGTCATTGAGCCCTCGTCAAGTGCCTGTCGCCATAAGAGATGAATTGCCCGGGCAACAATGTCGACTGAGGGTTCCTTGAGGCACGATTTTTCTACGTGGGTATCCGCGCTGGATGCGTCTGGTGGCGGGTGGAAGTGTCGGTCGTCGGGTGGTGCTGAAAAGTCGTGAGGGTGGATATCCCACCGGAGGTTGCGCCCGGACGTATCCGAGTAATGAATATTGTAGTCGCCCGCCGTCGTCCATCGAACCGTGAATATGGTTGTATCTGCCTCCCCGATGCCATACGGTATCGTGATCCGGAGCTCTCGCGGGTTGAGTCGGTCATCGATTTCGCCTGAGGCCATCGGTTCGATGGTGCTGAACGCCTCTCGGAACGCATCGAGTTTCGTTACGTCGATCGTGCCTCGAAGTGTGTGAGACTCGCCGTCTCCATTGTCGAATTGCATCAGACCGCTTCTGCGGCATCAGTGGGGTTTTCGACCGCGCTGAGCGCGAGCGCCACCTCCGCGAATGCGAGGTTCCGCCGCGTCGTTCGCCACTCCAGGAGCGTCTCTGTGTCGATATCCGCGTGGGATCGGACGGCGTCATCGGGCGAGTTAGCATCGAACCGGTCGCCGTACTCTCGAAGCTCCTCGCGCATCTCCAGAACGCGTGTCGAGAGCGTATCGGTGTCCGTCTCGTCGAGGATACGCCGAGCCTGTTCGAGGGCGATCGAATCCTTGGCCCGCTGATACAGCGTCCCCGTCGAGTCCGGCGACGCGGTCTCTGCCACGTAGCCGTGCTCGGCCAACGAGCGAAGATGCTTACGGGCTGTCTGCTCCGACGTGAGGGCGTTCTCGGCAACGGTCGCCGCGCTCATGGGCTCGTACGCCGTACGCATCACTGACTGTACACGGTCGAACGGACTGGTCTCACGCTTCCAGTCCTCTTTGGCGCGGTCGTTCACATCCTCAAATGCCGGGGCAGAGTCTGGCATCGAATCAACGTACGAAACATGAGTATATCACTCTTCGGGATGATATTCTCACCTTCTCGGGTTGTCAGGTGTGTATCAGTACCCCTGAGAGCCACTCATTAAGACGGTTGACACATACACACGTCGATCCTGTTCGGCTACACGAGTTGGGATACGCGTCGCATTGTACGGTGCGTGTTCAACCTCGTTGTTGAGTGACTCATACGCAGCTACCAGTACATCTGCGCGTGTCTGCGTCGTGGGGTCACCTCATGTCGCTTCGGCGTCGTTCACGGTTATGGTGAACCCGACGCTCCGGAGTTTCTCAACAAGTGGCAGTCCAATGCCAGACGCTGGCGTCAGTATTCCGCCATCGAACGGCGTTTCGACATCATCGTTCGCCAAACAGAGGGCAGCCTCACCGAGCATCCGCGCGGTTGCGCCGTATCCCGGATCTCTGTCAGCACTGAATTCTCCGTCAACTGTGAACGGTCCATCCGTGGCCATTCCACGCCCGAGCAGTCGTATTTTGAACGACCCGTTCTCGGCTTCTTCGCGCGTTGGTCCTTCCCCAGGCTCAGGGAAGACGTAGCGACGAAGCCCGGAGCGGAGTGGCCCCACCGACATGGCGGTGTTGAATAGACCGAGTCCGCCAGTGATCGCTCCGGCGATGGCCGCACCCGTCGGACCATCACCGGTTGTGACGACTTCGGTACAGCGGAACTCACGCCCCCACGGATAGCCTAACAGCGCATTACTCCGTCTGATCACGCGCTCGTTCACTGCTGCCATCGGTGAGGGGGCCGTCCACGACCCGCGGAGCGAATCGTTGCGGGGCAGTCGTTGTTCACCGGGATCGACACCGCTTCGCTCGCCCGGCGGTGCCAGCGAGTACGGATTCCGAAGCGTTTCTTGAACGAGCGGGTCAGTTTCAGCCGCTTCGAACAACTCGGCAAAGCTCGCCAGCGTGCCGCCGCTGACACCACCACTCCCGCCTTCTAAATAGATACGAACAGTCTCACACGGAGTGTCAAACTGCGCTACCGCATACGACTGGAGAAGGAGTGTCCCGAGATCGGCGGGGACTGAGTCGAACCCACAGCTGTGGACGATCCGTGTCTCGGCATCCACAGCCGCGTCGTGGAACCGATCAATCGTCTCACGGACCCAATTAATCTCTCCGGTGAGGTCACAGTAATCGGTCCCCATCTCGATACACGCCTCAACGAGCGGTGTGCCGTACGAGGTGTACGGCCCGACTGTCGTACAGACGACTCGCGTATTTCCGGCGAGTGCACGCAGACTCTCGGGATCTGTCGCGTCACCCACCACCACGGGAACGTCACCCCACGCGTCGCTGCGACGGGTGAGATCGGTGGCAACTGACTCAAGTCGCTCCGGATCCCGCCCACCGACCGCGAGTGAAAGGTCCTCAGGCGTGTACTGCTCAGTAAGATACTCAGATACGAACCGCCCGGCGACACCCGTTGCTCCCCACACCACAACATCATACTCACGCTCGGATCCGGACATCTCTATCAATCGTTGTGGCCGACCGATTGTAAACAAGCGGGCTGTACGCCGACGTGGACGGCGTGGGTCACTGAGGTAATTCAACGGGAGTAGTAGTACTTTTCTAGCAGATACTGGATAGTGGTCGTATGCAACGGGCCGTTCAACTGGGTGACCGACTCGTGAATATCTCAGAGTCACTCGCCACAGGGCGCATGTTCGCCCTTACGACGGCTACGTTCATCGTATTTCTCACCGTCATTCTCCCCGAAGAAGCCAGTCGAAGTACGGCATACCTCGGTGACAACCCTACTCCGGACGGCTCTTTCATCTACTCTTCGTCAGACCTCTACGACATGGCAGGCGCCTATGGCGCTGATGGCCGCCGGTACTATATCCGCTCGCGGTTCACGTTCGACATTATTTGGCCACTCGCGTACGGCTGGTTTCTCTGGACCGGTATCACCTATTTCCAGCAAGGAATAACGAACGCGCACGTCAAATACGCCGTGTTACTTCCACTACTGGCTGTACTGCTAGATCTCATGGAGAACACCTCGGCATCGGTCGTGATGTTTCTCTATCCAGATCGGGTACCTGTGCTCTCACATCTCGTGCCGATCGTTACGTTCGGAAAATGGGTCGTGATCGGGGTGAGCTTCACTGTTCTCGGCCTATTAATTCTCGCACAGCTCTGGAAGCGGATCTCGTAGAAATGTCACTTACCCACCGACCGTTTACTCAACCGGGTGGCTGCCGGCCGATGACGGCATAGAACGGGTCAGTCCCGGGTTGATCGACGACGCGTTCTGTTTCTCCGAATCCGCCGGCGAGAAAGTACTCTTCGACGAGCGTCGCTCGTTCGTCCATCGATCGGGTTCGCCACGCCCGGATCGCCTTCGTCGGAAACATCCGGTTAGTGAAACTAACGATGGCAGTACCTCCGGGCTTGAGCACCCGCCCGAACTCACTGAACACGTCGGCGGGATACTGGAGATACTGCACCGATAGCGCACAACTCACGACATCGAACGAGTTCTCGTCGAGCGGGAGCGTTCGATCGCTGTTGAAATCCTGTACGAAATACTTGTCTAGACGATCGTTTGCTTCGAGTTCGGTTTCGTTGAGTCCGTGGCCAACAACGAACCCCAGCGGGGCATCCGGAAGAAACGATATCCAACTACTCATCGCATCGAAAACACGATCTCCAGATGTAATCTCCGACTCGTACAGCTTCGTCAGCCGAGACGTGAACGCATCGTCTGCGTGGGTGACGAACCGAGGCGCGTCGTAAAACTGCTTGTCGTCACCCGAATCGATTTTTTGCCGATCGACGTCCGATAGCAGTCCCGTCACGGTGCTCTAAGGGACGGGTCGGAGAGGAAAGTACTCAGCGCCTCCGAATCAGTCGCTTCCGCGTACGACGTCGCCATCGACAACAGATTCGCGTTCCGGAACGAGACGTACCTCCAAGAAGCCGGGTATCTCGTGGGTGTAGTAGGATGAAACGATCTGCGAGTTCGAGTCTACGACCGCAGCCCCGGAGACGAACCGTACCTTTCGTCGTTCGAACGACAGTGAAACAGAATTAATTCTGTAGACCACAGATATGTATCGCTTCGAACCACGAGACGTTAGCGGAGGAAGTAGTCTGACAATGCTCGGCTACAAGCACTGTCATTAGATAATTTCTCCAAGAAACTATTTGTTTCTCGACTGCGTAGCACCCAGTATGACCGAGACGTGGGACGACGTCAACGAGCAAGTCAAAGCGGATTGGAAAGACGACACCACGCCGTTCGAGCGGGTGTACGAAATCATCGAACAAACCCACGACGGGGAGTCGGCCGCCGAGATTGCCGACCGCGCCCTCGTGAGCGAGCCGACGGCGCGTCGCCACAGTAAGACACTCGTGAACACCGGGTTCGCCGAGACGGAACAGGACGGCCAAACAACACTGTACAAGCGCAACAGCGACCGGATTTTAATGTCCCGGATCCGGGAGCTACGCAAGGAAGTTACTCGGCCGGAGTTGCTTGACAGCATCCAGGAGATGAAAGCCGAGATCCGGCACTACGAAGACCGGTATGACGTGGTGTCACCAGAGGAACTCGCCCAGCAACTCGACGGCGACGAGACCGAAGGCTGGAACGATCTCACCGCGTGGCGGACAACACGGCAGAACCTCGCAGTCGCCCACGCAGCACTCGCCTACGACGAGGCCAGCCACCAACTCGCTATATGAGCGGCGATGACCGTGCCGGCGAGTTCGGACCGATCTATCTTCCGGCACTCCAACGGATTCGTGACCTCTGGCTCGAGCTTGAGCCGTTAGTCGACGTAACGTCGTACGATGACATCGTCGCCCCCACGGAACTACACATCAGTCTCAGCGATGGGCTCAGCAACGCCGAGAGCGCTCGACTCGATATCCAATGGAGCAAACAGGGAATGTATTCGTTCCACTACGTCGATAGCGACAACGTCAACTGGCGCTTCGATCGCCACCCCAACACCCACTCACCCGAGATACACTTCCATCCTCCTCCAAACGCCGCCACGACGACCGCCGAGCCATCCTGTATCGACGTGACTGAAGTATCACTCGTCACTCGCGCCATCCACGCGATGTGGCGGGCAGCATACGAGGACGACGACTCAGCCCAGTTGAACAGCGCATCAAACCCGCCGTGAGGCGGCATTATACAGGTCAAGGAGAATACCTGCGGCTTCAGCCGCAGGATGAATCCGACAACTTGGAGTCAATCTACGCTGCAATAGCCATTCTGAGATTTGGCAATCCGTATCTTGAAGCGACAGGCAACCCTGCCTACAGATAGGAATCAGGTCGGGGACAGAGCGGTTCCCACCAGTCCTACGATGGCGGCCTGTCCGCCCCAAGCAATAAGACAGTAATCGGAACCAGTTGGGTGAACGGTCGGTTCCTATAATGAACCGATGCTGTGCCCGACTGCTGTAGGCACCACAGAAAGTAACTCCGAGTCCGCCGAAGTCTGCCAGACTCCCGCGAGGCAAAAACAACTTCGGGGGTCCGAACACGACGGAGGATAGGAGTACCGGGGGCTTGGCACTCCCAGCAGTCCCACCCGCCACAGTCCGTGAACTCCACACGGATTCTCACCGTGTCGGGGTTCGGTAGGACTGCAAACCTGAAACCTCCAACGCTCAGGATTCCTCCGCGTTTACGCGGAGGAGGATGTCAATCAGGAGTGTTCATGGAAGTAGAGCGTTCGGGAGATACTGCGAGCAATCGACCGGGATCGCTTCCCATGCTCCCTGAATCGCTTGATACCCTGTCCAGCCTTCCTCTCGAAGCATCTCGCTACAAGCCTGACAAAACTCCGCTACAGTACACTTCCCCTCGTCTAGTAACAGACACAGCAAAAACGTGGGAGCAACTGCCTTCCCAGTCGTCTCTTCTGCGTCATCGAATACTCGATTAATAGCCCGACGCCCGTATGTATCCATTAAAATAGCGAACCGATACAGCTCTGTATGCTGTTCGATTTCCATCTTCAGAGACTTCTCCCCAGCATCCTCTCCATGTGGTCGAGGAACACACGGAACCGTTGTAAACGACTTCTCCTCGTCATCGAACGGCGCAAGTGCCCTCTTGCTCCCATCGTGAACCCACCGCTCTCTCAACCCTTCAGGCGCGTACTCAGACATCTCCCGAACGTGACGCTTGAGTTCATGAAAACACACGTTAGTCGTCGTCAGCTGGATATTGTCCGTAATTCGAGACCAGAGACCTGTGTTCGCTACAGCGATTAGAGCGTCTGTATCAACGGTAACTGGATGGCGGACATCGTCGTCCACCATCTTCACTTCTGGAAAACGCCACTCGTATCAAGCTCCGCAGCCTCCTCGAAGGCCTCTCGCTCCCGCTCAATTTCTTCCAAGGCATCACCAAGAAGGAGCTCTGTAACTTCTTCAGAAAGCTCTCCCTGCTTGTATCGCTGGTGGAGAGTGATCTTCTCTTCGTCTGAGAGGACTTCTCTGAGTTTCTCTTGAAGACCCTGTCGAGCAAGCTCACTGATGTTGATCCCACCAAGACGCATTTGATCGACAATCTGACTCGCTTTCTTCTCAGTTTCCCCCCGAAACTGTATTTTGTCGTTGTTTGTGGCCATCTTACCCAACATCCTCTCTCCACCGTCATAGATGTTGTGACGAGCCATCCATGTCAGTACAACCTCTCAATAGTCAATACGCACTCTTCAGCGACCAGCTGTTTCAGACGATAGTATGTCTGAATGATACGACTCCACTCTTCCGAGGGTTCTTGCTGAATTGTCTTCCTTTATATTTGATGAGTCTCTACCACAATCATGAAACGGAGAAGTGTGCTTGCCCTCGCTGGCTCTGTCACAGCCGTTAGTTTTTCAGGATGCTCAAGCACTCAAGAGGAACCGAACGATCAGACTGCAGACCGAAGTGATGATGATGGAGATGATGATGAGCCTGACGTTGAGGATGGTGACACAAGCGAATCGAATACTTCGTCTTCTGACTGTGACGAAGTAGAATATGAGGAAGAGGATGGGTACATTCTCATCAGTAATATCACCCAACTACAATGCATCGGAGACGCGGATGATGCCCCACTCGATGGTGATTATAAGTTAACACAAAATATTGATGCGAGTGAGACAGAGCAATGGAACGATGGGGCGGGATTCGATCCGATTGGGGAGTGCGACCTTCTCGAGGGAGAATGCCAGGGAGAAATATTTACAGGACGATTTGACGGAAACGGGTATGAGATTGTGGGACTTTATATCGATCGGACAGATGAGGTTGGACTGTTCAGTAGTGTTGATTCCAGGGATCTAATGCCCGCAGCAAGCAATATTAAAAATGTTACCTTGGTTGATGTAAACGTCAGTGGAGAATCCAGAGTCGGGGGGCTTGTCGGCGTAAGCGACGCGGGACGTATTACTAACGCTTCTGTTACTGGAGTTATAAACGGAAACGAAAGCGTCGGGGGGCTTGTTGGATTCAACAATACTGATGCAGAAGTTGTTGATTCGGATGCCGAAGTCGACGTAACTGGAGAGTCACTAGTCGGCGGACTTGTCGGATGGAACACTGACGATACCACGTTTGATGGACAGATAGAGGGGTCGTCTGCGACTGGACGTGTTGAAGGGGACGAACGAGTCGGAGGGCTTGTCGGAAATAATGGTGGGGATATTGAAAATTCACATACGGAGGTCGATGTAACTGGGAACGAACGAGTCGGGGGACTCGTCGGAGACAATACATTCGGACGAACAACTGGCTCTCACTCGAGGAATGAAGTATCCGGGGAGGAACAAGTAGGAGGGCTCGTCGGTTTCAGCAGGGAAGGAGATGTATTCGATTCGTATGCTGCGGGTGATGTAACTGGAGACGAACGAGTTGGAGGACTGGTCGGAGAAAATAGAGGAAGAGTGGAAGAATCATATGCCGAAGGAACAGTAACTGGAGATGATGCTGTTGGCGGACTTGCTGGACGGAATGGTGTTGTTAGAGTTAGTGATGATGGAGAAATACGAGATTCATATGCGACTGGAATGGTAACCGGGAACGAAGATGCCGGTGGACTTGTCGGAGATAATGGTTCTGAGGGAGAGATAACCACTTCATACGCGACAGGGAATGTAACTAGCGATGGATTTGGCGCTGGTGGGCTCGTTGGAACCAATAGTAGCGGTAGCAGTAGTGGAAATATTTTGCAGTCGTATGCGATGGGAGATGTAGTCGGAGACGCTCACGTAGGCGGGCTTGTTGGATTCAACGGTGATGGAACAGTAAGCGAGACGTATGCGACGGGAGGTGTTACTGCCGGCGATTTTGTGGGCGGTCTTATCGGAGATAATATCGACGGACGCTCTTCTGTAGGAGATTGTTGATACTGCTGAGCTGCTGCTGTCGAGTCGAAGAGGACAAGGACACCGCGTCAGCGGTGTCCGACACGGATGAT
>NZ_JBHSWW010000019.1:0-23444 GCF_042661865.1 Halorubrum tibetense
TGACGTAGTGTCAACACACCATTGCATGGTCCAATATGGTGTCCAGTGTCACCGGCGTTCCGGATGACACCGAACTACCAAGGCTCACATCAGATCACCTCTTACGCCGGAGCGCAGCGGGCGTGATCCTCATTGGTCTGAGTCGACGGCTGCCGACTCAGCGAAACCGAACCGGGTTGAACGGCTCGAGTTCGCGGTGCGTTCTTCGCATTCCATCCGAACGTGCTTATACACTTAAGCACGTCGGAACGCTTTGGCCGGCCGATTTCACGGCCGGCGGTGCCCACCTCGACGGGGGCTCTTCGCATTTCATCGGATGGGAGGTGTACGTTTAACTCCGTCGAACGAGAGCCGCTACGTGAGGCAGTTTCATGGGAATTCGGCGCAATGTAAAATCGTGATGGTTGGGATCATACGCCGAGAGGATTCCAGCCAACGGATCGGGGTCGGTACAGAGGTTCTACGGGACACGCTCTTGCGTAGTACATTGTTGATGTAGAGTCTTCTTGCGGTTTCACGCTCTTCGTAATTGAATGAGATTCCAGACTTCAGGCGCTCAAGCGACTGGTAGTCGTAGGGACCTGGTAACCCATAGAGCAGCAGTGTAAGCCGGTAGTCGGAACCAGAGTCGTTTATACCACGGGCGTTTATAAGGGAGGGGGACACATATAAAAGCGAACGATGACGAACCCTGCAGATTCGATCGAGATCCAGAACGTAGTTGCATCGACGGGGATCGGCCAGGAACTTGATTTGGAAGCGCTCGCGGAGGACCTTCCGGGCGCGGACTTCAATCCGGACAACTTCCCCGGACTCGTCTACCGGACGCAAGAACCGAAGGCCGCCGCGCTGATCTTCCGGTCGGGGAAGATCGTTTGTACCGGCGCGAAAAGCATCGATGACGTGCACGACGCGCTGGGGATCATTTTCGAGAAGCTCCGTGGGCTGCAGATCCCGGTCGAGGAGGACCCTGAAATCACCGTCCAGAACATCGTGTCGAGCGCCGACCTCGGACACAACCTCAATCTCAACGCGCTCGCGATCGGGCTGGGACTGGAGGACGTTGAGTACGAGCCCGAACAGTTCCCGGGACTCGTCTACCGAATGGACGAGCCCGAAGTCGTGATCCTGTTGTTCGGCAGCGGGAAGATCGTTATCACCGGCGGGAAGCGAACGGACGACGCGGAAGGAGCCGTCGAGGAGATCGTCGAACGCATCGAAGGCCTCGGACTGCTGGGTTAAGTTGGACGGCTGGCCCCGTTTGCGCTTACGTGTTTGTTGAGTCCTCGACGAGCACTTCCTTGACGACGCCCGGATCCTCGAGCAGCTGGTGTTTCGTGTAACTCCCTTCCGCGCTTCCGCCGCTGTGTTTGGACTGTTCGATGATGTCGAGGAACGCGTGTTCTTTGAGCAGATCGCGAACGCGACGCAACGAGAGGCTGTCCGACCCCTCCTGACGGCAGATGTTCTCGTATATCTCGTACACGCGGCTGGTTCGGAACCCGTCTTTCCGCTCGTTCGACAGCGAGAGAAGCGCGAGAGCCTGGAGCACGTATCGGGAGTGTGGTGTCGATCCGCGGATGAGCTCACGGAAGCGATCAGTCTCCGCCCGCTCGCGTGCTTGTGTCACGAACTCCTCACGAACCGTCGGTTCGCCGTTCGCTTGCGCGATCTCGCCGGCGTACCGGAGTATGTCGATCGCTTTTCTGGCGTCCCCGTGTTCCCGTGCAGCGAGCGCTGCAGCGCGAGGGATCGTCGAGGGTTCGAGAACGTCGTCGTGGAACGCGTCCGAACGCGCCTGCATGATCTCTCGGAGCTGGTTGGCATCGTAGGGCGGGAACACGAACTCCCGCTCACAGAGACTGGATTTTACGCGTTCGTCCATGCGGTCTTTATACTGGATCTTGTTACTTATTCCGACGACACCGAGTTTACAGTCGGTGATCTTCCCCGCCTCACCCGCGCGTGAGAGCTGCATCAGGATCGCGTCGTCGTCGAGTTTGTCGATCTCGTCGAGGATGATCAACACCACATCGTATCGCTGATCGAGGATCCGCCACAGACGCTTGTAGTAGGTCGAAGTCGAGAGCCCCTTATCAGGGACGTTGATCCCCGTTAATTCGGGATCGTTGACGCCCTCAGCGATCGTCTGAACCGCCTGTGTTTCGGTCGTGTCCTGCGCACAGTCGACGTATGCGAACGTCGCGTTGACTCCCTCCTCGCCCGCGGTCGACACTAGTCGCTTGGAGACGTATTTCGCACAGAGCGACTTGCCGGTCCCTGTCTTTCCGTACAAAAGGACGTTACTGGGGCTCTGTCCGAATATCGCGGGGTTTACCGCAGTAGCGAGATCGGAGATCTCGTCATCGCGGCCAACGATCCGACCTTCTCCGGGAAGGTGGCTGATCTCGAGGAGCTCCTTGTTGGCGAATATTGGATCCTCTCTCGTGAAGAGGTCGTCCGCTGCGTCCATAGATGAGACACCGGGTTTCCGGTGAAATACGTTCTGCTTCGATCGTCGGAGCTCTGTCGAGAGGTAGTTGAGACACACACCGGGTTTCCGGTGAAACGGGGTCCGTGGTGGGTGGCAGTTCACCGGAAACCCGGTGTGGGATCCGATAAGAGCTGAGCAGGGATGGGCGAGAAGCATCCAGTAGCCGTCAGTCGTGATATCAACCACAATCGGTCACAAAGTCGTGCTATCAACCACAATCGGTCACAAAGTCGTGCTATCAACCACAATCGGTCACAACAACGAATACGCGAGTAGCTGATTGCCTACTAAAGAATAGCCACGGTAAAACGAACAGATACGCAGAATACGTCGGTTTTGTCTAGTCAATACGAGCGGATCGTACTGCTTGAAAGCTCGGGTGTATCGGTCTTCCTATCCTATACACGAACGTGGACGCGATTCTATACACAAATCTGAATACATTCTCATATCTAGTAAAATACGACGAAATGCACCTATTAAAATATTAGCCTGCGTCTGACTTAGTGGTCGGTACACAAACAATGTATTTATCGTTTTCTTTTGCAGTACAGCATATGTCGTGTTACAAGAGTAAGACAAGATAGTGAAGATCCGTCTGTAGGCTACCCAGTTCACACCTAACTACCAGAGACTTACCGCCCAACCCGATTTCACCGGAAACCCGGTGTGTCACTGACCACATCACGATAGATACTAGCGACCTACAATTGTTCGAGATCTAGATATCCGACTCGATTCACGACAGCACATGAAGGCCAACAGCACATGACGACCGACAGCACAGAGAATATTCCACTAAATAACACTATCACAAAGGAATTACTCACGAGCTGGGTCGTGAACCTCATATCGGATTCCCTTCTCGCGGAGCTGTGTCGTATGACGTGAAAGCTCGTCGCTTGACACGACCAACAACACGTCTAGTCCCCGTAATGCCGCCTGTGGTACGCCTGTTACGGTACCGAACTGGAGGTCAGGATCGAGATCACTCGAGAGCGTCAGCGCATACGCCTCTGTTCCTGAAACAGCAAGTAGCCCGTTCGAGTCGAGTCGTTCCTCGATAGGGTCAACATTCGGGGAGTCACCTTCGGTCACGACAGGGACTGGAACCACAGTCACCGTTCCTGGGTCGTACTCAACGACACCATCGAAGTCAGTGACACCAACGACATCTCCCGCTGACCCGTTAGTAACGACGACTGCGGTCGCCGACCCCCCTTCCGGGACTGCGTGAAGCACCCCATCCCGCATAGCTAACCCGACTGTATCACCTTCGGACAGATCCCCTGCTGCGATCGCTGCATCTACGTCGACACTACCGAGAACATCGTCGGAAACGTGTGAAACGAACTCCGACAGCGCATCGGTCCGGTTTATCAGCCAGTCCACGCCTTCTTTTGTCACCTCGTATCGGCCACGACCGCCCTTCTCAACGTAACCGATCTCGACCAGTTCACGAACGTACTCACTAACCGCCTGTGAGGTAACACCCAGTTCATCGGCTACTTCTCCCTGGCTAACGGCAGGTTGTCGGGACGCGATTTCGACGAGTACCCGATACTTGCTCGCGTCGCGCTTGTTGTCGAGAACCCGTGGTGCCACGTTCCCGTCGTCCATACCAACTATATTGGTTTTACGAACAAGTACGTTTTGTGTGGTCGGCCCTTCGCGAACTGTGTGGTCGATCCTTTGTGAACTGTGCGGTCGACCCTTCGCGAACCTATTCCTGAGCGTCGACGACGGCTACCCCGCCGAGGTTGACGATGTCTTTCACTTCATCGCCACGCTGGAGGACGTGAACCGGCTGGTCCATCCCCACCAGCATCGGTCCGATGGCTTCCGCGCCACCGAGCCGCTGAAGGAGCTTGTACCCGATGTTCCCCGCTTCGAGGTTGGGGAAGACGAGCACGTTCGCGGCCTCGTCGAGCTCCGAGAACTCATACGTGCCGTTGAGTATCTCGTCCACGACAGCGGTGTCTGCCTGCATCTCCCCATCGACAGGGAAGTCGACCTCGGAGTCGTCATGAAGGATCTCGACCGCGTTTCGGGGTTTCCGCGTCCCTTCGTTATCGACACTCCCGAAGTTGGAGTACGAGAGGACCGCCGCCCGCGGATCGACGTTAAACCGCCGCGCCAGTTCGGCGGTGTGGCGGGTTATCTCCGCGAGCGTCTCCGCGTCGGGGTCCTGATTGACCGTCGTGTCGGCGCAGAACACCACGCGGTTCTTGAACGTCAGCATGTACACGCCAGCGACGGTATCGGTGTCATCGGCGGATCCGATAACCTGTAACGGCGGTCGTAGCGCGGAGGGATAATGATGCGTGAGGCCTGTCAGCATTGCATCCGCGTCACCGGCTTTTACCATAACGCTCCCGAGATAGTTCGTGTCCCGCTGGACCAGTTCGTGTGCCTCACGCTGGGTAATACCTTTCCGCTTCCGAAGGTCGTACAACCGATCCCCGTACGGTGAAACATCACGTTCGGAGGGGTCGACGATCTCAGGCTGGAAGGACAGACCGAGCTCTGTGGCGGTTCGGGTGATCTCGTCCGCGTCACCCAGAAGGACCGGTTCCGCGATTCCCTGTTCGGAGAGCTGATAGGCCGCACGGATCATCTTCTCGTCGGTCCCCTCTGCGAGTGCGATGCGTTTCGGATCGCTTTTGGCCTTGTTCAACACGACTCGCATCATCTCCCGCGACTTCCCGAGGCGTGCCTCAAGCCGCTCGCGATACCGTTTGATATCGATCTCGGTGCGCGCACACTCAGCGTCCATCGCTGCCTGTGCGACCGCAGGCGCGACCTCGAACAGGACACGGGGATCGAGCGGCTTAGGGATGACGTAGTCGGGACCGAACTGCAGGGGGTCGTCACCATACGCCTTCACGACCGCGTCCGGGACGTCTTTACGCGCGAGCTCAGCGAGCGCCGTCGCCGCGGCTCGCTTCATCTCCTCGTTGATCTCGGTTGCACGAACGTCCAGCGCCCCACGGAACAGGAAGGGGAACCCGAGAACGTTGTTCACCATGTTGGGATAGTCAGAACGTCCGGTCGCCATGATGACCGTGTCATCACGAGCGGTCTTCGCGTCCTCGTAGGTGATCTCAGGGTCGGGGTTCGCCATCGCGAAGATGATCGGGTCCGACGCCATCGAACGGACCATCTCCTGGGAGACGATCCCGCCGATCGAGAGGCCGACGAACACGTCGGCACCGTCCATAGCGTCCGCGAGGTCGCCGCCGTCGACGTCGCTGGCGAACTCCTGTTTATACTCGTTCACTTCACCGGCCTCGGCCCTGTCCGTGGTGACGATCCCGGAGGAGTCACACATCGTGATGTTGTCCCGTTCTGCACCGAGTGAGACGTAGAATCGTGCGGTCGCGATGGCGGACGCACCCGCACCGGAGAACACGATCTCGAGTTCGGACAGATCTTTCCCGGCGATGTCGACCGCGTTCATCAGTGCGGCTCCGGAGATGATCGCGGTCCCGTGTTGGTCGTCGTGGAACACGGGGATATCCATCTCCTTGCGGAGTCGCTCCTCGATCTCGAAGCACTCCGGCGCTTTGATGTCCTCGAGGTTCACCCCCCCGAACGTCGGCTCCATCGCGGAGACCGCTTCACAGAACGGGTCGACCGCGTCGATGTCGAGCTCGATATCGAACACGTCGATATCGGCGAACCGCTTGAACAGGACCCCTTTGCCCTCCATAACGGGTTTCGACGCCGACGGGCCGATATCACCGAGCCCGAGAACTGCCGACCCGTTGGAGACGACGGCGACGAGGTTCCCCTTTGCCGTGTACTCGAAGACGGACTCCGGTGACGCCGCGATGTCGCGGCAGGGCGCGGCAACGCCCGGCGAGTAGGCCAACGAGAGGTCCCGTTGTGTGTTCGTCGGTTTCGTCGTGGATATCTCTATTTTTCCCGGTGGATCCGCGCGGTGGTACTCACGCGCGTCGTCGTCTAATCCCATGGGTGACCCCTTTCGTGAACGGAGTAAAAAACTACCTATGGCCGTCGAAATCCAACTTCGACAGTCGTCTAAGCCACGACGATGTCAGCTGATCCAGGCAGCCCAAACATCCCGCCCCGTCGCGCTAGAACGAACAGGAGTCTGAAGAATAGCATATCGGTCTGAAGGATAGCATATCGGTCTGAAGGATAGCATAACGGTCTGAAGGATAGCATAACGGTCTGAAGGATAGCATAACGGTCTAAAAGAGAGAACGTAGTCTCATACCGGAGTTGGTCGATAGTCGCGGCGGATCGGTCATCGATCCTCAGTCACTGTGTTGTGTCCAACTCATACCGTGCGATCACCCACTCCCGACGTTCGTCAGTACTCACTCCGGCCCGCAGAGTCTATCGCTTTGTGGATGTATCATCTCCCTCCGTTGGACCGGCAGCGTCCGGATCGATCGTTGGGTCCAGCATCGCCAACTCCGGGTCAACCCCGCCGAGGGTGGTGACTTCATAAGCGATCAGGTACGTTCGCGTGACCAACCGTACCGGAAGAAACACGAGCAGCAACGCGATCACGCCGGCCGACACGACCAAGACGAGCGTCACCATCCCGACAGTGGTTCCGGTCACCGCCGAAAGTCCACCCAAGATCCCGGCGGCGATCAGGATCGTGACGCCCCCAAGGACGAGGACCGCCCCACCGGCGAACAGGAACACGACGGTTTCCGCGACCGAGACCCCGACCCCGAGGAAGAAATGGACGACGAGATACAACAGGAACTCGGTCCACGACTCCCGCAAGGTCGACCAGAACCGTGACCACGCCGCCAGCACACCGAGGTCACGATGAACCATCACCGGAACGACGAACTCGTATGTGAATCGAACGACGAGTAGCGCACCCAGCGTGAGGAGCCCCCCGAACAGTACTGCTCCCGCGAGTCCCCAACCCGAGAGTCCAGCGACCGCCTCGCTCACGGCGTCGATCGGCCCCCATCCGACCGTCGTCACCCCCAGAATGGCGAGCAGTAGCGGGAGCACCGTAACGATCCCGGCAACAGTCGAAAAAACGAACAGCCCGAGCGCCTGGCGGAATCGCGCGCGGAACGGTCCCCAGACACGAACCTCGTTAGTCCGGAGGGCATCGTAGAACACGAGCCGGAGCGTAAGCGTCGCTACCGCGATGACGACGCCGATGGCGGTGACGACAGCGACGATCGCGACCACGAGAGCGGTATCGAGCTCCGCGACGACGGCCTCCGGGATCACGCCGTCCGGAAACAGTGTGAACTCCGCGTCCGGGATGAACGAAAACGAGGCGTTCGTGTTCACGGTGCTACCCATCAGGAGGACGAGGAGGGCCAGGACCGTCCAGCGAACCAAGCTGAACGGAAACAGGAACCGACGAGTGGCCTCCACCGCGTCGTCAACGGCGTCGACGGCGTGCCAACTCATACAGAACCCGTAACTCCCTGATCACTTATAAATCAGGTAGTCAACTGAGATCCGGATCGTATCTTATCGTTCGACCGCAGCGCCCAACGACGCCATCGTCTCGAAGAAGCCGGGGAACGAGACGTCGACGTGTTCACGGCCCCGGATCGTCGTCGTCCCTTCGGCTACGAGCGCGGCGACCGCGAGCGACATCACGATCCGGTGGTCCGCTCTACCGTCGACAGTCGCACCCCGTAGCTCGCTCTCGGAGCCGTGAATGGTGAGGACGTCCGGCTCCTCCGTCGTCTCCGCTCCCAGCGTTTCGAGCTCCTCGGCCATCGCGGACACCCGGTCGGTCTCCTTGTATCTGACGTGTTCGCAGTTCGTGATCCGTGTGTCACCGTCCGCGATCGCTCCGAGGGTCGCGATCGTCGGCAGGAGATCCGGGGTGTCGCCGACATCGATTTCGATCCCCGACAGCGACGACCGCTCGACCGTGATAACGCCCGCCTCGCGGTCCCAGTCGATCGACGCGCCCATCCGTGTCGCGATCTCGACGATCGCGGCGTCACCCTGGGCGCTCGGTTGTGCCCCCTCGATCCGGACGGAGCCGTCCGGGTCGGCCGCTACCGCACCGCCGGCAACCAGATAGGAGATAGACGAGAAGTCCCCGGGAACCTCGTATCGGCCGTCAGGGGGCGCGTACGTCTGCCCACCGGGAACGACGAATCCCTCGGCACCGGCCGCCGTCTCGCTCCCGACCGGCTCGGCGGTGATCCCGAACGCTTCCAGCAGTTCGAGCGTGATGTCGACGTACGGGGCCGATTTGAGCTCCGTCGTCAACGACACCTCGATCCCGTCGTCGGTGACCGCCCCAGCCATCAGCAGGGCGGTAACGTACTGCGAGGAGACGTCGCCAGGAAGTGCGACCGCGCCGCCGGAAAGAGGGCCGAACACGACGAGCGGCGCTTGGCCGTTTCCCCTCGTCGACTCGGCGCGGACGCCCAGCTCGTCGAGGGCATCCAGAAGCGGCCCCTGTGGGCGGGACCGGAGCGACGCGTCCCCCGTCAACACCGTCCCGCCGTCGGCGAGCGCGGCGGTCGCGGTCACGAGCCGAGTCGTCGTCCCGGAGTTCGCACAGTCGAGCACGTCGTTGGGGACATCGGGCCGACCGTCGAACCCGTCGACGACGAGCGCGTCCGCGTCCGGCAGGTCGCTACTGTCGTCGGAAGTACTCTCGCCACCCTCCCGCGGGTCGACGCTGCCGCCGAACGCGGTCACCGCACGGGCAGTCGCCCGAGTGTCCGCAGAGACGAGCGGGGACTCGACGGTCGCGCCGTCGCTGTACCCCGCTGCTAGCAACGCGCGGTGGGTGTAACTCTTCGACGGGGGTGCACGGACGGTTCCGGAGAGGTTCGAGCGAGTTAGGCGGACATCCATACCCGTCCCTGTCGCGCGCGGCGATAAGTGGGTACCGGCTGCGGCACTGCTACGACCGATCTCGGACGAGCCGGATTCGCCTCGCCGAGCCGGATCCACCCTGACAAGCCGGATTCGCCTCGCCGAGCCGGATCCACCCTGACAAGCCGGATTCGCCCCACCGAGCCGGATCCACCCTGACCAGCGGAACCTACCTCGGTGGCATCGACCGTTCAGATCTCGGGCGGAGAACCCCGACCGATAACGATCTCCTGGCCTTCGATGTCCTCCAAGGCCGCTACACGCCCGCCGATCTCGACGGGACCGGTTTCGGTTTCGACCACGAGTGAGGCGACCTCCTCGGTGTCTTCGAACGCGCTGTCGACGACCCGTCCGCGGACGGTGATCGGCTCTCCCGTCTCTATGTCGCGTCCGGAGACGGCCGCATAAAACGTCTCCCCGTCGAATCCACGAACGTCCTTCACCGCGCGTCGGATAGAGGCGTATCGGCGGGGGAACGGCCGGTCCTTCCCGTCCGCGAAGAGCGTCTCCGCCGTCGTCCACAGGACGGTTCCGAAGAAGCCGGACACCAGGAACCCAAGCGCCGACCGGTTGAAGATGACACCGTATCGCTCCCGGTCGTCACGCAGCGCGTCCTGTGTCGCGTATACGGAGTACTCGCCGTCGCCGACGGCAAGGACGGGAGTCGTGATGCCGCGTCGCGCGCGCGCCGTCGTTGAGACGTCGGTGTAATCGAACTCCGCTGGGTCGGGTGCCCGTGAGGCGGGCGTTACCAGGAGTTCGATGCTGACGCCCTCCGCGATTTTCCCCGCCAGATCGTCCCGAAATCGACGCAGGAGGTCGGGAGTGAGCGAGACGGCGAGCTCGTACTCGGCACCGAGAATAACGTCCTCAAGGTATCGGAGGATCGTCGAGCGCGACTTCACCAGCGAAACCGCCTCCGTCTCGCGCGTCGGCGCGGTGTATCGCGCTTCGAGCTCGTCGACCATCTCCGCGAACGACGAGCGGAGGTCGCCGAACGCGTCCGCCGGGTCGACGGCGACGATCTTCATCGGACGGGACTCCCGGAGCTCGACGAGTCCGCGGTCGGAGAGGCTCCGGACGGTGTCGTACACCCGCGGTTGCGGGATGTCCGTCCGGTCCGCGATGTCGCTCGCGGTCAGCTCGCCGTGTGCTAACACTGCGAGATACGCGTCGATCTCGTACTCTCCCAGATTGAACCGGTCCCCGACGTGATCGAGCGTCGCCCGGAGATCGTCAGTCATGGTTGACTCGACACACCCCACCGGTATAGTTTTCACTATAACCCGAGTTGTACGCGTTTTCATATCACAGTCTACTTCTCGGGCAGCAGCTCCGGATCGGTTGGCTCCGGCTGCCGGGTCACATGTACATCCGGTCGTAGGCCCCCTCGGGTTCCCGCGCCTCGATCCGTTCGGCGAGGTCCTCGTAGTATCGCTGTATTTCGGCCGCGAACGCCTCAAGCGGTCCGGCGTCGACGCCCAAGTCGTACACCTCGTCGATGGTTTCGACGAGACGGACCGCGGCCTGTACGTCCGGTGCTTGTGCGTGCACCGGCGTGACGAACACGCCTACGCCAAGCGGCGAGTCGAGTCCGCGCTCCAGCAGCGTCGCGTTCGTGCCGTCGAGGAATCCCGACTCCATCGGAGGAATGTCTGTGTCCTCGATCCGGGCATCCCGGAAGTCGTCCGTCGCGATGTAGAACGTCCGGTGGGCGTCGGGACCGTGGGGGATCGGCACGCCCGAGCACACGGCGATCTCCGAGACGTCGTTGGCGACAGTCCACTCGAGTATCGAGGTCGCGAGCGGTTCTCCGAGCACCGACGGGACGAACTGCTCGCCGACGAGCACGGTGACATCGAGGTCGGGACCGGAGTACAGCCGGGTTGGATGTCGCGGTCGACCCTTCTCGAAGGGGGTGATCGATGGGAGCCCTTCGGTCCTGACGTGACCGTATTCGGTCAGCTCCAGGTGGTCGATGAGGTAATCGACGGCGGTGAGTCCGCCGAGTCCATACGCGGAGAACCCGGCGATCAGCACGTCGCTCGGAGCGGAATCATGTGTAAACTCGAAGGTCGGACGGGGGGTGATGTGCTCTCGCATACGTTGGCTTCTACCGGAAGGGTGTTAGCGTTTGTCCAGCGGGGTGTCGATCGATTCGTTCCCAGTCACCGATCGAAGGAAGCGCGTTCCATCCGTCGATCCGGGAGGAAACGTTTTTTCGGGTGGACGACGCGTGTCCGCTATGACCCCACTGGAGGCGACGACGCCGATTGCCGAGTGGTCCTCGTGGCTAGCGGGGGTCCCCGGGGTACGGTTCTTCATCGTCGTCCTCTCGGTCGTTGCCGGCGCGGTGCTGGCGCGGTTCGTCGTCAGGGTCATCGGCCGCCCGGTCGCCAAACAGTTCTCTCGACAGAGCGTCGCACAGACCGTCGTTCGTGGAGTCCGCGTCGGGACGATCACGCTCGCGTTCCTGTTCGGCCTCTGGGCGGTCGGGTTTCAGTTCACCGACCTGCTGATCGGGACTGCGGTGTTGTCCGCCGTGGTCGGGATCATTCTCGCTCCGCTCGTCGGGAACTTCATCAACGGCCTGTTTATCCTCGCGGACCAGCCGTTCGAGATCGGCGACATGATCGAGCTCGACGACGGCACGCAGGGGTTCATCGAGGACATCACGATCCGGTACACGAAAATATTCACCCTCGACAACACGTTCCTCGTCATCCCTAACGGGAACATGCGCGACCGCGACGTGACGAACTACTCCGCGGAGGACGAGCGAACCCGTCGGAGCACGGACGTCCTCGTCACGTACGAGTCGGACATCGACGAGGGGCGTCGGCGTATCGAACGCGCGGCCCGTGACTGTGAGTCGATCATCAACGGCGGTCCCGATATTCGCGTGGGCGTGGCCCGATACAACGCCAGCCCGGAGTGCCGGATCCAGGAGTTCGGCGACAACGGGATCCTGTTGCGGCTCCGTTACTGGGTGAAAAAGCCCTACAAGCTCGCGAAGGTACAGTCCGAGCTGAACACGCGGATCCGCGATCGACTCTCGGACGCGGACGTCGAGATGGCGTACCCCCATCGTCACCTCGTCTTCGACGACACGTCCGGGGTCGCACAGGTCGGCCTCCGGGAGGACCAGCCCCGGGACGGGGTTGACGCGGCCGGAACCGGCGAAACACCCAGTGGGGAGCAGGAGGTCACGACCGCGGGAGAGACGGGAACAGCCGTTGGCGTCGACGGACGAGGCGAACCCGATAGCGACACCCGAGAAACCCCCGAACCCGATCGCGATACCGACGGAAGTCTCGAACCCGATGTCAACCGAACCACCGAGTCGTCCGGTACCGACGACTCGGTCGATCGGCCCCCCTGATCGCGGACCGTTTCGAGGCCGACTCGGCCGCCACCGGAACGCTGATACGCCGAGATGGTCTGGGATCACGAAGTGAGCGACGAGCCCTCCGAACGCCCGTCAGACTCCGGAGAGCCCGACCATACCGACGACCCCTCCGGAAGCGACGAACACGGCAAAAACGACGGACACATCGGCCCTCCCGACCCGAGCGATAACGACACTGCCGATCCGACCAGCGGTACCCCCGCCGATCGGGCCAACGGTGATATCCCCGCCGATTCGGACGGTGACGACTCCGACGACCCCGACGAGTTGGATGGTTCCGACAGCCCCGACGACGCCCGTGACTCGATCACCGAGGGTAGCCTCGTCCGCCCGCTGTTCCACCTCGCGTGGCCGATCGTCGTCATCCAGCTGTTACAGGTGACGTACAACGTCGTCGACACCCTGTACCTCGGCCGGCTCTCGGCCGAGGCGGTCGGTGCGATCAGCCTCGCGTTCCCGCTCATTTTCCTTCTTATCGCCGTCGCGGGCGGCTTCACGACCGCTGGGGCGATCCTCGTCGCCCAGTACACCGGGGCGGAAGGCGACGACTCCGCCGGGATGGTTGCGGGCCAAACCATAGTTACCGTCGCCGTGCTCTCGGTGTTCATCGGTATCGGCGGGTACTTCTACACCCGGCCGGCGCTGGAACTGCTGCCGAGCGACCCCGACACGGCCGCGACCGTGATCCCGCTTGCGGCCGACTACATGGAGATCATCTTCCTCGGGATCCCGTTGATGTTCGGGTTCTTCGTCTTCTCCGCGCTCATGCGGGGGTACGGTGACACCCGGACGCCGATGGCCGTGATGTTCGTTTCCGTCGTGCTCAACGTCGTGCTCGACCCGTTCCTCATCTTCGGGTTCGAGAACAACCCGCTGTTCGAGTGGCTCGCAGCGATACCGGGTGTAGCGGCGCTCGACCCCGTCGCTGTCGAGGCGTCACTGTTCGCCGCAACCGGGTTCACCGGCTACGGGATCGAGGGTGCCGCGCTGGCGACGATCGGGGCGCGTGGCGTCGCGACTGCTATCGGGTTGTGGGTGCTGTTCGCGACCGACCTCGGCCCGGCGGTCGGGATCGCCGATCTCCGTCCGGATTTCGGGTTTATCGAGGACATCTTCCGACTGGGGCTCCCCTCCAGCGTCGAGCAGACGACGAGCGCGATGGCGATGATCACGCTGACGGCGATGATCGTCACCTTCTCGCCGCCGGTGGTAGCGGCGTACGGACTGGGTAACCGCCTCATCTCGCTCGTGTTCCTGCCGGCGATGGGACTCGGACGCGCGATCGACACGATGGTGGGACAGAACCTCGGTGCCGACCGTGCTGACCGTGCCGCACGCGCGGTCAAGATCGCGGCGACGACGGGGGCCGGAGTGATGTTCCTCGTCGCCGTGATCGCCGTGACGTTCACGGAGCCGATCGTGTCGGTGTTCCTCGGGGATGTCCCCGACGCGCCAGCGACGATCGAGTTCGCGGTCGAGTACGTCCGCATACGATCGGTCGAGTTCGCCTTCATCGGCGTCTCACAGGTGATTCTGGGTGCGTTCCGTGGGGCGGGCAACACCAAGACGGCGATGGTGATATCGATCCTCACGCTGTGGGTCGGCCGTGTCGCCAGCGTGTTCTACCTCGCGTTGACGTGGAGCGTGACGATCCCCCTCGTTGACGTAACCATCTCGGCGCTCGGGTGGGGACCGACCGGCGTCTGGGTCGGGATGGCGCTCGGGAACGTGCTCGGCGCGGCCGTGGGCGTCGCGTGGTTCGCCCGCGGGACGTGGACGGAGCGGTACATCGACGACCCGTCCCCGGACGTCGATCCGGTCGGCGACGACTGACGCGGTCGGCGACGCCCACTTCGGCGAGAAAGCTGGACGGGAACCAGTGTCCTCTCGGCGATGGTGGTTCCGGCGTGTTAGTGCCGAAACAGCTGTATCTCGTCGTTGCCACGCAGGAGGCAGAACCGTGATCCGTCGTTCTCGGGGAACCGAGCCGCCGGGCTCCGGGTGATGAACAGCCGATCGAACGGTTCGTCGCACACGGGACACGTGATCGCCTTTCGGTTCTCCCAGAGGCTCGTCTCGCCGGTGTCACGGAGCTGCTTCAGCGCGTGCCGATGGTCGTGCACGTCGAACCCGGACATACGCACGGGTACGCTCCGGGCTGCTTGAACGTACGCCTCCGAGTATCAGTCGTGATTCGGACTCACCGTTCATTACGGCTCGAACCGACCGCCGACCAGGACCCCCACACCGCTGACCACGGCCCCCACACCGCCGATCACGCACACAGCCGGTCCGCACCGCGATCGATGGATCGGACTGCCCCGTCACGCCTCCGTGTCCGCGAGCCGCGAGCGCGCCCGATCGAGCGCCTCGCCGTCGCCGGTTCGGACGTACTCGCCGACCGCGTTCACCGCTTCGACGAGCGCGTCCGCGGCGGTGGGAGCCACATCCCCGCCAAGCGCGTCGACTCGTTTCGTGCGGTCGCGGACGCGTCCGAGGAGCTGCCGTGCGGGGGCGACGCGCGACTCCGCCTCGTCTCCCGAGACCGACACCGTCGGCGACGAGTCGATGTCGTCGTGTTGGTCCGCCCCCCCGATCGGCTCACCGTCACGTCCCGGCGTGGACGCCAGCTCGTCGAGGAACGTCAGGAGGTCGTCACGGTACTCGCTCACCGCCCGGGCGGCCGCGGCTCCCCGCGCCACACGCATCGATTCGGGGACCTCGGTCGCCTCGGGGCGCTTTCCCTCCTCCGCACCGGCGAGGAGCGCGAGGAGGTACTCGCGGTCGGCGTCGCTCGGGTCGCGGCGACGGTCGTACACGTCGACCGCCTCGAGCAGTTCGCGCGCGGCGAGGACCGTGTCGTCGAGCGTCCGAAGCTCACCACCGTCGATGAACCCGCGCTTGCGCAGGTACGTTCGGAGCTCGTGTTTCAGGGCGTCGACATCATCCGTCGGGAGCGTCCCGCGTGCCTCCCCGAACCGGGTACGGTGAGCGGCCAGATCCAGCGAGACGGGGGAGTCGGTGTGCGTCGCCCGACCCTCGACCCCGACGCTCCGGACGCTTCCGCACGCCGGGCACTCGACGGTCCCGGTCTCGTAGTACGACCAGCGACCGCCGCAGTCACGACACTCCCGCTCGCCGCGAACGTTCATGCCATGGAGGTACTCGCGTCGCGGCTAAAGCCCTGCGGGTCGATCAGCGGCGCGAGATCAGATGACCCGCTTGCCGAACGCGCTGGCGGCGAGCTCGGTGGCGAGCGCGGCCGTCTCGTTGTTCCGGTCGAGCGTCGGGTTGACCTCGACGAGCTCCATCGACCGGAGACAGTCCGCCTCGTCGACGAGCTCCATCGCGCTGTGCGCCTCACGATACGTGACGCCACCGCGGACGGGCGTCCCGACTCCGGGCGCTTCGTTGGGGTCCAGCCAGTCGAGGTCGAGACTGACGTGAACCCCGTCGACGCCGTCGGCAGCGGCCGCCAAGGCCTCCTCCGTGACTTCCGTGATCCCCCGTTCGTCGATGTCCGACATGGTGTATGCGGTGAATCCCCGTTCGCGGATCAGCTCCACCTCGGCATCGTCGACCGACCGGAGTCCGACGAGTGCGATATTGTCGGGTGAGAGCCCCGGCGCGTTCGCCCAGTCGGTGTCGGCGAACTCGTCGATGCCGAGCGCGGCGGCCAACGGCATCCCGTGGACGTTTCCGGAGGGCGTCGTCGAGGGCGTGTTGAGGTCGGCGTGCGCGTCGAACCACACCGCGCCGATCTCCGCCTCGCGGGCAGAGCCGACGAGCGATCCGATCGCGATGGAGTGGTCGCCGCCGAGCGCGAGAGGGACTGCTCCGTCCGCGAGCGCCCCGCTCACCTCGTCCGCGAGCCGCCGACAGACGTCCGCGGTTTCCTTCAGGAACTTCGCATCGCCCGTCGCGGGTGCCTCCGCTTCCGGGTCCCGTTCTTCCGCCCGTGGGACGGTGAGGTCCCCCCCATCAACCACGTCGACACCGGCACCGGCAAGCTCGTCGGCCAACCCGCCGTACCGGATCGCTGACGGTCCCATATCGACACCGCGTCGGTTCGCCCCGTAGTCTGTCGGCGCACCGATGATCCTGACTCGTGTCATACTCGATGGGGAGCTCCCCACGGCTTGAATGGCGGGGATCCGCCGGGCCCGCGGACCGACACGGATCCAGTACCGTCTTCGGGTTCGCGTCCGAAACCCTCGCTATGAGCCGGAGTACAGGCCGATCGGGCACAAGCGAGGAAGCAGACGACGGGCGGGCCGATGACGCTGGGACACACGACGGGCAAGACGACGACCGGCGGAACGACGCCCACGCTCGAATAGATCCGGCCGAGATCGGTCCCGCCGGTGCGCTGATCGCGGTCGCGTTCACGGGAGCACTGATCGGGCTCATCGGTGCCGGCCTCGCGTTCGTCGTCGGCGACGCGGCGCTCGTGCTCGTCGTCCTCGGGATCGCCGTCGTGTTCGCGAGTCCGGTCGCGTACCTCCGGTTCAGGAACGTCGGCCCGTCATGATCGACATGGTCGATCCGTTTATAAGGCACTTCCATCGCATTTATGCGGGGCGGCCATGTATTCGGAGTTATGTCATCGATAGAGCTCACGTCAAGCCAGAAGAGCATCCTCACGGCGCTCATCAACCTGTACGGGCAGGAAGAGGACGCCGTCAAAGGCGAGGCGATCGCCGAGGAAGTCGACCGGAACCCCGGCACGATCCGCAACCAGATGCAGAGCCTCAAGGCACTCCAGCTGGTCGAAGGGGTACCGGGACCGAAAGGCGGGTACAAACCCACGTCGAACGCGTACGAGGCCCTCGATATCCAGCGTATGGACGAGCCGGCCCGCGTTCCGATCGAACACGAGGGCGAGGTCATCGAGGGCGTCAACGTCGACGGGATCGATCTCTCCAGCGTTCACCACCCCGAGCTCTGCCGTGCCGAAATTCACGTACAGGGCTCCGTCCGTGACTTCCACGAGGGTGACTCGGTGACGGTCGGCCCGACACCACTTTCGAAGCTCGTCATCGACGGGACCGTGGACGGGAAAGACGACACCGCGAACGTCCTGATCCTCCGAATCGATGACATGCGTGCGCCAGACGAGGAGCCGGCACACTGAGTCTCTTTTAAGTATCGCGTCGCCGTGAACCGTCCACGCACTGCGCCCTCCGAGTGCCAGATCCGCACACACGAGTAGACGAGCTGGGAACGGACGAACCGACAGAGGGAGAAGCGAACGAGCGGACGAGAGGGGGAAGAGAAGGGACGCGAAGGGAGAACGGCAGTGTATCGTTTCGTCTCGGGATATCCGGTGGGGACCCGTAGACACCACCCTCAGTAGCGATCGACCGGACCGCTGGTCACATATCGCCGAACGCGCTGATCCCGCGTCCGGTCGAGGAGACTTTCGAGATCCATCGCACCGCGATCGACTTCTTTAGCAGCTTCGCCGGAGTCCCGCCGAACGTTTTGATCGGCATTCCCATCACGTCGTGAGCGACCGCTTCCTCGCCGATCGAGATGACCGTTCCCTTGTCCTTGTGCTCGCAAGACTGTAGCGGCGCGCCGCGGGCAGCTCGTGCGAGGTTCTCGCCGGCGACCTCGGCGGCCTGCCAGGCGGCCTGGGCGGTCGGCGGCGCGACGTCGTCGCCACCCTGATCGATAAGCGCGGTGTCACCGATGGCGAACACGCGGTCATCACTCGTGGTGAAGTCGGACTCCGCGAACACGCGGTTCGATCGGTCGTCCTTCTCGACGTCGACTTCCTCGATCTCGGGCTGACCGGTGATACCGCCGGTCCAGACCAGCACGTCGTACGGGAGTTCCTCGAACCCGTCGTCCTCGTCGCCGAAGTACACGGCGTCCGCGTCGGCCTTCGAAATGAAGTCGCCGGTGAGGATCTCGACGCCGGCGTCCTCGAGGCGCTGTCGGAGTGCCCCCTGCAGCTGCGGGTCGTTACCCGGGAATACTTCGTCGAGTCCTTCGACGAGGCTGATGTCGATGGGGGCGCGATGTTCATCGCGGTACTCCGCGATCTCACCGGCCGTCTGGATACCGGAGAGCCCTGCGCCGCCGACAACGACCTGCGCCGGGTCCGACCGTGTCGCGTTCGCGGCCGCCTCGCGGACGTCCTCGTGGATCGCTTTCGCGTCCGCTAATCCCTTCAGTTGATGTGCGTGCTCTTTCAGCCCGTCGATGCCGAAGAAGGCCGTCGTCGAGCCCACGGCGAGAAGTAGGTAGTCGTAGTCGACGGTCTCGCCGCCCTCGGTCTCGACGACGCGCTCGTCGGTGTCGACGTCGACGACGCGGCCTTGGACGAACGCGGACTCCTCGGACAGGATCTCCCCGACCGGGATGGTGATCTTGTCCTCGACCGCGGGCTTCCGGATCGCGCGGTGGACTTCGTGTAACACGAGGTGGTAGTCGTGTTCGGAGATCCAGGTGAGCTCCGCTTCACCCTCACCGATCTCGTCTTCGAACGCTTTTACCGCACCCGCGCCGGCGTATCCGGAGCCGACGACGACGATCTGAGATGTCATACCGGAGGCTCCGCGGCCCGCGCGTAAAGTCACTTTGGAACCGGCCTGCCGGGCCAGTCGGCCGAGAACCGGTGCGGTCTACGGCCAACCCCCCGTACCGTCTACAGAGAGAGTCCCGCGTGCCATCGATCCGCACCCGCCTCGTGCTTGACCTCGTCCATCCGCGCGAGCAGTTTCACGGCGAGGCTCGCGGTCTCGGCGGCACGCGACTCACCTTCCGTCCGGAACTCGCCGGTGACCCGGTTCGCGTACACCGAGCACACTGCTCCCGCACGGAGTCCGTACACGTTGGCGACCGTGAGGATCGCAGACGCCTCCATCTCGACGTTCTTCACGCTCGCGTCCTGTAACTCCTCGACGAGCGCTTCGGAGCCGGCCGCCCGGAACCCCTCGAACCCCGGACGGCCCTGCCCCGCGTAAAACGAGTCGGCGCTCATCGTGATCCCGGTGTGGTAGTCGTGTCCGAGCCGCTCCGCCGCGGCGACGAGCGCGGAGACGACTTCGCCGTCGGCGGTCGCGGGGTAGTCCTCCCGGACGTACTCGTCGCTCGTGCCCTCCTGTCGGACCGCGCCGGTCGTGATCACGAGGTCGCCGACGTCCATCCCCGGCTGGATCGCCCCGCACGACCCGACGCGAATGAACGTGTCGACGCCGACGCGCGCCAGCTCCTCGACGGCGATCGTCGCTGAGGGAGAACCGATCCCGGTCGACGTCACCGATATCGGCGCGTCGTCGTACGTTCCGGTCGCGGTGCGGTACTCACGGTGGTACGCGACCTCCTCGGCGTCGTCCCACAGCGCGGTCACTTTGTCGACGCGTTCCGGGTTGCCGGGAAGGAGCACGGCGTCGGCGACGTCGCCGGGACCGACCTCGACGTGATACTGCCGTTCGTCGTTTGGATCCTCGCTGTCTCCGGTCATGACCGTGACGTTCCGAGGCCCCCGATATAGGTCCTTCGAGCCACGACTGGGGCCCGCAGAGCACTGCTCGGGGACGGCCGTGTCGCCGTTCCGACGTCGCTACTCCTGGTCCGCCGCGTCGTCGAGGGTCCCCTGTGTGATCGCGTTCGGTAGCAACCCGCCGAGCGTGTATTCGGTGACTTCGCCGCCTCCCTCGTCACAGACGATCGGAAGATCGCCGTCGGCGAACTCCGCGAGCGTCTGTCGACACATCCCACACGGAGTGACGCCGTCACGGACGCTCGACGTGACGGCGATCCGGTCGAACTCGCGGTCTCCGTTCTTTACTGCCTCCGCGACGGCGACCTCCTCGGCGTGGAGGCTGTTGGAGTAGTTGGCGTTCTCGATGTTACAGCCGGTGTAGACGGTTCCGTCGGCCGTCTTGAGGGCGGCTCCGACTCGGTAGTCGGAGTACGGAACGTGCGCGTTCGCGAGCGCCTCGCGGGCGGCCTCGATCAGTGGGTCCATACCGAGGGATCGCCGGGGGGTCGGATAAGTGGCGGGTTCGATAGTGCGTGAGATCCTACGCCCGGCTCACCGAGTACAGCACGTCACTGAGCCGAGCCGACCCCCGTCGCTGGTGAGCCGAGCCGACCTCCGTCGCTGGTGAGCCGAGCCGAACGATTGGACTGAACTATCCCGCTTTGCTGTACGTTCATCAAGGCTATCCGAGATAGACTGAAAGGGCGTTCTTATGTTTTCGGAATCCGCGTACGGTCTTACCTATCCGTCTCGCCCATGTCGAGGTAGGAGGAGATCGATATGTCGACACAACCGGCCGAACGGACGCTGCAGTCGGAGCTACTGGGACGTGAGATCGAGTTCAACTACTCGGAGACGTGGTTGGCGTACTCGATGCTGGGACTCCGGGTCGTGATGGCCTGGGTGTTCCTTCAGGCGGGGCTCTCGAAGCTGTTCGAGGGCGGGGTCGGGGACCCGCTGGCGTGGTCGTCGGCGGGGTTTCTCCAGAACGCGATCGCGGAGGCGAACCCGCTGAGCGGGCTATTTGCCTGGTTCGCCAACTACGGGGCGATCGTCGACCCGCTCGTGATCTTCGGGCAGATCCTGATCGGGCTCGCGCTGCTGTTCGGCGTGTTCTTCCGATTTGCCGCGCTGATGGGTGCGATCCAGATGTCGATGTTCTGGACCGCCGCGTGGGAAGGTGGACTCATGCAAGGGTTCCCCATGACGAACGGCTACTTCATCGACAGCTCGTTCGTCTACATGCTCCTACTGTTCGGCCTCGGCGCGTGGGGCGCCGGCCGTATCCTCGGCGTCGACCGCGCGCTCGAACAGACAGCGATCGTTCGGGAGAACCCCTGGCTCCGCTTCTTACTCGGGTGAACCGGCGGGTATCGGCTCACTGCTTTTAACGATTCAGCGCCCGGTATCGTACTTGTACGTCGCCGTGTCGGGGTCGATCCCGAAGTCCTCCGCTGACTCCGTGGGGTCTTCGCCGTCGTCGTTCGGGCCCTGTGCCGCGTTTTTAAACGCATCACGGAGGTGAGACGGCATTTGGAACGCGTCAGTGGCGAGCCGAAGCGGAGTGATGTCGCCGTCGAGGGTTTCGCGTTTCTCCGGGCGGCGCTCGACCAGGGACCCGGGGAGCGCATCGTCGTCGATCGGTTCGAAACCGAACTGCGTGAGGTACTCCGGTTGGTCGGTGAGCACGTACACGTCGTCGAACCCCTCCGCGGCCGCGGTGTCGACGAGCCGTTCCACGACGTGTGCGCCGATACCGCTGCCACGCCACTCGGGGAGCACGCCGATCCCGGTGAGCTCGATCGCCTCCTCGCCGTCCGCCTTGTGGACCCGTAGTCGGCCGAACCCCGCGCGGTCGCCGGACTCCTGATCGACCGCGATCACGTAGTCCCGCGAGCGGAAGGCGACGTCGTCCAGACCGACGTCCTCGATCGCGTCCAGCAACCACGCCTCGTCCCGGTTCTTGGCGTCGCGGACGTACATACCTCGTCGTACGGGGGCCGGGATAAAAACGGTTCGGCGAAACGGCTCAGCGGGCGGACGAACGGTTCACCCGGTCACTGGTTCGCCGAGCGGGCGTCGAGGGCGACGGGGATCGACCGGGCGGCGACGTCGCCGGCAAAGGCCTCGCCGTCCGCTTCGAGTGCTTCGAACGTGTCGTAGTGGATCGGGACGACGATATCCGGGTCCATCCGCTCAGCGAGGTCGGCGGACTCGTGACGGTCGGAAACGATGTCGCCGCCGCCGATGTTCGCGAGGAACACGCCGACGTCGAGCTCGGCGAAGCCCTCCAGTGCATCGCTGTCACCCGGCCAGAACACGGTTCGTTCGCCCGCCGAAAAGAGGAACCCGCAGCCGAACCCCTCGGGGTGGGGCACGTTCCCGTCGGCGTCGGCTCGCGGCCCGTCGGGTTCGTTGTAGGCGGCGACCGTCCAGACGGTGACGGTTCCGGAGGGAGTTTCGACCTCCGTTTCCGTCTCGTCGTCGACCCGTATCACGTCGTAGTCGGCCGCGAGCGAGTCGATCGACTCCACGTCCCGGTCGATCCGCTCCGGGTCCACCGCCTCGTAGACGACGAGCGTTGCCGACTCGTCGGCGACCGAACGGATCCCCTCCGGGTCGTAGTGGTGGTCGTGAGTGACCAACACGACGTCGCCGTCGCGCGCCCAGTACTCGTCGAGCACGCCGTACCGGCCGGGGTCCGTGTACACGACGGGCCCCCCGTCCTCGACGCGGGCGGTCGCGTAGCCGAGCCACTCCACCGTCAGGTCGTCGTATCGAACGGTCATGTCCCGGGATCCGCGCGGCGCGCCCTTGAGGGTGACTATCGTGTCGGAGACTCAGTTCGCATTCGGGCCCGGACCGTCGTTTCCATCCCCGACGACCAACAGGTCCCAGCGGCTCTCGACGCGCGGCGACCCCGCGTTCGACTCGTCCGCGGGGCACGACCCGGTGGCCAGCACGTGTTCCGGCACGAGCGGCATCGGGATCGGGACGAACCCGGCGGCGTGCATCGCCGCGAACCCGCCGACGCTCTCGACGACGGTCCCGTCGTCGCCACGACGCACGCGGAACCGTTTGTCGGACGGGTCGCGTCGGTAGAAGTAGGGGAACGCCGCAGCCGGCGGGGTCCGGAGGCTCTCGACACCGGCGAGCACCGCGATCACGCGCTCACCCGCCTCACA
>NZ_JBHSWW010000020.1:0-22796 GCF_042661865.1 Halorubrum tibetense
CGTATCGGCACGGGTCGCCACGTCGCCGTTCTCCGCCTCGGCGACGTCGTGGACGACCGCAAGCCGGAGCGCACGGTCGAGGTCGACCCCGCCGAGCTCCGCGGCGAACCGGTCACCGAGTGCCAACACCAGATACGCGACCCCCCACGTGTGTCCGGCGACCGACTCCGGGTCGTCGACGCCGCGGAGCTGCCAGCCCGTACGCCGCTCGTCTTTCAGCGCGTAGGCGTCGAGGATCGCGTCGATGGCGTCGTCGAGCTCCGTGTCGGGCTCAGCGTCGGCGTCGTCACGCTCCCCATCCGGTTCCGCGTCGACGTCGTGTGCCGCGCCTCCTTCCCTGTCCGTCTCTGGACGATCGCGGGTCACTCCGCGTCGAGGAGGGCCCACTCGTCGAGGCCGGTCCGTTCGATAACCTCGCGGCGGACCATCTCGTCGAGCACCTCGTCGAGCCGACCGGGCTGGGCGACCTCCATCTCGATCCGCCCGATGCCGTGGTACTCCTCGAGGTAATGGCGGATCTCGTCGCGGCCGAACGTCTCCTCGTCGGCACGCTCCATCGCTCCCTCGGTGAGGTCTATCATGTCCTCGATGAAGTTCCAGGGGTAGACGACCCACGTCCAGCGCTCCAGCCGCTCGCCGACGAAGTCGGGCTCGAACTCGGAGGTGCCGAGCAGCTGGAGGGTCGCGGTTCTGACCTCCGCCGCGTCACGCTCCTCGACGTACTCCTCGGCGCGGCGGATCGACCCGCCGGTGTCGGCGATGTCGTCGATGATCAGGACGTCTTTCCCCTCCACGCTCCCCTCCGGCATCGGGTAGCGGATCTGGGGCTCCTCCGCCTTCTCAGCGGTGCCGACGTAGTGTTCCATCTTGAGGCTCGTGAGGTCATCGAGCCCGAGGAAGTCACAGGTACACCGCCCCGCGAACCAGCCGCCACGGGCTAACGCGACGACGACGTCCGGCTCGAAGTCGTCGCGTTTCACCCCGTTCGAGACGTTGCGGCAGAGCCCGTAGATGTACTCCCAGTTGGTGACGGTGCAGTCGAAGTCGTCCGGGAGGTCGCTCATACGTGCTGAGGTGGCGCGCCCGCGCTGATAAGGGTTTAGCAACGACGATGAGCGGTCAGAACCGACCCCTGGCTCGGATCGGCCGTCCGCAGGCGGTTTACAGCCTGTCGGTGATGTCGAACGAGTCGTCGTCGCCCCCACCGTCCTCGCCGGTGTCGCCCCCACCGTCCTCGCCGGTGTCGCCCTCGATCGGACCGCCCTCCATCGAACCCCCCTCCCACGCCGCACCGCTCTCGTCGAGTCCCGCGGCCAGTCCGGCGCCGAGGCCGTAGGTGTCGCGGACGGTCCGCGCGAGCACGCCGTCGCGCTCGAAGACGACGTAGACGGCGACGAACCGGTGGGCGGCCGGCCGCAACACGAACACCTCCCGCGGGTCGTCGTCCCCTCGGGTTTCGTTGACTCGCGCTATCAGCGGCTCTATCGGCAGTCGTGCCGTCTTCACCTCCGCGAACGTGTCGGTTCCGGGCCCGTCCGCGAACAGGTAGAGGGCACCGTTGGGGTCCCCGTCGGTCGATTTCGTCGTGATGGAGCCTATCGCTTCCCCCTCGGCGCGTATCCGTTGCCACGCCTCGACGGCGGCCTCGAACATCCCTTCGACGTCGTCGGCGAACCGGAACCGCGTCTCGCGCACCACGTCAAGCGCCGTGATCCGGGCGTCGCCGTCTTCCCATGCCAGCGTCGCATCGACGACGTTCCCCGGTTCGAGCGCGTCGATCCGGTCGGCCAGCTCCCCTTCGTACCCCGTCGCAGCCGCGTACAGCGGATCGTACGCCCCCTCGGCGTCGGGGTCACTCGGGTCGATGGGCGTCTCCGGCAGCTCGACCAGGACGAACTCCGCCGCTCCCGCCTCCCCGTTGTCCGTCGGTTCCGGCGTTTCATCGTCCGCCGTTCCCGCCGTTTCGTCGGGGGAGCCTCCGGGCGTCCCGTCGATCGGTCGCGGCCGGCGGTCGTGGACGCGGAACCGTCCGGTCGTCGTCGGATGCATACCAGCCGTTGGATCGGCCGTCGGATAAGCCGGTTGGTGACGCACCGATTCCGGGTCGATATCGTCGTATCGCGACGACGGATCCGTGTCGTTATGGAGGTGGCTACCGTACGTATCGGCAAATGGGGATCCTCGAGGACAAGTCGAACGCCAGACTGTTCTACAAGTACCTCTCGAAGGTGTACGACCGGATCAACCGGTTCAACTGGAACGAGGAGATGCGAGCGGAAGCGCTCTCGTGGTTGGAGTTCGGCGAGGACGACCGCGTGCTCGACGTGGGCTGTGGTACCGGGTTCGGTACCGAAGGGCTGCTCGAACACGCCGACGATGTCCACGGTCTCGACCAGAGTATCCACCAGATGGAGAAGGCGTTCGAGAAGTTCGGCAAACACGATCAGGTGAACTTCTACCGCGGCGACGCCGAACGTCTCCCGTTCGTCGACGACAGCTTCGACATCGTCTGGTCGTCCGGCTCCATCGAGTACTGGCCGAACCCCGTCGCGGGACTCGAAGAGCTGCGGCGCGTGGCGAAACCCGGCGGACAGGTGCTCGTCGTCGGGCCGGATTACCCCCACAACCGCGTCCTCCAGCGGGTCGCCGACGCGATCATGTTGTTCTACGACGCCGAGGAGGCGGACCGGATGTTCGAGGCAGCCGGCTACGAGTCGTTCGAACACCACATCCAGCGCGCCACCCCTCAGAGCCCACGGGCGATAACGACCGTCGCGCAGGTCCCCGACTGACGTCCTCCCCCCGTTCGGAACCGGCTCACCCCGGTTCGACGGTCGTCGCCATCGACGCGATCGGTTGTCCCCGAACCGAGAGTCGCACCTCGACGCGGTCGCCGGGCCTCGGTGTGGGGTCGTTCGTCCCCGCGATCCGGACGGACGCCTCGTCGCCGACGATCCACTCGTCCCCGCTCGCGGCGTTGAACGGTCCGGTTGGCCCCGGTCGGAACCCCGCGGCCGAGAAGAACGGGACTGACGGCTGACGTGCGAGCGAGTCCCCGTTCACCCACACGCGAACGGTCAGCTCTTGGACGTCTATCGGCTCCCCACCCTCGTGGAGCAGGACCAGCCGATCGCCCTCCGCCGACAGCGAGATCACTGCCGTCGGTGCCGGCTCGGTCGGCTCATCGAACGCCGCGGTCGCCACGCCGACCGCGAGCAGGACGGCGATCGCGACGAGGAGTACCCCTGCTAGCGTCGCGACTGCGCGCGTATCAGGCCCTGCTTTCCGCGAGGTTCGGATCGACACGGGGCGACTGGTGCGGCATCACCTAAAAGGGGTCACACGAGCGGAGCCGCTGCCCGCCGTCAGTGACTACGGCGGTTGTCAGTCAGGAGCCGCCGTCGTCGGTCAGTCGCGGCGTCTCGATCGGCTGTATCCCGTCGATCACCGCCACGCGCGGCTCGTCGATGACGGTGATACGATACGTCTCCGTCGGCGAAAGGGTTCGAACGACACCGTTGGCGTCGGTCGCCCCGATCGCCTCGCTATCCCCGCCGCCGACGCTCTTCGTCACGGTGACGCCGGAGACCGGATCGTCCGTCTCGTCGTCGCGGACGGTCACCGTCACCGGCCCGCCGGGGTAGCTCCGATTCACCGTGACGTTGAACCCGTCCTCCGTCGTTGAGACGGTATCTGCGTCGGGGAACCGATCGAGCCCGATCCGCTGGTGTTCCGCAAACACCTGTTCGGTCCCGCCGCTGACGAACGAGCGGAGGGTTCCGAACTCGTGTGGGACGGTGATCCGCTGGACCGAACCCGCCCCGAACGCATCAGGCTCGCGGAGCGCGGTCGTCTCCGGGTAGCTCGCGATCGCGGCGTCGATCGCCGCCTCGCTGGAGAGCGTGCCGCCGCCACGGTCCCACCGGTCGCGCCGGAACGCCTCGCGGACGTACTCGTCGTCGTCGACGGTCGCCAGCACGATGGCCTCTTGGCTCGACTCGACGTGGATCTGTGCGCCCGGCGTGTCACCGCGAACCGTTTCGAGCGCGCGGTCACGGACCGGTCCCTCGTACACCTGAAGCTGGACCTGTAGCTCGTCGAGGCGTCCCGGCGAGGAGAACCCGTCAGTCTCCTCGGCGACCTCGTCGAGGAGGTCCAGCCGGTGATCGTACTCCGCCGCGATCCCGGCGACACGGACCAGCTCGTCGAGCAGTTCACGGTCCGTGAGCTCCCCGTTCGCATGCGCGTTCATCGCCGCGGTCTGTCGGCTATCGAGGCTCACCTCGTCCTGTTCGACCTCGTTGATCGCGGCCAGTATCCGACGCTGCCGTTCCGCGTTGTCCTCGGCGGACTCGATCCGCTGGAGCGTCGTCTCCGTTCGAAGCGCGGCGTCGACCTCCCCGACCGAGAGACCGAGCGCGGTTCCGAGGTTCGCGTCACGCTGTGTGGCTCCCACGCGCGGCGTCGCGTCCGGCGGCGTCGACAACACGCGGAGGGTGAGGTTTCCCTCGTCGATCGATGCGGTCTCGACGGTGCCGTCGGTCGACTGGGCACCCGACGACCCCGTGGCTAGGCCGTCCGTGTTCGATTCGGCCATCGTCGGTCCGAGAACGGGTGATCCGCCGACGTCTATCGTGGCGGCTCGGGAGTCGTCGGGAGCGTCCGGGGCTTCGATGTCGGCTGCCGTCCCCGCCGGCGACGTCCCGCCGGCGATCGGCGCGACGAAAAGCAGGAGGGCGACGGCCAGCACCGGGAGGGCTCTCATCGTCGAAGCGTTCTCGGCCAGGGATAAAAAAGCCATCTCAACGGCCCGGCTTTGGGTCGGCAGATCGGTCAGAGCAGCCGATAGCGTCCACGGGACTCGGAGAGTTCCCCGCGACGGGTGAGCGCGTCGAGGATATCTCGGGTGGCGTCGGCCGGCACGCCGTGATCGGTCGCATACGCGACGACCGCCGTCTCGGTGGGCTCGTCCGACTCCCGAACCCCGTCTCGAACGATCTCCTCGCGCGAACGCGTGGACCCGCTACCCCCTCCGACCCGTGTGCCCGCCTCGAACACCTCGTCGGCGTCCAGCCCCGAGCGCTCCAGGTACTCTCGGTCGTCGATCCCGGCGTCCTCGACCGCACGCTCCAGCTCGGAGACGTGTTCGACGTCGGCGAACGCCTCGCTGTCGCCGTGCTTCTTCGCCAACAGCGCTGCACGGGCCTCGCGGGCGGCCGCGCGGTCGTCCGACTCGAAGAAGCGTTTCAGCTTCGCCGTTCGATGCGTCTTTCCACATCGCGAACACCGTGCGGACTCGCTCGTCTCCGGGTCGCGGAGCAGCCACAGGTTTCCACACTCGTTACAGCCGACGACCGCGTACATAGGTCACTGTTCGTCCGGACCGGTTTTGAACGCTGGCATCGCGGCCGCGGTTCCTCCCGTCGCTACGTCCCCTCGTCGTCGTTCTCGCCGTCGGGCAGGGAGATCAGGTTCTCGCGGCCGAGGCGGAGCTTCTCGACGCGACCCTCGTCGGCCATCGCCGAGAGCAGCTGTGAGACCTTCGCGTCCGACCAGCCCGTCTCGGCGACGATATCGGCCTGTCGCATCCGGCCGCCGTTGCGTTCGAGCAGCCGTTCCACTCGCTCCTCGTCCGAGAGCAACGAGAGGTCCTCCGCCGGCTCCTCGTCGTTCGTCCCGTCGTGATCGCCCTCCTCCGGATCGGAATGCGCCGCTCCGCCGGGCGTGCTCCCGTCCCGTCCGCCCTGGGTCGCCGCCGTCGACGGAGCCTCGCGTCGGTCCCCGTCGTCTTCGGCCGACTCGACGCGACGGTACCCCACGAGTCCGGCGGCGACGAGGAGCGCTCCGAGGACGATCGCGCCGGCCAGGAGCGTCCACGGTGGAGCCATGCCGTCGGTGCCGGTCCCGGTCGGCGAGTAGACGATGACGACTCGGTCATCTCCCTCGAACACGCGTGGCCCCTCGACGATAACGGCGTTCTCTTGGAGCGGCACCGCCGCACCGGGAGTCCCGGAGACGGTGTACCCCTCGGGCGTCATCAGTTCGATCCGCTGGTCGGCTTCGAGCGAGCGGAGCCACGTCCCGTCGTCCGGGGTCGTGAGCGCGTCTCCGAGCTGGAGGTTCTCGCCGTCCTCCTCGAGGAACTCGGTCCAAACGAAGGTGAGGCGCAGCTCGCCGACGGCGGCCGGTGGCTCCTCGTCCGTCTCGTCGTCGAGGTCCATCTCGGCCGCGTCCTCGATGACGACGACCTCACGATCGACGTCGGTGATCGTCATCCGTCGGTCGACGTTCCGACTCGCCTCCGCCGCGAACCCCTCGAACAGCGCGGGGTCGGGGCCCAGTTCGTCGTCGAGGAACCGCTCCCCGACGGTTTCGAACGGCACGGTCTGGTTGGCGTCGCTGAACTCGTATCTGACGGCCACCTCCCACGCGGCGTCACGGTCCGGCTGGAGGTCGATCCGCATTCGTGTCTCCGCGGCCGGTTCGAACGCCGTGTCGACCTGCGGCGACGGGTCGGGTCCCACGGACGGTCCGGATAGCGATGCCGTCCCGGACGAACCCGGTGCGGCGTCAGCTCCGTCCTCGGATGCGGGGACCGTCGGTGTCTGTATGGGTTCCGAGAGGCCACTGGAGGGGGCGTCTCCGGTAGCCGCAACTCCCGCGCCGGCGAGGAGAACGGCAGCGAGGAGGGCGGCGAGGAGCACGCGAATCGCGGGGTTCCGCATGTAGTTCGGGACCACTCGGCCCCTGGGCAAAACGCTTTCCATAGGCCGTTCGCTGCCGACCGTTCGGGTCCGTGGGCCTCTCTCCGGGTTGGATACGGCCGATCGCTGTGGAGTGTTCCGAGAATATTCGATCCCCCTCGCGAGGGCTGAGATGGACAAAACACTTACCACAGCCGTCTCGACGGCCGACTATGGACGCGCGAACGACCCTCCTGGCGCTCGGTGCTGCCGTGCTCGTCGTCGGCGCGGTCGGCGTCGTCGCGGCCCCGGACGCCATCGATGACCCCCGAAGCGGCGACACCGGCGAACCGCCCGGCCATATCGACCTCGCGGACGTCGTCATCGACCCCGCCGAGGTCAGCGGCGAGACCGCCACGCTCGATCTCGTCGTCGACCTCCGACACCGCGGTTCGACCGTCGAGAACGTCACCCTTCGCCACCGGGCACTCGACGCCGACTCCGGCCTGCTCGTCGACGAGACGACCGTCGATGTCGGCGACGTCGGCGACATCGATCGGGACGGCGAGGTGACGGCCAACGGAAGTCTCGACGTCGAACGCGCGGGCGGGTACCACCTCGAAACCGTCGTGTTCGTCGACGGCGAGCGAACGACGGAGCGGACGACCCGTATCGCCGGCGTCGAGGCACTCGTCCCCTCCTACGCGGATTCGTCCGTCGAGTTCGCCGACGGCAACGTCTGGCCCACGGTCGCGGTGTCGGTCGTGGACGCCGGGGCGGAAACCGCTACCCTCTCCGTGTCCACGTCGGTGACGAACCGTGGCGACGACCCGTCCGGCGACCTCGACCTCCGCGTCATGCTTCGGCAGGCCGACTCCAACGTCGTCGCCGCCGAGGCGAGCGAGACGGTCGGAACGGTTCGCCCCGGCCGCACCGACACCGTCACGACGACGCTCGACGTGCCGGACGGCTACAACTACTACGTCGACGCCGCGCTGTTCGACGACGACGTCCTGATCGACGAGACGCAAGCCGTCGCCAACCTCGACCCGCAGGAGACGATCGACGCGAACGAGACGGTCGAGGACGTCGAGTTCGCCGTCGAGGACTTTACGAGGACGGAGGCGACTGATGACGCCCTCGACGACGCCCCTGCCGACGAGGACGTCGAGGACGCGCCCGACGTGGGGGACGACGCGCCCGGATTCGGCGTCGTTGTCGCGGTCGCAGCGCTCCTCGCTGCGGCCCTGTTCGCACGGAGGGACCGATGACCGACGACCACACGCCCGACGACCACACGGCCACACCCGACGACCACACCAACACACACGCCATGGCTGATTCAACCGCGACGAACGACCCGACCACCACGGACGACTCGATCACCGCGAACGACTCAACAACCGAGGATCCGACCGATCGGGACGGCGGCTCCCGGTTCACCCGGCTCACGTCCGAGGACCTCCGCGGGATCCTCGATCGGCTGGCGCTCGCTGCGCTGGCGGTGCTCGCGCTGATCGCCGCGTGGAGCTTCTACGGCTACGCCGGAACCGCGATCCGGACGTGGCTCGACCCCGCGTACCAGCCGATCGCGTTGGCGGCGTTCAACCTCGCGATCCTGTTCGTCGCGCTCGCTGGTGTCGCCCATCAGCTCCAGCGGATTCGGGGAGGAGCCGCCGGCGAGCCGTCGAGCACTGCCGATACCGGAGACGGCGCTGCAGACGGCTAGGCGGGACCGGAATCGCCTCGTCAGCGAGGATGGACCGTGCTCACTCCTCCGGGAGGTCTCCCGTACTCCCCGGGATCTGCTCGACCTGCCCGGCGAGCGTCGCGGCGTCGCCCGCGACGGTCGACGGCTCCACTCCGGCCTCGTTCGCTACTAGTCGGACGTGTGCGGCGAGCAACGCAAGGGCACGCAACCCCTCCGACTCCGCGTCGCCGTCCGTCCGCTGGGCGAACGTCGTATCTACCTCGCCGTCGCGGACGACGCCGACGTGGACCGCTTCGATCCCGTCGCCGTCGAGCAGCTCGCGGGCGCGTGACAGCTCGGCTGCGAACGCGTCGTCCGTCGCCCGGTCGGCATCGTCTCCCGCCCGCCCGTTCTGGTCGTGACCGTCGCTCATACCGAAGCTCGGGGCGAGAGCGTGAAAAACGCGGCGTTGCGGCGGGTGGCAAAGAGCTGCTACCGCAGCGGGCGTCAAAAACGAACGTTGGGGGGCCGAGTCACTCCGGACGGGGGCGAGCGATGAACAGTGCCTCCTCCAGCGTGAACGGGTCGTACGTCGACTGGTGACAGACGCAGTACGCGCCGTCTTCCGCATTGTACCGTGCGGACTCCTCGAGCTCCTTGTAGCCGGGGATACAACAGAAGTGCGTACAGACGTTGAGATACGCCATGAACCCCTGATCCGTCGAGGCGGCGAGCCACTCGTCGTCCTGGGCGGCCTCCTCGATACGTTCCGAGCGGATCACGACCGCGTTCAGGCTGGCGTCAGCGTCCTCGGACCGCCAGGTCGTCGAGGCCGGTTTCCCGACCCCGTCGTTACCGACGTTGTTCCCCCAGGTGTCGTAGTCGTCGAAGTCGTCGATGTGGATCCGGTCGCCGGCGTCGTACGTCTCGTCCTGCCAGTCGTACGTCCCGGGGTTCGCACGGAAGATGTTGTCCGACTCGAAGTTCGGACGGACGTTCTCCTGTGACTCGATCCCACAGTACTGGAACCACTCGCCGGCGTAGGTTCGCCCGCCGCGTTCCTCGCGGGCGACTTCGATCTCGAATCCCTCGTCTTCTATCGTCTGGACCTCGGGCCAGATCCCCTCGATGAACCCGTCGTCGTCGACGCGGACGGGGATCTGCGGGAGTCCGCGCGGTGCCGGGCCGCCGGTGTGTTCGATCGTCATCGCGACGGTCTGTCCGCCGCCGACCCCGCCGGCGGTCGTCAGGGTGTTGACCGTCGCTGAACCCATCGCGCCGACCCCGGCGAGGGTCGCGCCGCCGACCACGCCCTTCACGAAACGGCGCCTGCCGGACTCGGTCGGGTACTTGTCGGACATGCTCATGATCGAACAGTCGGGGTGGACCAGTAAAAAGGGTGACGAACCGGCCGGTCGGCCGACCGCTCGCGGCCCCGGTCCGCCGGCCGAGTCCGTCCCGCCGCAGCCCCGGGATCTGCGTTTACTCGGTGTCGAGGCAAACGTTCGTCAAGGCGGCGGTTTTAACCGGAACCGGCCGAACTGTGCGTGGTATGGAGTTGCATAACCGAACGGTGCGGACGGACGTTCGTGAGCTCGGCGCGCTACTCGGGGACGTACTCGCCGCGCAGACGTCGACGGACGCCTACGAGACGGTCGAGGAGCTCCGAAACGCCGCGATCGCGTACCGACGCGGGGACGCGTCGAGCCGCGGCTCCCTCCACGAATCGGTCGACGGCCTCTCACCGACCCGAGAGGGGGTCGTCGCGCGGGCGTTCACCACGTATTTCGAGCTGATAAACCTCGCCGAGGAGCGCGAACGCGTTCGGGCCGTCCGGAACGCCGACGCCGACGGCGCGTTACACGACTCCTTCGAGGCGACGATCGAGGAGTTCGCGGAGGCGGGCGTCGAGGCCGACGAGATCGAGTCGCTGCTTTCCGACGTGCTCATCGAGCCGACGTTCACCGCACACCCCACGGAGGCGCGGCGGGCGACCGTGAAATCGAAGCTCCGATCCATCGCGAACCACCTCGAGGAGCTCGACGAGCGCGGCCTCACCGAGCGCGAGCGGAACGCCGTCTGGCGGGACGTCACCGCCGAGGTGACGAGCCTCTGGGGCACCCGGCAGGTACGACAGCGCCGGCCGGAGCCCGAAGACGAGGCACGGAACGTCCGGTGGTACCTCGAGAACACGCTGTTCGACGTCGTCGGCGACGCCTACGAGGAGTTCGAGCGGACGATCTCCGCGGAGTACGAGGACGTCGACTGTCCGAAGCTGTTCGAGTTCCGCTCGTGGGCGGGGTCCGACCGCGACGGCAACCCGTACGTGACGCCCGAGGTCACCGACGAGACGCTCGAGGGACAGCGCTCCGTCGCCCTCGAGAAGTACCGCGAGCAGTGTAAGCGGCTCTCGGCGGTGTTGAGTCAGGACGGCGATCGCTACGCCGTCGACGACGCGCTCGCGGCGTCGATCGCCGAAGACGCCGACCGCTTCCCCGCGGTCGCGGCGGAGGCCCGCGAACGGTATCCGGACGAGCCGTACCGACAGAAGCTGAAGCTGATGCGTGAACGCTTGGACCGTGTCGACGACGTGCGGCCCGGCGGCTACCCCGACGGGGACGCCTTCCTCGCCGACCTCGACGTCATCGCCGACTCGCTGTCGGCCGACCGGAACGACGTGGTTCGCGAGTCGTTCATCGATCCGCTTCGAAGACAGGTGGACACGTTCGGGTTCGTGCTCGCCTCCCTCGACCTCCGCGACCACCGCGAGAACCACACCGAGACCGTCGCCGAGGCGGTCGCGGTCGAGGGTATCGACTACCGTGCGATGGACGAGGCCGACCGCGCCGAGTTCCTCACCGAGGCCATCCTCCAGGACGAACCGGTCGTCGACACGGACGCGCCCGGAGACGTCTCCGACACCGCCGAGCGCGTGCTCGAGCGGTTCCGCGCGCTGTCCGACTGGCAGTCGGAGTACGGAACGCAAGCGATCGACACGTACTGTATCTCGATGACGGAGGAGCCGAGCCACGTCCTCGAGGTACTCTTTTTGGCCGACCAAGTGGGCGTCGTCACGCTCCCGGACCACTGCGGGATCGACGTCGTCCCCCTTCTGGAGACCGAGTCCGCGCTCAACGGCGCGGAGCGCATCCTCGGGACGCTCTTCGAGAACGAGGCGTACGGCGCGGCCTTGGAGGCGCGCGGCGAGGTACAAGAGGTGATGCTCGGCTACTCCGACTCGAACAAGGAGAACGGGTTCCTCGCCGCCAACTGGGACCTGTACAAGAACCAGCGTCGCCTCGCACAGTTCTGTCGCGAGGAGGAGGTCACGCTCCGGCTGTTCCACGGCCGCGGCGGGTCGATCTCCCGGGGCGGCGGCCCGATGAACGAGGCGCTGCTCGCGCTCCCCAACGAGACCGTCACCGGACAGGTGAAGTTCACGGAGCAGGGGGAGGCGATCGCCGAGAAGTACGCGAACCGCCGGATCGCCGAACGCGAGCTCGAACAGATGCTCGACGCGCAGATCCGCGCCCGCCACGAGGCGAACGCGGAGCCGACGGAAGACGCCCCCGAGGCGTGGGTCGAGGCGATGGAGACGATGGTTCCGGCCGCCAGAACGACGTACCGCGACCTCCTGAACGCGGACGGCTTCGTCTCATACTTCGGTCAGGCGACGCCCATCTCGGTCGTCGAGGACCTCAACCTCGGCTCCCGACCGGCCTCACGGTCCGGCGAGCGGACCGTCGAGGACCTCCGGGCCATTCCGTGGGTGTTCTCGTGGACGCAGACCCGGCTCATCCTCCCCGGCTGGTACGCGCTGGCGTCCGGTATCGACGCGTACCTCCATGAAGTCGGCGAAGCGGACGGGTTGGAGACCCTCCGGGAGATGTACGAGGAGTGGCCGTTCTTCCGGACCACGCTCGACAACGCGGGTCTCGCGCTCGCCCGCACCGAACCGGAGATCGCTTCGGAGTACGCCGACCTCGCGGACGACGAGCTCCGCGAGCGGTTCTTCCCCGACCTCGTCAGCGAGTACGAACGTGGTCGCGAGCTCGTCCTCTCGATCAGCGGTCGTGACGAGCTTATCCGACGCGAGTGGCTCTCGGAGAGCCTCGACCGCCGGAACCCGTACGTCGACCCCCTGAACCTGCTTCAGGCCGACCTCCTCGGCCGAACCCACCGGACCGACGAGGAGGAGCGCACCCTCCGGCTGACGGTGAACGGCATCGCCGCAGGCATGAAAAACACCGGATAGCCCGCCGTTCTACGGCCAGAGCCCCCGGGACTCGTGTGCGTCAGCGACGCGCGAGAGCGCGACGATGTACGCGGCGTTCCGCCACGTGACGTCCCGGCGTTCGTACTCCGTTCGGATGCCCTCCCACGCGGAGAGCATCTCGGCTTCGAGCTCGTCGTGGACCCGATCCAGTGACCACGCTCGTCGATTGATGTCCTGAAGCCACTCGAAGTAGGAGACGGTGACGCCGCCCGCGTTCGCGAGGATGTCGGGGATCACCGGGATCCCACGGTCCGCCAGTATCTCGTCCGCGGCGGTCGTCGTCGGTCCGTTCGCCCCCTCAACGATCAGGTCCGCAGCGATATCGTCGGCGTTGTCCGCGGTGAGGACGTTCCCGACCGCTGCCGGAACGAGGAGGTCGACGTCGAGCTCGAGCAGTTCGTCGTTCGTGAGCAGCGTCCCGATGTCCTGTCGGGTGACCGCTTCCGGCTCCTCGTCGTGGGACGGGATGTCGTGTGTGTCGAGCCCGTCGGGGTCGTACACCGCCCCGTTGACGTCGCTGACGGCAACGACCGTCGCGCCCCAGTCGTCGAGCAGGCGCGCGGCGTTCGCCGCAACGCTCCCGTAGCCTTGGACCGCTACCGCCGTTCCCGAGAGGTCGCGGTCGTAGTGGTCGACCACCTCGCGACAGACGATAGCGACGCTCCGGCCGGGGGCCCCTTCACGGCCCTTGCTTCCGCCGACGACGGGCGGTTTCCCGGTGACGACCCCTGGGATCGTCTCACCTTCCTGCATCGAGTACGCGTCCATCAACCACGCCATCGTCTGCGGGTCGGTCCCCATATCCGGCGCGGGAATGTCGCGCGTCGGCCCGATGACGTCGCGGATCTCCTGTGTGAACCGACGCGTAAGTCGTTCCTTCTCGTCGTCGCTCAGTGATTTCGGGTTCACCGCGACACCGCCTTTGGCCCCGCCGAACGGGAGATCCATCACCGCACACTTCCAGGTCATCCACATACCCAGCCCGACGCACTCGTTCCGGGTGACGTCCGGATGATATCGTAAGCCGCCCTTGTACGGGCCACGGACGCTATCGTGTTGTGCCCGGTAGCCGGTGAACACGTCGACGGACCCGTCATCGCGCTCGACAGGAACCGTCACTTCGTGGACCTTCTTCGGATGCTTCAGCCGCTCGACGACGTTCGGATCGATATCGAGATGGTCGGCAGCGTGGCTCAGCTGTCGCCGCGCGGTTTCCACTGCGGACTCCGGCTCGGTACCGGTATCGCCCGGATCGGACGCTTTTGTCTCTCCGTCCGTCGTCTCGGTCGTTTCGGTAGTGGGACCAGTAGCCATCGTTATTCGATCGGCATCCGCCGGTTCCGTATCTCACCACCACACGCCGGACACTTCCCTGGGTTGCCCTCGGCGGTCGTGATGGTGCCACACTGTAGGCATTCGTAGGATCTCACACCGTCGGCGTTTGGTTCGACGTCTCTCATGTATGTGTTCGGCTATCCGCGGGATCGACCCCTCGACACGTTCGAGGCCCGATGCGTCTCCCGCGGGACACCATTTCACCCAACGAGACACGTCCGGTAATGTTTGCTAGTTCAAATACGAACTTCAAGGAGATCTGGGGGTTCGTATTTCAACCCCGATCGCGTTAGGGATCGGGGGGCGGTACCGATGCGAGTGGGGTGCTCAGATCCACGGCGTAACTCGTGGGAGGACGTCACCCCTCGAACATCGCCGAGAACAGCTTCCGTTGAACCGCTCGTATGTGTTGATAGAACGCGGCAGGCGAGAACCCCAGCATCTCCGCGATCTCCTCGCCGGTGTGTTGCCGTGGTGACTCGAAGAACCCGCTGTAGTACGCGGTCTGGACCACCTCGAGCTGCCGGTGAGTAAGCGAGTCGATCACCGCCGCGTGGAGGTCACGTTCGTCGGTGCGTTGAACGGTCCGCTTCCGTCTGAGCGTCACCGACGGGAACGTCTGTCGAACCAGCTCGGAGACGGTTCTGACGTCCAACCCCTCCGGAACATCGATAGTGAGAACGGTTGCTTCCGCGTCGGCGGTCGCCTCGCGGAACACGACCCCGTGATCGGCGAGCTCCGGAGCCAGGAACGGCTCCGCGAGTTCGAGCTGGAGAACGCCGCCATCACGGTCCCCGCTGATCCGTTGTACGCCGTCCACCGCCGTCGACGCTGCGGCGATGTCGGCCACCTCGTCCACGTCCGCGTCCTCGACGGTAACGAACACGTAGCTCCCGTCGGTGGTCCGTTCCAGTCCTCCCTGATACGTGAGCGTACAGTCTGCCTCGCGAGCGAGCCGCGACAGGACGAACGTCGGATCGTCGATCTCGAACTCGGTCCGGGTCATCGATGTCGTCAACAGGGCGTTCTTCCGCTCGACCGCGCTGTGGGCGGACGCGATCGTCTCTCCCAGTTCGGCTAAGACCGTTCGTGTCGTCTCGTCGAACGCCTCTCTGGTCCCGGCGTACACCGTCAATACGCCGTACGAAAGGTCGTTGTAGACGAGCGGGACGCTAACGGCGGACATGAAATCACGTGCGAGCGCTTCTCGTCTCCAAGGGTCGTCCCGCAGTCCGGTCGCGACCGTCGGTTCGACCGTGACCGTCTCGGTGGTCGCGGCTCGCTCCGCGGGCTCGGTTCGGTCGGACCCGCTCGCGAACGTCAGCGCGTCCAAGTATCCCTGTTCGTCCCCGGCCCACGCTCGCGGCTCGATCGATCCGGTCACCGAGTCGACGGACCCTATCCACGCGAACCGGAACCGATCAGCGTCAGTGAGACGTTCACACACCGTGTGGTCGATCCCGTCCCGCGTCTCGGCACGGACGATCGCCTGGTCGATCGCTCGGATCGTCTCGTTGATACGGTTCAGTTCCGTCAGTCGCTTGTTCTGTCGCTGGAGCTGTCTGTCCTGCTGACGCAGCTGTGACTCCCGGCTGACACGGTCGAGCGCGGCTTCGGCGGTCGCGGCCAGCAGGTCCGCGAGCTCTCGGGTCACCTCGTCGAACACCCCGACCTCGGCGGATCCGATCACGAACACGCCGTGGTCTCCGAGCGGAATGTAGGTGACGCTCCGCAGTTCCGTTGCACGGTTGGCGAGCCGCTCGGATCGATGTACGTCGTCGAACAGGAGCGTCTCGTCTGCGAGGAAGCTGTGTCCGGGTAGCGTCTCGTCGTCCGCGTGAACCGTCGGAAGGGGGCCGTGGTGATCCGTGATCGCCGCCGACGCGGCGGCCGGCCGAAGCTCGTTCGTGTCGACGTCGAACAGGTACACCGCACTCGCCTCGAACCCCACCACGCTCGGAGTGTCTTCGAGGAGCTGTCGGGCGATCTCCTCGTGCGTCTCGGCGTACAGGAAGTCCCGAGCCATCTCTTGAAGGGTTGCGAGCGCCTCCTCGCGCTGTTTTCGCTTCGTGATGTCACGGCAGCTGTAGAGTATCGTCCCGTCCTGGATCGACACCTCGCGGACGTTGACGAGGAGCGTGTGCTCGCGCCCGGCTTTGTCCGGCACGGTACATTCGATGTTCTTCAGGACGCCGTCAGCCGCGAGCTCCTCCCTGTCGAACAGGTCCTCACCGAGGAGTTCGTCTATGGTCCCTTGGTCGTGGATCTCCTCGGCGGTGTATCCGAAAATGAAGTGGACGTTCGGACAGACGTACGTGTACTCGCCGCCCTCGTTCGTCATGAGGATCGTGTCGGTCATGTTGTCGAGGGTCACCCGATGGAGCTCTTCGGAGCGACGCAGGTCGCGCTCCAAACTGACCTGATCCGAGATATCGACCCCGTCGACCACGATCGAAACGAGCTCGCCCCGATCGTTTTCGACGGGACGAACGGACAGCTCGATCGTTCTCCCGTCCGGCTCGTCGTCCGGCGGGAGGAGTACCGCAGTGCCGGACCGGCCACGGAACGCGTTCTCGACGAGCCGTTTCACGTCGTTGCTCGTCGATCGAACGCCGCTCCACCAGGGAAGCGTCCAGAACGGTCGATCGAACAGCGTGTCGACGTCGGCGTCGATCGCCTCGCGTGCCGTCCGGTTCGCTCGCTGTAGCGCCCCCGTCGGATCGAGGACCCACGTCGCCGACTGCGTGTCGTGAAACACCGTGTCGAACTGTCGCGCTCGATCCCGCAGTCTCGACCGTGTTCGGGACGTCGCGAGCGCGCTTTCACTCCGTTCTACGAGGCGGCCGACCGTCTCGTCGACCGGCCGATCGATCACGACGTAGTCCGTGACGCCCTCCGTGATCGCCTCGCTGGCGACTGATTCGTCACCCTCCGCGGCACCGATGATCACCGGTAGCTCCGGTGTATCCGTTCGGATCTCTCGAAGGAGCTCGACACCGTTCCCTCCACGAATCGAATACGCAGCGATCACGATGTCCACCGGTCCCTCTTGGATGGCCTCCCGCGCCTCGTCTGCGGCTTCAACTCGTCGGATCGGCGTTTCGGCCTCTCGCTCGAGCGCTTCCTGCAGCCGATCGACCCACTCGGCCTCCCCGACGACGAGTGGAACCGACGCGTCGAGAGCCGATCCCGCTGCCCTCATCTCCCGACTCCCCCATGGTGTCCACTCCTTGCCAGCCGCGTATTCCCACTCCGCCGGTGATCGAGGCCTTGTCGCACGGATGTTCATTATTGAATCTAACAGATAAACCCGTTCCGTGATGGGACCTCGCCGCGGGCTGAGATCGTCGACCGCTCGTGACCGACTCAAATAATTTGATATTGCAATATACAATTTATTAGCGGTACAACGGCCGTAGCGATACCCATCGGTACGCCTTGGGGTTCCGCACTGCTGATCGGTAGCGCAGTGGCTCAGTCGAGCGAAAACCCGCGAGAAATGTCGTTTACGCGTAGCGTTCGAGTTCCGGACGGTCGAGATCCTCGAGGACCTCGCTCGCGACTTCCGAGAGGAACGCTTCACCCTCGTCGCTGACCCGGCGACCCTCGCCGGCGGCGGTCGTGACGAGTCCTTCCTCCTCGAGGGCCTGCAGCGACGCGCGGATGAGCTTCCGGGAGCCGCCGGCATGCCTACCGGGACGAACGATGTAGCGGTTCGAACCCCGCTTCTTCGAGCCGTACTCGGTTGCGAGTCGTTCGATGCCGACGGGCTCGTTCTGGGCGACCTTCCGGAGGAGGCTCGCCGAGCGAACGTACCAGAAGTCGTCCTGCTCCGGCGGCAGCTCCTTACCGGCGCCGGTTTTGGTGAACGCCACCCAGTCGGGCTCGTCGATCCGGTCCTCGAGTCGCGCCGCGACCGCCTCGATCAGGGCGTCGGCGGGCACGTCGTAGATGGTTACCATTGGAGATGAATTCACCCTAACGTCGTTTAAACCCATCGTCTTCGAGAAGCGTCGTGTGACGGGTTTTCACGGGAGAGCGGCGCGCTCACGCCCCACCACCTGTCGCTGGGAGCCCGCTACCCGCCGCGTGTGTCCCGGTACCCGTTCTTGTCCACCGCGATCGTCGCTTGTCCACTGTGATCGTCACTCGTCCACTGCGATCGTCACTCGGCACTGCGATCGTCACTCGGCACTGCGATCGTCACTCGGCACTGTGATCGTCACTCGGCCACTGTGATCGTCACTCGGCCACTGTGATCGTCACTCGGCCACCGTGATCGTCACTCGGCACTGCGATCGCCGCCGGCCGAGTTACTCGACGTACTCGTACTTCCGCTCGTTCATCCGGCCCCACCCGGTGAAAACGAACTCGCCGTCGGGCGCGGTGAACTCCTCGATCTCGCGGTCGAGGTCCTTGTCGTACTCGTGGACGTCGTGGACGTCCTCGTACTCGTCCCACGAGAGGTCGTACCGGGCGTCGAGCTGGTCGTCGATGTCGAGCGCCTCGATCTCCGCCCGCCACCCCTCCTGTAGCGTCTCGGCGTGGATCTCCGCCTGTGCGCCGGAGCCGTACGAGGCGACCAGTAGGGTCTCCCCGACGAACTCACCCTCGCGGTCGAGCGCGTCCCGAAGGGCGCTCGCACGGGCGATGTGAACCGAGCCGGTGTACCAATTGCCGACCTCCCGGGAGAGTCCGAGCGTCGGCTCGACGACCTCGTCGTACCACGCGCCGTACTCCTCGGTCGTCTTCAGCGCGTCCATGTACTCGCGGATCGCCTCCTCGTACGCCTCGCGGTCCTCGTACTCCTCCTCGCGAGGCTGGCGACCGATCGCGTCGGCCAGCGCGTCCTCGTGTTCGGTGTCGCGGATGACGTGTCGGTACGCGAGCAACGCCGCCTTCCGGACCATTCCCGGGAACGGGGTGTGGAACGGGGCGTACGCGAAGTCGTCGAGGTGGATCTTCCCCGACACCGACTCGTAGTCCTCCAACGCCTCGCGCATCCGCGAGAGGTACACCTGCATCGACCGCTTCCCGTCGACGCTGGGGAACTGCTGGTTCGGCTTGAGGAAGTCCGTCTCGTCCATCGAGCCGTACCCCTGATGCGTCGACAGCTCGACGAGATCGGGATCCTCGTCGATCAGCATCGCGACTGCGCCCGCGCCCTGGGTCGCCTCGCCGGGGTCGCCGCGGGCGTACAGCGCGGTGTCGGTCGCGATCACGAGCGCTGCGCGGTCGCGGTGTCGGCCCGCCTGGATCCAGTTGTACGCGTCGTCGACCGCTTGGGTGCCCGCGACGCAGGCGAACTTACGCTCGCCCTTGTTAGCGTGGCGGAAGTCGCCGTCGTACACCTTCTCCAGACAGCCCGCGATGTACGTCGAAACCGGTTTCGAGTGGTCGAACGCGGACTCGGTGGCGACGTCGATCCGGCCGATGTCAGCCGGTTCGAGCCCCTTGCGGTCCATCAGGCGCTTCGCGGCGTTCGCGCCCATCGTGACGATGTCCTCGTAGACGTCCGGGAACGAGGAGTTCTGGAGTCCCAACCCCTTCGTGTACTTCTCGGGGTCGTCACCCTTCTGCGGCGCGAACGTGTTCGGTAAGTCGAGCTTGAGCTTGCCGGATCGGATCTCGATGGCGTCGATCCCCACTGCGGTCATACACGGTCCTTCATGGACTGGGCTTATTGGTGTGTCGATGCCGGTTTCGTCGATCGTGGAATGATCGGTTATTGTTCCCTTATATCCGGTAGTAACAGTTTAACGTCTCCAGTATTCGTAAGATTGGACACGGTCGACTGATCGCTCAAGTCTCGACTGATCTCCTCAAGACGCTCTTCGTCAGTCTGTGAGAGGCCCTGATACGTGTTGGGATCCAAGAGATCGATCTCCTCGTTGTTCCTGACAAACTGCTGAGCCGCGCCGTTTGTGAGATCATAAGATTCTCCATCAATTGTCACGGTTCCCCCCTGCGTATCGCCGGATCTGAACGCAGTGACCTGGAAATCATATGTTTCCGTATTTCCGGATACGTCGAACGCCGCGTCGAGCTCGTCCTGCCCCCCGAACTCATCTTCAGCTTGGGCAAACACGCCAAAGGGAGTGGGTTCCTCAACCGTCACTGTCGTCGGTGACGATGCCACACCGTCGAATTCGGCGGTCACATCGTACTCACCGGCCTCAGTCTCCGTGAAGAGTCCCTCACTGTCAATCGTACCGCCCTCGGCGTCCCAGTCGAAGGCACCATCATCGTCCTCGATAACATTTCCGTCAGCGTCCAGCGCTTCCGCGCTGAAGTCAATATCATCGCCGGACGTGATCGTCTGATCCTCATCGGGATCGATCACGACTTCCTCAACCACGCGGTCTTTGATCGTTACTGTTGTCGAATCAATGTCATCACCAGATGCCGCAAACAACGTCACATTACCCTCTTCTGATCCGGTACTGACGTTGGTTGTGAAATTGCCCTCAACAGTCGTTGTGGACGTGTTGTTCTCACCTTGGAATGTCGCTATCGAAGAGTTCGTCGCAAAGTCTACGGTAGCGTTAGTCAGCGGTTCATTGTTGCTTTTTACAGTACCATTTATCTCCGTCTCACTGTCGATTGGTATTGTACCGGGGTTACCGCCATCCCACGAGACAGTATACGTCCGATTCGTTTCGCCACCCGATCCGGCGGAACTGACAGTGAAATCCACTGATTCGTAGTGTGGGTCCCCATCTTCACTACCGTTAATCGACGCGTTGTACGTCCCGGAGTCGCTCGTACTGAAGAAAGCCCTCCCTTCGTCATCTGTTAGCGCCTCAGTCTCATTTCCGTCAGGATCTCCGAAATAAACGCGCTCATCTGAAACCGGATTATTATACGTATCTCTCACTTCGACGCCGACATCAACCCCGCTGGGGACGTTTTCCGGACCAACCCGTACGACGTATTTCGCGTCAGCACTTTCGGAATCGTCGACGGCGACTTCGGCGAGCCGAAGTCGGAATTCACCTTCTTCATCAAACGAGATGGTTACGGTGTCTTCGTTGCCGTCAGCCTCGGCTTCTATTCCATCGGGCAGCCGATTATTCCACTGTTCTTCGACATTACTCGGACTGTCAGTCGCCGTTGGAAGGACGATATTCGTCTCGTCATCGACATTGATCGGAATCGTCCGTGTCCCCTGTGACGTTGCCCCCAGATCGACACTTCGCGGTTCCACCCCGCTCTCCGATAGCTCCCCTGTCAAGGCCGTCAGACTGATCCGATCGTCGCCGACGACCGTCTGGCCGGAGCGAAAGAGCGCGGCATCGTTCGGGAACTCCGCGGCGACGACCGAGTGTTCGTAGGTGAGTCTCGGTCCGTTTCTGAACTCGTTATACCCCGGTGTATACTGGATCGAACGAGTGTCGAATCGAAGATCCCTGTCACTCCAGAACTCTTTGACGTTGTCTGCGGCGTCGTCACCGATTTCGACGTTCCTGATCTCGAGGTCGGTTCGTTCTTCGGTCGTTCTAAGCTCACCCGTCGCTGCTGGAGGATTTAAAAAGAACGTCCGCTGTGGATACCGCGTTCCGAGTCGGATTCGTTGTGACTGCGCGGCTCCCGTCGATCCGGCTTGTAAGATTCCGTTCCGCAGGTCCTGGAAGTCACCCTCCACCTGCTGGCTGTGTTCGAACTCGATCTCGCTGTTCTCCGCTGGCACGAACTGCACCTGATAGACGGAGAGCGCGATGATCAGGAAGCCGAACAGGATCACCGTCCCGACCACGACCGACTGGCCCCGACGGTCGTGACTGAAGCCCATTGCCGACGTTCCGGCGCGGACACTTATAAATCTCCGCGACCGCGTCTCACGCACGATAACGGTCCATCGGTTCGATGCTGACTACCCCCGGTTCGACCCGACCACCCACCGGTTCGACCCCGAGTCACCTGCTGGCGCTCCGCCACCCGCTTGACGCGCGCAGTGTCGACCCGGCCCCACTCGCCTCAGTCGTCAGCCGTCCGCCGCGTCGTTACCGCCGCCGAGACAGCGGCGACGACCGCGCCGAACCCGCCGATCAGGACGGCCTGCGTCGAGTTGACGTCGAACAACACGGCCGAGAGGAGACTGATCGCCGCGAACGACACCACCACTGCTCCCAACACCGGCAGGAACGCACCACCCCCGCCGACTCCCTCGCTCATACGCCGTCCATCGGTCATGAGTATATAAATATCCGCGGAACCCCGTGGCGGCGTTCTCACTGCGGGTTCGACGAGTTTCTCCGATTCGACGGGATCCGGCAGTTGAGACTGGCCGTCTCAATGGATACGATCCTCGATCCGTTTCGAGACGTTGCACGAAGTACCCCTTTCAGTACTTTCGTCGTTTTCATACCTAACACTCATCACGGCCGACACCGTATCCCCGCTCAACGATGTCTATCGACCGGGATACGTTCGAGAAGACGAGCGAGGACGAGCTCGAGGAACTCTCCGTCCCGGACCAGGTCCTCGGATTTCTCGCCGCCAACGAGGACCGCGCGTTCAAGGCCCGCGAAATTGCCTCTCAGATCGGCGTCGACGAGGGCGCGGTCAGCACCGCGCTTTCAAGACTGAAGCGCCGTGACCTCGTCGAACACAAAGCGACGTACTGGGCGATAACCGACGACGCCGAGCGGCTTGACGGATACGATGGGTACGAGCGAGCGACCGCCCTGTTCAACCGGCGACTCGGTACAGAAAATGTACGTGTTTAGCCCGGGCTGATTTCGTCACTGTCTCGTAGATAGAGACACGCGGGGGACACATGGTCCGTCAGCAGGAATCGGGAATGCCTTCT
>NZ_JBHSWW010000021.1:0-22468 GCF_042661865.1 Halorubrum tibetense
CGACCGACGACCGTGACCGGCTTCGCGACGAGCACAGCGCGTGGGTCGCGGAGCCGGAGCGTGGCGGCCCGCGACGGCAGTCGGGGCTCTCGCGGTTCTCGTGAGCGGTCCCCGGCAACCGTCGTGAGAACGCTTATACGCCGACAGCGGGATCCCCGCGTATGGACGAGATAGAAGACGTCTTCGTCGCTCGGCTGATGACGACCGACCTCCACACGGTGACGCCGGACACGTTGGTCGAGGACGCCGCGGGAATCCTCCTCGACAACGACATCAGCTCCGCGCTGGTCGTCGAGGGCGGGCGTCTCGTCGGGATCCTCACGACGACGGACTTCGTAGAGATCGTCGCCAAGAGCCAGCCGAAAGCGGAGACGACCGTCGAACGGTACATGACGACGGACCCGGTGACGGCGGGAGCACAGGACAGCGTGGCGGACGTCGCCGCGACGATGGTCGATCGGGGATTCCACCACGTCCCGGTCGTCGACGCCGACGGAACACCCATCGGGATCATCACCACCTCCGATCTCGCCGCGTACGTCTCCGGAACCGAGCCGCTGACGACGTAGAGGTGGGACCCTCGGCGGCCGAGAGAGAGAGAGAACCATTCACGACCTGATCGTCGGAACCGCCGACGACAGAGAAGGCCGCACCGCGGGAAGCGGGTCCGTGAAGACGCCGTGTCCGTGACGCCGACAAGTGCCGCCACTTTCTTCGGGGTATTACCTCTCGAAGCCGTATCGGGTGTATGACCGACCGGCTTCACCTCAACCTCTTCACGATGAACTCCGTCGAACACGTCTCACCGGGGTCGTGGACGTACCCGGGCGACCGCTCGACGGAGTACACCGACACCGACTACTGGACGGAGATCGCCCGGACCGCCGAGCGCGGCGGGTTCGATGCGGTGTTCTTCGCGGACGTTCGCGGCGTCTACGACGTGTACGGCGGCGACCGTGACGTCGCCGTCGAACGGGCGATCCAGACCCCGGCGAACGACCCGCAGCTGGTGGTTCCGGCGATGGCTGCCGCGACCGAGGAGCTCGGGTTCGCCGTAACGCGGTCGACGACGTACACCCACCCGTACCAGCTCGCCCGAGAGTTCTCGACGCTCGATCACCTCACCGACGGCCGGATCGCGATCAACGTCGTCACCTCCTATCTCCAGTCGGCGGCCGAGAACCTCGGGCTCGACGAGCGGATGGACAAGGAGACGCGGTACGACCGCGCCGACGAGTTCCTCGACGTCTGTTACGCGCTCTGGGAGGACTCCTGGGAGGACGACGCGGTCGTGCGCGACCGGGAGGCGAACCGGTACACGGACCCGGAAAAGGTCCATGGGATCGGTCACGAGGGCGAGCACTTCTCGGTGCCCGGGCCGCACGGCTGTGAGCCCTCCCCGCAGCGGACCCCGGTCGTGTATCAGGCGGGCTCCTCGGACCGGGGGCGGGAGTTCGCCGCCGCCAACGCTGAGGCGGTGTTCGCGAGCCAGCCGACCGAGGAAGGCGTCCGCGAGTACATGGAAGACGTTCGCTCCCGTGCGGAGGCGTACGGTCGGGACCCCGAGAGCCTCCGGTTTTTCATCGGGGTCGTCCCGATCGTCGGGGAGACACAGGCGATCGCGGAGGCGAAACGGGACGAGTACACCCGCCACGTGGACGTCGAGGGAACGCTCGCGCTCCTCTCGGGGTTCCTCGACATGGACCTCTCCGAGCTCGATCCGGATCAGCAGGTCGAACACATCGAAACCGACGCGATCCAGGGGACGATGAACGCGTTCACGAAGTCACAGCCGGACCGGAGCTGGACCGTCCGCGAGGTGGCGGAGTTCTGCGGGCTCGGGACGACGTCACCGACGGTGGTGGGAACGCCGGAGGTCGTCGCCGACGAGCTCCAGTACTGGCACGAGGAGGTCGGCGTCCACGGGTTCAACGTCAAGGAGGTCGTCCGCCCCGACACGCTCACCGACTTCGTCGATCTCGTCGTTCCCGAACTTCGCGAGCGGGGGCTCGTGCCGCCGGCGGGCGACGACCGTCCGGGCGACACGCTCCGTGAACGACTCCTCGGCGAGGGACAGCGCCGCCTCCGTGCGGACCACCCCGCACGTCGGTCGGGAAACTGACTGATTAATAACCACAGCAGGAGTGTTGATACGCTATCTCTGCCGCCCCCGGCACCGTTAAGTGGGTCGCGCTTCTGCGTTCAGGTGACGCTTCGCTTGGAGGGCCGAAGCGTCAGCGGGGACCTACTGAACGGCTCGGCGTGCCACCTTTTCCCGGCACGCCGGGCCGTTCGTTCCTTTGAACCAGTGAGCGACGGCCCTGTCGGCACACGAGAGACGTCGTTCAGATCCCTTCGCCCTGGTACTCGCCGTCGTACGTCCCGTCGTGTTCCGCACGGGCGAGGACGAGCTGCGCGATCCGCGCGCCGGGTTCGATGTCGATCGGGGTACCGACGTCGAGTCGACCCTCGCCGACACCCTCGTACCCCGCGTCCCAGACGGCGGTGTCGAGCGTACAGGCGTTCCGGAGCAGCGTCGACCGGGGAAGTACGAAACCGATCCGACCGTCCGGGATCCGGACCTGCTCACCGTATCGGACGACGTACGTTCCGGGATCGAGCCGATAGGCATCGTCGACCGGATCCAGCTCGCGACGGTCAGCGACGGACTTCCCTTCCCGACCGATCCGTCCACGTCCCGTCCCTTCGAACACCGCGTCGACGGTGAGGTCCACCCCGTTCGGCTGTCGTTGCGCGTCCGTGAGCGATGCGCCCGCCGTTTCGAGCGCCCGTGCCACAGCCGATCCGGATTCGAACATGCGGTATCGGAGCGCGGGCATCGACAAAACGGTGTCGACGGACCGGGATCGGTGGGAGGATCGTCACACCCACGTTGCGTGTCAACACGGTCGGGTTCCACCAAAAATCTCCGCGTCTATCGGTTCCACATGGTCGATGTGGCGGATCACTCGCGGGTTTTATATTCTCGGGACAGCCATCTCCGGCTGATATGGGACAAACGATTACCGAGAAGATCCTCGATGACCATCTCGTCGAGGGCGAGCTGACGCCCGGCGAGGAGATCGGCATCGAGATCGACCAGGTCCTCACGCAGGACACGACCGGCACGATGGTGTGGCTCCAGTTCGAAGCACTCGACCTCGACGAGGTCCAGACGGAGCTCGCCGCGCAGTACTGTGACCACCAGACGTACCAGTTCGACTTCAAGAACACGGACGACCACCGATTCCTCCGCTCCGCGGCCGGTACCTACGGCGCGTACTTCTCCCGGCCCGGCAACGGTATCTGTCATCAGGTCCACAAAGAGAACTTCGCCGCGCCCGGCAAGACGCTGCTCGGCTCCGACTCGCATACGCCGACGCCCGGCGGCCTCGGCCAGCTCGCGATCGGCGCGGGTGGCCTCGACATCGCCGTCGCCATGGGCGGTGGCCCCTACTACGTCGAGATGCCCGAGGTCGTCAACGTCCACCTCGAGGGCGAGCTCCCCGAGTGGGCGACCGCGAAAGACATCGCGCTCCACCTGCTCGGCGAGCTGACCGTGAAAGGCGGCGTCGGCAAGATCTTCGAGTACACCGGCCCCGGTGCGGAGAACCTCTCGATCCCCGAGCGAACGACGATCACGAATCTCGGGACGGAGCTCGGCGCGACCTCCTCGATCTTCGCGACCGACGAGAAAACGAAAGACTGGCTCGCGCGCCAGCACCGCGAGGAGGAGTACGTCGACCTCCAGCCCGACGACGACGCGGAGTACGCTGAGACGATCGAGGTCGATCTGGCCGACCTCGAACCGCTCGTGGCTGCCCCGTCGATGCCCGACAACGTCGCCCCCGTCAGCGAGTACGAGGGGACCGACGTCGAGCAGGTCATCATCGGCTCCTGTACGAACGGCGCGTACGAGGACATCCTCCCCAGCGCGAAGATGCTGGAGGGCCGCGAGGTCTCCAAGGGAACCGAGATGATCGTCGCACCCGGTTCCAAGCAGGCCTCCGAGATGCTGGCCCGTGAGGGCTGGACCGCGGAGATGATGGCGGCCGGCGTCAACTTCTCCGAGGCGACGTGTGGCGCGTGTATCGGCATCGGTCACGTGCCCGCTTCCGACTCCGTCTCACTGCGGACGTTCAACCGCAACTTCGAGGGTCGCTCCGGCATCGAGGACGACTCCGTCTTCCTCTGCTCGCCCGAGGTCGCGACCGCTGCGGCCATCACCGGTAAGATCGTTGACCCGCGCGACCTCGCCGACGACCTCGGCGACCTCGAAGCGCCCGGCTTGGAGATGGGGACGAAGTACGGCCCCGGCATGGGTGAGTCCGACTCGGACATCATCTCGCCCGACGAGGCGATCGACGACGGTCTCGTCAAGGGCCCGAACATCGGCGACGTGCCGCTTAAGGACGGTATCGACGCCGATATCGGCGGTGAGGCGCTCCTCAAGATGGAGGACAACATCACCACCGACCACATCATCCCGGCGACGGCGGACATCCTGAAGTTCCGTTCGAACATCGAGAAGCTCTCCGAGTTCACGCTCTCGCGCGTCGACGACACGTTCGCGCAGCGCTCGCTCGACGCCGACGGCGGCGTCCTCGTGGCCGGCGAGAACTACGGACAGGGCTCCTCGCGGGAGCACGCCGCCCTCTGTCCGATGTACCTCGGTATCGAGGCGGTGTTCGCGCAGAGCTTCGCCCGCATCCACAAGGCGAACCTGTTCAACTTCGGTATCGTCCCGCTCGCGATCGACGCGGAGACGTACGAGAAGATCGACCAGGGTGACGACATCCAGGTCGTCGACGACGTGCCGGCCGGTGTCCGCTCCGGCCAAGAGGAGTTCACCGTGAGCGTCAACGACGAGTGGGAGTTCACGGCCGATCTCGACGCCTCCGAACGCGAGCGCGAGATCCTCGCGTCCGGCGGCAAGCTCTCGTGGGTCAAACAGCAGCACGACGGCGGCTCCGGCGCGGCCCCCGCCGACGACTGAGAGTCCGAGTCCGACCCGACGACAGCGTTTTTTATCGCTCAGCCCCGAAGGACGGGTAGCGATGGCACAGTCACGAACCCGATCCGCGGTCACTCCTCACGGTGACGTCGAGTACGAGGTCGTCACCTGCGCCAGCTGCGGCGAGGAGGTGATCCCCGCGGACGCCGTGCCCGTCGGCGTGGGAGTTGAGACGTACACCTGCGACGGGATCCCCTTCTGTCGGGAGACACACGAGCGGCCGCGAGAGACGCACGCCCTCTGTGCGTACTGTGCGGAGGCGACACTGGGTTACACCGACTCGCCGGACGGCGTCGAGGACCGGCTCGACGAGCTCGCGGCGGAGACGTCCGCAGTCGGGCTCGGGCTGTGGCTCGGCGTCGTCGGTGGCGTGGCGCTGTCGGTCGGGCTGTTGCTCGTCCAGCTGCTGGTCGGGATCGTCTGAGAGCCGGTCGCGTCACGGGGAAAACCGACCGGGTTCGAAAACCGTTGACCGCGGATCGGGCGTCGTTCGGCCGGGATCAGCGGGCGGCGGCGGCGACGCGCTCGCGCTCCTCTTTCTGCGAGATGGAGTACGTCTGCACGTCGTAGTCGGCCGCGCCGATGAGCTCCTGTGCGAGCGCCTCGGCGGCGGACGTGGTGGACTTGTACGTCGCGTTGGCGACGCCGTCCGAGATGAACAACAACGCCTGGTCGACGCGGCGCTGGGGCGCGACGTCGACCGCCTTGGGGACCGAGATACCACCGTACTTCAGGCGGACGGTCTCCTCACGGGGGGCGGCGTTCTCGACGGCGGTCACGAGCACCTGCACCGGGTTCTCCTCGGTGCGCTCGTGAACGATGTCGAAGGCGTCACGGACGATCCGCGTCGCCTGCTGTTTCTTACCGGTGTTCTCCTCGGTCTGCATCAGGCGGTTGATCAGCCGCTCGACCAGGGAGATCTCCGACTTCTTGAACTGCTTGGACGCGTGGCGACCCATCGTGTGAGCGATGGGCGTCACGGTCATGTAGCGTTTCGTCGAAGGGTCAGCGTAGGAGATCTCGGTGACATCCCAGACGCCGAACAGCTGGGCGTTCTCGTTGGCGGTCTTGCTGGCCGCGGGCGCGTCCGGGTCGGGTTCATCGGCGGCGACCGACTCCTCGTCGATCTCGGCTTCTTCCCCGCTCATCGGACCGGTTTCTCCGCGTTACCGCGAACCAGTTCGATCATCGATACGCCGTTGACCTTCTCGACTTTGTAGTTGACGCCGGAGAGGTCGCCCATCGCGCGACCCTTCGCGCCGCCGATACCGGCGATCGTGACCTCGTCGTGCTCGTCGATGAACGAGATCGCGCCGTCGCCGGGACAGAACGCGGTGACCTGCTTTCCGTTCTTGATCAGCTGTACCCGGACGCACTTCCGGATCGCCGAGTTCGGTTGCTTCGCCTCGATACCGACCTTCTCGAGGACGATGCCTCGCGCCTGCGGGGCACCCTCGAGGGGATCGGACTTCTTCTTGAGCCCGCGCTCTCGCCGAGCGTACTCGGAGTCGGACCAGCGGCGTTTCTGCCGGTCCTGTTTGAGCTTGCGGGCGGCATATTTGCCGTTCGCCATCGTACATCCACTTCCGAACGGAGCTACTTAAGCGTCGTCTTTCCAGGTCGAGAAACGGGCGCAGATCCGTCGAACGGCACCTCTCCGCCGATCTGAGGCGGTTTCTTTGATCGAAACGAGCGGCAGATATCGACGTTGAGTCGATAAGGGGGCGTAAGAGCCCGTCGTTGGCGGTGACGCCGCTGAACGGGTCAGTCGGTCGTTTCGGTGCGCGCCTCCTCGACCCAGTCCGGTTCGGACACCGACACGCCGCGGTCGCGGTACTCGATATCGACGTCGACGCTCGCGGTCGTCCCGTCGTGGGAGCCCTCCCAGCGCTGTTCGATTCGCGGGACGAATCCGGATTCGAGGATGTCCACCGTGGCCGAGGCGGTCTCGACGGTGGCGGGGACGGGCCGACTCCCGTCGAAGGAGTCGGCGGCGAACCGCGCCGCGGGTTCGTCGTCGACGTCGACCGACGCCTCGAACGTCGGCTCCCAGTTCTCTAACCCCTCGTACACCACGTCGTCCCCCGCGGACCCCTGTGGGACGCGAATCCCGACCAACGCGTCCACTCGCATCGTCTCTTCGGTAGTGCCCGCCGACCCGTCGAGCGGCTGACGATCGTACGTCACCTCCGAGCCGAGCTGCTCGCGGAACAGCGCCTCCTCCGGCGTGACGTACAGCTCCGTGACCTCCGTCTCGTCGCTCTCGGTCACCGCCTGTCTGAGGAGCTGCCGTTCGTTCGCGAGGTCGTAGCGGGACTCGTACGTCTGATCCGGGAGCCACGGGCTCGGCTCCGACTCCCCGTCGTGGCCGGTCCGTGCGGTCGAGTAGAGGGTGACCCCGCCGGCGTCGACGGCGGCATCGATGTGGCTGGTCGCGAGCGTCTCGACATCGAGGCCGTCGCCGTCTCGCCAGTCCGCGTTCGGAAACGGGCCGGCGGGTTCACCGTCGAGGACGTCCCCACAGCCGGCGAGCGTGACCGTCGACATCAGACCGAGGGACGCGAGGAACCGTCGTCTGTCCATGTCGGCTCCAAGCGACTGAACGGCAAAAACCCACCCCCGTATGGATCACGAGAGCACACGAAACGGATGCGGCCGGGAGAGAACGAACGCGGTCAGGTAAGCTGGACGTCGTCGATGTCGTGATGTCGCTTCGCCAACGTTCTGGCCGTCTCGATGTTCCGGCCCTCCGCGCCGATCGCGACCCCGCGATCCGGTTCGGGCACTTCCACGTACGCGACCCGGTCGTTCTGTTCGGAGACGGTCACGGCGTTGACCGCCGCCGGTGCAAGCGCGCTCGCGACGAACGCCTCGGGCGTCTCGGCGTCCTCGACGAGGTCGACCGACTTGCCGAGGCGACGCTCGACCTCCTCGACCGTCTCCCCGGCCTGTCCGATCGCTGCCGCCATCTCGCCCGCCGGGATCAGGAAGACGAGCCGTTCGCCCTCCACGAGGCAGTCCTTCGGCGCGACGTCGGTCAGCTCGTCGAATCGACCGATGTACCGCCGTGCCTCGTCGGAGAGCTCGACGCGCATCAGTCGGATCGGTTTTCGCCGCCGTCGGTAGCCGCGTCGTCGTTCACGACGCGCGACCCCATCCGGAGGTCGACGTCGCCGGTCCCGATCGATATCGGTTTCCCGGCGATGACGTTCTCGATGACGCCGTCGAGCTCGTCGTACTCGCCGTGAACCGCCGCGTCGAGGAGGTGGTTCACCGTCACCTCGAACGCCGCCCGAGCGAGCACCGAGTCCTTCGAGCCGGAGATACCGTGCCGGCCGATCGACTCGATCTCGCCGTTGTTCGTCATGATGTCGGCGACGAGCATGAGGTGGCGGACGTTCACGTCGTCGAGCCCCTGCTCTTCGAGCGTGTTCTTCGTCTCGTCGATGATCGTCTCGCGAGCGGCCTCGACCCCGAGGTTGCGGTAGATCTCGTGGATGTTGTTACACGTCGTCCGCGAGGCGTCGACCCCCTCGATCTCGAGGGCGTCGCCGAAGGCGGACCCCTCGGTGTAGAGGACGAACTCCTCGCCCTCTTCCAGCTCTTCCTTCCGGATGACGACGCGTTCGACTTCCTCGATCCCCTTGAACACGATCTCACGGAGCCGCTCAACGAGCTGGAGCAGCTCGCGGTAGCTCGGCTCGTTGGGGCCGAACTCGATGACGGTACCCGCCTGACGGGTGTCGACACCGAGCGCGTCCTCGATCGTCTCCGCGATGATCTCGGCGACCTCGGTGGCGTCGGAGTGGGTCGGCCACCGCTCCAACAGCGTGTCGTCGTTGAGGTCGATCCGGACGAGCATGTCCGCGACGTTCGTCGAGACGTCGCCGAGCGCGAGGATCCGCGTCGACTCGATCGACCAGACGACCTCGTGGGCTTTCTCGCGATCGGTCGCATACTCGCCCTCGAGGTGAACCGTCATCATCGGCGTGTCCGGGGTCTTCCGGGCGTCCACGAGCTCGATAAGTCGTGGGAGCCCCTGCGTGACGTCGATCTCCGCGACGCCGGCGTAGTGGAAGGTGTTCATCGTCATCTGGGTTCCCGGCTCACCGATGGACTGTGCCGAAACGGTGCCGACGGGCTCTAGCGGGTCGACGCGCGTCTCGATATAGCGGTTCTCGACGCCGGTGGCGATGTCGGTCGCCTGCTCGATCGTGACGCCGCCGTGCTCCTCGGCCTTCGCTTCGAGCGTCTCGTATACCTGCGTCTTCAGCCGGGAGGGGAGCTCCGTCGACTCCACTACGGCCTCCATGTCGTCGGTGACGTGGTCGTACTCAGTCATCGGATTCCACCCCCAGCTCCTCCGCCTTGTTCAACCCTGGACCGGCGTGCTCCGAGAGGTTCGTCGGCGGGGCGCGCTCGCCGAGGAACCGCTCCTTCTCCTCGGCGGAGTCGAACTCCGCACCGATGACGCGGTCGGCGATGCCGTCGACGTCGATCCCGTCACCCTCGCCGGAGGACACCTTGATCGGCGAAGTGCCGTCCTCGCCGAACTCGAACTGGACGATGCGGCCGGAGGTGTCCCGAACCGTCCCGTCATATTGCGCTTCGAGCTCGGAGAGCGCGTTGATGAGCCGGCGCTGGAGGTAGCCGGACTTCGACGTCCGGACCGCCGTGTCGACCAGCCCCTCGCGGCCGCCCATCGCGTGGAAGAAGAACTCCTCGGGCGTCAATCCGCCACGGTAGGAGTTCTCCACGAAGCCGTGGGCCTCCGCGGAGAGGTCGTTCGGTTTGTAGTGAGCGAGCGTCCGGTCCTCGTACCCGCGGTTGATCCGCTCACCGCGAACCGCCTGCTGACCGACCGAACCGGCCATCTGCGTGAGGTTCAGCATCGACCCACGCGCACCGGAGCGGGCCATCACGACCGCCGGGTTGTCGTCGCCGAAGTGCTGATCGGCGATCTCACCGGCGGAGTCGCGGGCCTTCCCGAGCGTCTGCATGATCTTCATCTCCAGCGTCTCGTCGACGCTGCGGCCCGGCAGCGATTCGAGCTCGCCGGCACGGTACGTTTCGATCAGCTCGTTGACGCGCTCGTAGGCGCTACCGATCGCCTCGTCGACCTGCTGCTCGGCCGCCGGCGGGATCGATTCGTCGTCGATCCCGATCGAGAAGCCGAAGTGCATGATCGCGCGCATCGCGAGCGACGCGATCTCGTTGATGAAGACGCGCGCACGCGTCTCGCCGTACTCCTTGGTGAGCGTGTCGACGACCTCGCCGCCGAACGCGCCGACGGCGTCCTCGTCGATCGTCCCCTCCACCAGCTGTCCGTTCTCGATGACGACGGCGTCGCCCGTCGAGGAGGTGAACTCCAGCGAGAGGTCGTTCGGAAGCAGCTCGGAGAACAACGTCCGGCCGGTCCAGTAGTCGCGGCCGTCATCGTCGACACCGTCCGGCTCGGGCAGCTCGTCGACCCGCGTCGCACGGAGCAGGTCGAGCGCCTGCGTTTCGGTGAACTGCGGGTTCGAGTGCGTGAGCAGGTACGTCCCGGAGATGTGGTCCTGGATCGCGCCGATGATGTTCCCGCCGAACCGGGGGCTGAGGATCTGCTCTTGGACGCGCATGAGGACGCGCGCCTCCGCGCGGGCCTCCTCGTTCTGGAGCGCGTGCATGTTCATCTCGTCGCCGTCGAAGTCGGCGTTATACGGCGGGCAGACGACGGTGTTGAGCCGGAACGTCTTGTACGGCATCACGACCACTTCGTGGGCCATGATCGACATCCGGTGGAGCGACGGTTGTCGGTTGAAGATCACGATGTCCCCGTCCACGAGGTGTCGGTTGACCTCCCAGCCGGGCTCGACCTTCTCGGCGAGCTCCTCGCAGTTCTTCTCGGTCACCTTCAGGCGTCGACCGTCGGGACGACGCACGTAGTTCGCGCCCGGATGTGCCTCGGGTCCGTTCCGGACGTACTGGCGGGCCTCCTCGGCGTTGCGCTCGGTGACGTTGAGCGTCTGGGTCATCTCCTTCGCGACCCGGTCGGGAACGCCGACTTCGTTCAACGAGAGCGTCGGGTCCGGCGAGATGACGGTCCGGGCCGAGAAGTTGACGCGCTTCCCGGAAAGCGAGCCGCGGAACCGGCCCTCCTTCCCCTTCAGCCGCTGGCTGAGGGTTTTGAGCGGGCGGCCGGAGCGGTGTCGCGCCGGCGGGGTCCCGCTTATCTCGTTGTCGACGAACGTGGTGACGTGGTACTGGAGCAGCTCCCAGAGGTCCTCGATGATGAGCTGGGGTGCACCCGCCTCGCGGTTCTCCATGAACCGTTGGTTGATGCGGATGATGTCGACGAGTTTGTGCGTGAGGTCGTCCTCGGAGCGCTGGCCGTTGTCCAGCGTGATCGACGGTCGCGTCGTCACCGGTGGTACCGGGAGCACCGTCAGGATCATCCATTCGGGACGGGAGTGTTCGGCGTCGATACCGAGCACTTCGAGGTCCTCGTCCGGGATGTCCTCGAACCAGTCGCGGATGTCGGAGGGCATGAGCTTGTTCATGTCCTCCTCGGTGAGGTCGACGTCGAGCGCCGTCTCGATGGCGCGTCGGTCCTCCTTCCGCGGGCGGAACTCGCCGGCCATGATCTCGTTGATCCGGTCGAGCGCGATCCCGGTCTCGTCCGCGAGCTCCTGCGGGGAGGTACCGGGGTCGTCCTCCTCCTCGTCGGGCTGCATCGCGGCCGCGATATGCTCGGAATAATCACCCGAGAGCACGTCCTGGACCTCGTAGTACGTCGTCGGCTTCTCGTGTTTGATGTCCGCCTGCGGCTCACCGCAGTACGGGCACGTCGACGCCTTCCGGGCCTGTCGAACGGCCGCCTTCAGGACGTCGTGGGGGTCCTCGCCGAGCTCCTCGGCCCGTTCGAGCCGGTCGCGGAACTCGTCGCGCTCCGCTTCAGTGAGCGCCAGCTTCCCGCACTCGCGACACGTGGACCGGAGCAGCCGGCGAATGAGCTTCGTGAACCCGACGTGGATAACGGGCGCGGCGAGCTCGATGTGGCCGAAGTGGCCGTTACAGGATCCGGAGTGAGAGCCGCAGGTCCGACACTCCAGCCCGGGGTCGATAACGCCCAGTCGCGGGTCCATCAACCCCATGTCTATCGGGTAGCCGTCGTCGTCGTACGTGTCCGCCGTGATCACCTTCGTGGCCGACATGTCCCGGTACGTCTCCGGGTCCATGAGGCCGAAGTCGATCCCGCCGAGCACTTTCGGTGTTTGCATTGACATTTAAATCGCGTCCTCCAGTTCCAGTTTCGGTCGAATACCCAGGGCGATCATCTCGTCGAGGAGGAGTTTGAACGCATAGCTCACCTCGAGCTCGTGGATGTCGTCCTCGTCGCCCGTCACCGGGTCGTACACGCGGCGCTGTTCGCGGTCCTCGACCGCGACGAGCCCGGTTTCCGCGGAGACGTGTACCGTCTCCGCGTCCGAGGACTCGAGCAGTCGCTCGTTGAGCACCATCGACGCGCCGTGGCCGATGATCGTGTCGCGCTCCATCTCCCCGACACGAAGCCCACCCTCGCGGGCGCGCCCCTCGGTCGGCTGGCGCGTGAGTACCTGCACCGGACCGCGGGAACGGGCGTGGAGCTTGTTCGACACCATGTGGTACAGCTTGTGGTAGAAGATCGTCCCGACGAAGATCTCCGCGTCGATCTTCTCGCCGGTGACGCCGGAGTACATGACCTCCTTGCCGGAGGATTTGAACCCGTGCTCCTCCAATCCGCTCCGGAGCTCCTCCTCGTCTTCACCCTGGAACGGCGTCCCGTCGACCCGCGATCCGCGCAACGAGCCGACCTTGCCGCCGAGCATCTCCAGGACGTGCCCCACCGTCATCCGCGACGGGAGGGCGTGGGGGTTCATCACGAGGTCGGGGACGACCCCCTCCTCGGTGAACGGCATGTCCTCCTGTGGCGCGAGGTGGCCGACGACACCCTTCTGGCCGTGTCGGGACGCGAACTTGTCCCCGAGCTCGGGAACCCGCTGGTCCCGGACCTTCACCTTGGAGAGCTTGGAGCCGTCCTCTCCCTCCATCAGGGTCACGGTGTCGACGACGCCGGATTCGCCAGAACGCATCGTCACCGAGGTCTCACGCCGCTTCTGCGGGGAGAGACCTCCCATGTCGTCCGGCTCCTCGAGGAACCGTGGCGGGCTGGTCTTGCCTAACAGCACCGAGGACTCGTCCACCTTCGTTTCGGGGTTGACGAGGCCGTCCTCGTCGAGGTGGGTGTAGGCGTCCTCGCCACGCGCGCCCCGGACGTCCTGTGCTGGGATCTCGAAGCGGTCCTCCTGACCACCGGGGTACCGACGCTCCTCGCCCTCGTAGGTCCGGAAGAAGTGCGAGCGGGTGAGCGCGCGGTCGACGGAGCCCTGATTCATCACCAGCGCGTCCTCGATGTTGAACCCCTCGTAGGACATCACGGCGACGACGAAGTTCTGTGCGGCGGGGCGTTCGTCGAAGCTGATCTGATCGGACGTCTGCGTCTTCACCATCGCCAGCTGCGGGTAGTGGAGCAGGTGCTGACGTGTGTCCGGTCGGATTCGATAGTTCGCCGAGGGGAGCCCGAGCGACTGTTTCATCATCCCCGCACCCATCGTAATTCGCGGGCTCGCGTTGTGTTCGGGGTACGGGATCATCCCGGCACCGATACCGAACACGAGCTGCGGGTCGATCTCGAGGTGCGTGTGGTCGTCGGTGACGTCCTCTTCGTCGACGGCAACGAGGATGTCCTCCTCCTCCTCGGCGTCGATGAACTCGACGTAGCCGCGATCGACGAGGTCCTCGAACTCGACGTCGCCGCGTTCGAGGGCGTCGATCTCTTCGTCGCCGAGAAGCGGTTCACCGTTCTCCACCACGATAAGCGGGCGACGGGCGCGTCCCGCGTCCGCGTTGACGATCACTTCCCGGGTCCGGTCTTTGACCGAGACGTTCACCATTTCGCTCACGTCGCCTCGACGGCGCGCTTCGCGGATCTGCTCGGCGAGCTCGTTCGGGTCCGGATGGGTCCCGACGAGGCTGCCGTTCACGTACACTTTCGCTTCGCGTTCTGCTTGAGCCATATTAGTCGTCCGCCGTCTGTCGTTCGACGCCCTCGATGCCGGGGATCCCCTCGACACCCATCGACGCCAGTTCTCGTTTCAGCCCCTGTTCGTCGTCCACCGTCTGTGACAGCTCCATCGCCTGCGCGAAGTTCTTCACGAGCCCACAGTTCGGCCCCTCCGGCGTCTCGGATGGACAGATACGACCCCACTGGGTCGCGTGGAGGTCTCGCGCCTCGAAGTGCGGCTGTGACCGAGACAGCGGCGACCGGAGACGTCGCAGGTGAGACAGCACGCCCATGTAGTCCGTTCGGTCGACGAGCTGGGAGACGCCGGAGCGACCGCCGACCCAGTTCCCCGTCGCGATCGGGTGTTCAAGCCGTTCCGTCAGCACGTCCGAGCGAACGACCGTGTTGACGGTGAGCTGTCGATTCCGCATGTTCGCCCGTTCGAGCTGGTACTTCACGTCACGTGCCAGCTTGTTCAGGGCCGTCCGGAACAGATCACGCATCAGGTCCCCGGAGACCTTCAGCCGCTTGTTCGCGTAGTGGTCCTTGTCGTCGGCCTCGCGGCGGTCCAAGGCGAGCTCGAAGCACGCCTCCGCCATCCGACAGAGGTAGTACGCCTTGTTGATCCGAACGTCTTCCTCGTCGACGCCCTCCTCGTGGAGGTGCGGGAGGAGATAGCGATCGATGACGTAGTTCGCCCGCTTCAGCTGGTAGTTCTTCCCCTGACCGGAGGCGACGCGCTCGCCGAGGGTTTCGATGGCTTCCTCGGTCGTCTGCACCGACGCCTCCTCTAAGTTCTCCAGCATGAACTTCACGATCTCCGGGTCGTCCGAGACCCGGTGGACGATCTCTTCGTCGGATTCGAGCCCGAGCGCGCGAACCAGCGTGACGAAGTCGATCGAGCCGGACACCGAGGGGAACGACACCTCGAGGAGTCCCTCCCGGTTGCGCTCACACAGCACCAGGGCGCGGTACCCGCGGCGCTGGGAGAACGTCTTGGCGACCTGGATCTCGTCGCCGTACTTCGAGTCGTACTCCGCGAGGATCTTGTTCGGCGCGAGGTCCTCGCTCGTCATGAGCACGCGCTCGGAGCCGTTGACGATGAAGTAGCCGCCGGGGTCGACCGGGTCCTCGCCGATGTCGATCAGCTCCTCGTCGGAGAAATCGGCCATGTTACACTTGTTCGAGCCGACCATGATCGGCATCCGGCCGACCTTCGTCTCCGTCGTGTCGACGACGGTCTCCGGCTCGTCCTCGCCGCCGCGCACGATGGACATCTCCATGAACACCGGCGCGGAGTAGGTGATGTTCCGGAGTCGAGCCTCTTGGGGATACAGCAGTTCCTCGGAGCCGTCGGCCTCGCGGACGCGGGGCGTGACCATTCGGACATCGCCGAGCTCGACGTAGACGGGCTCTTGACCCTCTTTGTCGCCGATGTCGGTTTCGATGGTCTCCTTCTCATCGACGACTTCCTGCATCCCGCGATCCAAGAAGTTGTTGAACGATCGGAAGTGGTGTTCGGCGAGCCGGTCGTCGGAGAAATACTCGCGTGACACCACGCGTCGGTCTTGCCTGTTCATGAGACGACGAGTCGATACACGACCGCCTGATCGGTCGTGCGGGAGTTTCGGACGATCTTCACCACGTCCCCGACTTCGGCATCATCCGGGGTCGCAGGATCGGTGCGTTTGATCTTCGGCAGGTTGGTCTTTCTCACGTCGTACTCGTCCAGGATCGCGTCGATCTCCTCGGGATCATCGATCAGGACGTGATCCGGAACGAGTTCGTGTTGGCTTACGTCTACCATGGGTGCTGGTGGTGGGGAAAAGCTATCACGAGATACTACAGCGGCATAGCGGCTCCAGCCGCATAAGGTTTGTCAAGTCCGCCGCGCACGGCTCACGGCGACCCGCAACGGTCGTCGTTTCCACGGTGGAGAGTAGCACACAAAAACGTACCGCCCGGAGTGTTACACCGACCCATCCTCACCGCCGATGGCAAGCCTTATTTGCCAGACCCCGGTACGGACTGATGCGACGCGCCCGGATGGTGTAGTGGCCCATCATACGACCCTGTCACGGTCGTGACGCGGGTTCAAATCCCGCTCCGGGCGTCCCCGTTTTCGGGGCTGGCGTCGCTGTCTGCCCGGATGGTGTAGTGGCCCATCATACGACCCTGTCACGGTCGTGACGCGGGTTCAAATCCCGCTCCGGGCGTTCCTGTCGACACCGACCATGATCGAGGAGCGGTAGCGACGAGCGAGTTCGGCGTCGACGAACCCAGATTGAAGGGAATTGAATCTGAGGCGAGCGGAGCGAGTGAACTCCTCCGGGTTCAGCTCCCGCTCCGGGTGTATTCTGTCGCCACCAACCGGCGAGCGGGACGTGCCGCTCGTCGCCTATTCTTCGACGACCTCGATCGACACCGGGCGCTCCGATTCCGGCACCCGTCGCCGGTCGGTAGAGTCGGAGGTCGGGACGCGTCGGTCCGCGCTCACGGGGCGTTCTCCATCGTCGTTCACGGGGCGCCCCCCGTCGGCACTCACGGGATGTCCCCCGTCGGGTATCGGCGTAACGCCATCGAGACTCGACCCGATCAGATAGCCGACCGCACCGCCGAACCCCGATGCGACGCCTGCCCCGACCGGACCGAAACGGGAGCCGATCGACGCACCGATGGACGCGCCGGTCGTGGCTACGCTACGAGCGGTTCGTCCGCTACCGGTACCGAACAGCCGTTTGCTGGGCATACGTGTCGATCGGACTCCACTATCTTGTGTGTTACTCCCATACTCGACTCGTCGAGTATCGATCAGAGGTCGAGCGCGGTCCGGAGCTCCGCCACCAGCTGTTCGGTCCGTTCGTCCGGTTCGGCGTCATCGACGACGGGGGAGCGGCCGTCGTACGTCTCGTGGACCATCGACACCCCTTCGGCGAGCGTGTCGAGCCCGTAGCCTCCCTCGAGGACGTACGCTGCGGCGGCGTCGAGGCGGTCGACGAGCGCACGCATCCGGTCGGTCAACAGAGCGTACCCCTCGGAGGAGACGCGCATCCGCGAGATCGGGTCGTGTCGGTGCGCGTCGAAGCCGGCGGAGACGACGAGCAGGTCCGGGTCGAAGCGTTCGATAGCGGGTGCGATCGCCTCCTCGACCGCGTATCGGTAGTCTGCGTCACCGGCACCGGCCGCGAGCGGGAGGTTGGCGGTCGTCCCTTCGCCACTCCCCTGCCCGGTCTCCAGCAGGTCGCCCGTGTCGGGATACAGCCCCTCCTCGTGGATCGACGCGTAGAACACGTCGCCCCGGTCGTAGAAGACGTCCTGCGTTCCGTTGCCGTGGTGTACGTCCCAGTCGAAGATCGCGACGCTATCCGCTAACCCGTCGTCGATGACCGACTGCGCCGCGACGGCCGCGTTGTTGAAAAAGCAGAACCCCATCGCGTCGTCCGGAACGGCGTGGTGTCCGGGGGGGCGACCGATGGAGAACGGGGTCCGGCGGCCGTTCTCGCCAGCGAGTGCGGTTTCGGCCGCCCACTGGGCGAGCCCGGCGGACATCAGCGCGGCGTCCCACGTCTCCTCGCCAGCGACCGTGTCAGGGTCCCAGTTGCCGCCGCCGTCCGCACAGAACGACTCCAGCTCGTCGACGTATCCCTCGTCGTGGACGGCGGTGACGGCGTCACGACTCGCGGGGTCGGCCTCGGTGTACTCGACGCCGTGCCGCTTGGCGAGCCCGCGACGGATCGCCCGGAGCCGGTCCGGGTTCTCGGGATGGCGGTCGCCCGTGTCGTGGGCCAGACACCGTTCGCTGTAGCCGAAGCGCATCTACTCGAACAGCGCGAAGTACGTCTCGATGTCCTCGGCCTGTACGGTGCGTCGATCCGCGTGTCGGGCGAGCGTCGCGGCGGCGCTCGCGACGTTGTCGGCGTAGTCCTCGAGGATGTCGGCCAGCGCGATCCGCGCGTCGACGCCGATCCGATATCGGTCGTTGATACGTAGTCGCGCGATCCGGTCGATGGGGGCGACCGGCAAGGAAAGCTCCTCGCGTGGGATCACCTGTTCAACGCCGAAGTCCGACGCCATCAGGGTCTTGCGGCCGTCATCGGTTGCACGCTCGGCCGCGTCGATCGCCAGCTCCGCCCCGTGCGACTGGATCCGCCGAGCGAGCTCCTCGGCCGCGTCGGCGCTGACGCGAAGCTCGCCGGCGTTCCGCCGGATGATCGCGTCGACGGGCGCGAACGGCAACTCGACACTCATACACACAGACGCGTCCGTCCAGGGTATAACGCTTTCCGTTACCGCGTTTGCGGGGTCGAACGGGTGGCTCGTGGCACTTCAGGGGTTCGTTCCGTGGCGGACGAGAGCAAGGGCGGGACGGCGGAACGACCGGTAGTGATGGGGGGGAACCCCCCGGTGTGGTTGCGGAGCCGACGCCCGCAGGTTAAAACACGTCTTCCGCGTGTATCGCGCCGTTCCGCTCCGGGCCGCGGACCGTGATCTCCTCGCCGAGACGGAGGCTCGCGTCCGTCTCGACGCGTTTCGTCCGCTGCCCGTCGTCGAGGACGACCGGGTCACCCGTCTGGACGACGGTCCCAGTGAACTCCACGGACTCGGTTGCGCTGGAGTCGGCCGTCACCGCCGCCGCGGAGCCCGACGCGCCCTCTCCGGCGCTTCCGCTTCCAGTACCGGGCGTCGCATCCGGATCGCTTCCGGCCGCGTCGGCTCCGGACGTGCCGGCTCCGGACGCATCGGCGTCGCCGGCGAAGGCATCGAGGCCCGTCCCGTCGGAGTCGTCGGTTCCAGCGGTGTCGGCGGCGTCGGGGGTCGTCCCGCTCGCGTCTCCCGGGGTGTCGTCAAGGACGGACACCGTCGATCGCCAGTTAGCGGAGGCCTCGAGGTCGTCCTGCCAGCCGTCCTGGATCTCGACGTCGGTGAACACGACGCGGTCGGCGAGGTCGATCGCTTTGTCCGCTTTATCACCCCACAACGCTACTCGTATCTCTCCGGTGTCGTCCTTGATACGGACGTTGCGGACCTGCCCCTCGGAACCGTCGTCGCGGTCGAACGTCCGCGTGGGGTCGGTCTCGATGACCCCACCGGCGATGTCGACCGTCTCTCCGATCTCCACGTCGTCGATATCGGTGGTCTCCGGGACGTACTCGACGTCCTCGTCGACGCGCTCGACGGTGCCACGGTCGCCGACGTGGAGCTCGAGGTCGCCGTCGCGCTCGCGGACGTAGCCGTCGCCGACCTCAACGACTTCGCCGGCCGCGAACTCCTCGGCGAGCTCGGCTTTGTCGTCCCACATGGTGACCCGGACACGGCCGGTTTCGTCGCCGACGGTGAGGTTCGACACCTGACCCTCGGAACCGTCGTCGCGCGAGAAGGTCCGGACCGCGTCGGTGTCAAGCACTTTTCCGACGAGATCGACGTCGGACGCGCCGAGCGACAGGTCCTCCACGCGGTAGGTGTCGAGCACCTGCACATCGACCTCGGCGTCGTCGTCCGTCTCGACTTTGTTCGCGCTCACTTCGAGCCCGCTGTACCCCTCCTTGGGCCGACCCATGACCCGGAGGACGTCGCCGACCTCCAGCTCCTCCTCAGCACCGACCGCCATTTCGTCCCAAAGAGCGACTCGAACGGAACCAGAGGCGTCCGCGACATCGACGTTACACACCCGTCCCTCGCCGTCCTCGCCATCGCGTTCGAACGTCCGGACCTCGCCGATGGAGGTCACCTTTCCCATGAACTTCACCTCGTTCATCCCGGGTTCGATGTCGGCGATGGTGTCCGCCTCCTCATCGCGCAGCTCGTGGGCGATGAGCATCGCCGCCGTCTCCTCGTCGGCGAGGCCACCCATCTGCTCGACTTTATCCTCGACTGCCGCCGCGAACTCCTCGAACTCGACGTCGGTGTCGAGGTCCTCGTAGACGTCCTCTATAGCTCCCATACGCGTACCTCGTGGGTGGTCGACTTCGCGGATAAGCGTTGTCCTTGCGCCGTTTTTGCGCCGTCAGCGGGACGGATCCGTCCCGCTCGCGACGCGGTGAGTTCCCTCGCCATACGGGAGTTGGTGGCGGTTCGGTACAAAAACGTTCAGTCGTCGTTTGAACAACGTTGGCCCCCCGCAAGTCACACGTCGTCGGGGGAGTCGGTGGCGACGACCGCGTGGCCATCGGCGTCGTCGTGGACGACGGTCACCGATCCCGGGACACCGTCGACGAAAGCCGCATCGACCGCGTAGCCCACTTCCGTCAGCGCCTGCGTACACAGCTCCTCGGGATCCGAGTCGTCGACGGCGGCGACGACCACACGGAACCGGTCGTCGGTGACGGTTGCGTCCGCGAGCGCGACACCGTGACAGCCCGTCTCGCCGAGAACCGTCCCGTCGACGTGGACGGCGTCGCTCGTGAACTCGATCACGGCCTCGCCCACTGTCTCGGCGTCCGCCTCGTCGATCTCGACGTGTTCGGGCTCCGGCTCCGTCGCAACCTCGACAACGGACGCGGTGGAGTTGGAACCGCTGGAGTCGGAACTGCCTGAGCTCGCAGAGTCGGAGCTCGGGGATCCCGAGTCGGGGCCATCGTCCCCCGACTCACCGGCATCGGAGCCGTCGACACAGCCGGCGGCGGCGACGGCGGCGGCCGCGGCCGCGGCGGTCGTGGCGAGGAGACTCCGGCGGTACATACCTCTCACGACGGGGCAAGAGTATATAAATAGCCAGGGAGACACCGTTGCACGGCCCGTACCGACGGTTTCGCGGGGGGCGAACTACCGACGAGGGCCGCCATGGGAGCACCGAACACGGGGCCGCCGGACCGTAACCGTCTTAAGTACCTCGGCGATAGATGTAATCGAGTCCTGGTAGGGTAGTGGACTATCCTCTTGGCTTGCGGAGCCAGGGACCGGAGTTCAAATCTCCGTCAGGACGCTCACTTTGCGGCCGTCTCACTTCGTTCGACGGCCGCTGCGTTCGCGACCTGACGTGCCCCACGCTCGCTCCGCTCGCGTGGGACTCCGTCAGGACGTTTTCGGACACACAACACGGCGAGCACAGCGAGCCGTCCGTGTGTCCGAAAACTCCGCGGAGAGTCGGGAGCGGTATCTCGGCGGGGAAGCGAGAGGCAGCACTCGATGTCTGTCATTGCGACACATAACCAAGAAAATATTAAGTCGAACACACGAATCTGTGGGGATACGCTTCGGCGGGACACCCGCCGAGCAGACACCCATGACCGTCCCCATCTCCACCCCGATGCTCGCCGGTTGGAAGAGTCTCGGGGCTCGGATCCGCGGGACGGTCGTCGCTCGTACCGACACCGTCACCGCGTAACCCGGACGCGGGGGCGGGAGCGGCCGCCCGTCGGAGCGAGCGCGTCTTTCTCTCCCCCGTGTCCCTCGACACAGACCCGGTAGCTCAAGCGGCAGAGCCTCGGGTGAGGAATCGACTCCCTCCCGGGTCCGTATGGCAGCCATGACCTGCCGCGCGACCGACGTCGCGCTCCGGTTGGAGGTCCCTCGCGACGCCGCGGGCGACCTCCACGCCGGTGTCCGATCCAGACTCGCCCGCCACGACGACATCGAGGTCCTCGACGTCGATGTCGTCGGACTCCAGCCCCGCCTCAACGACCTCATGGTGGAGGTCGAGGCCTCGGTCCGGCTCGCACCGGACGCGACGCTCTCGGATCTCACCGGGATCGTCGGCGTCCACGAAGCACGTCCGGCGTGACCGCGGATACGGTCCGCACGATCCGTTCGGCGGCGCAAATGCGGCCGACGACGGCGAGCGAACGAGGAATCGACGACGAATCAACAACGAACCGACCGACGAACGAGCAGCAACCACGGCGCGAGGGACTCGCGCCGAGAGGACACCGACCACGAAACGATGTCACGATCACGACCGCATTCACGACTCACGACCCACCGGGGGGCCTACGTCGGTCCCCAGCCGATCCCCCGCGATCTCACCTGGCGATCCATCGCGATACTGGGGGCACTCCCCGTTACTGCCCTCGCCGTCGCGTTGTATCCGCTGGCCGCCGCGTTCGTGCTGGCGACCTTCTCGGGCGCGGTCGCCGGCGCGGCCCTCCAACGGCGACGTCCCGAGGTCCTCGCCCGGATGGTTCCGGATCGGGAGCCGCCCGCCGACCGGGAGCGTTCCGGGACCGCGCCGCGATAGCCCCGCTGACGCAACGACCCGCCGATCGCACTCCGTTCGAACAACGGGACGCTCGGTCGAACCGGTCATCTTCGACGGCCCTCACCGCTTATATATCACCGTCGTCGACCGGACGGTATGATCGACGACGCCAGCGACGGCGACGACGGCAGCGACGGCAGTGACGGCGACGGCGACGACGACGGCGCCGGTCACG